>JBBRDN010000143.1:0-11789 GCA_038203875.1 Verrucomicrobiota bacterium
AGCGCGAGTTGATGGAGAAAGTTTCACCTGAACAGCGCGAGAAGCTCCGGGAGCGCCTGCAAAACATCCGGCCTGGTGGTCTGGCATCCGGCACCAATTCGCCCACCGCGACCCCGGAACAGCGCGCGGCCCGGCAGAAGCAAGTCGGGGAACTGATCGCAAAACGAATCGCCGACCTCGAAAAGAAACAGACGGACGGGAACATCACCGACCAGGAGAAACAGCAACTCGAGCGCACCAAGAAGGCCCAGGAACAGCTCAAGAACGGACAAACTCCCCTCCTCGGCCAACGCCAGCCAGACGCCACGCCGGAGCAACGCGACGCCCGGATGAAGGCGATGCGGGAGATGGCCGGAAAACGTCTCGCCGATCTCGAAAAAAAGAAGGCCGACGGAACCCTAACGGCGGCGGAGGAAACCCAGCTCGGGCGCCTGAAAGCCATGCAATCCCGCCAGAAGACCGGACCGACCGGCGCGCCGACATCCAAGTGACCCGTCCCACGTTCTACCAGAGCCATCGCCGGCCACGGCGGTGGCTTTATGCTTCGACCGGTTCGCTCCCGGCCACATAGTCCCGCGACACACATGGACCCCACCGACCCGGAGCTGATCGCGGCCGTCCTCAAGGGCGACGCTTCCAGCTTCGAGCCGTTGATCGTCCGGTATCAACCCAGGGTCTTCGCCACCGCCCGTCGCTATGCCCGGCGCGAAAGCGAAGTTGAGGACATCGTCCAGGAGGTTTTCATGAAGGCTTTCCAGAAGCTCTCATCGTTCCGTGGCGATGCTCCCTTCGAGCATTGGCTTATGCGGATGGCCGTCCGCGTCTGCTTCGATTTCCTGCGCGGGCACCAGCGCAACCGCGAGCAGACCTTCACCGAATTGAGCCATGAAGAGGAGGATTGGCTTGAGCGCTTCCAAGCCGACCCCGACTCGGCCGACGATGAAGCCGCCGCCGCGAAGGCCCTGATCGACCGCGTCATGGACCAGCTTTCCCCGGCCAACCGCCTTGTCATCCAGCTCCTGGAGATCGAGGAGAAGACCGTGAAGGAGATTTCGGAAATCACCGGGTGGTCTGGACCCCTGGTCAAAGTCCGGGCTTTTCGCGCCCGGGCGGAGATGAAAAAGATCCTTACAAGGCTCGGGCCCGGGAAGTATTTGTAACCCCGGATCGCCAACAACCGTCGAAACCTACATGGACGCCGACAAACTCAGGAACACGCTCGTGAAGGCGGCACAGAAGCAGACGCCTGCGGACCAGGTGCCGTATGCTTTCGAGCAACGGATCATGGCGCGCCTCCGAGGCCGCGCGGTCGAGGATCCATGGACGCTCTGGGGCCGCTGGCTGTGGCGTTCCGCGATGTCCTTCGGCGTCGTGGCGATCGCCTGCGGTGTTTGGGGATTCGGACCGGTAGACCCGAGTTTGGCGGCGACAACAGAGGATGACCTCTCAGCCCACTTGGAGCAGTCGCTGTATGCCTCTGCGGCATACCATGCCGACCAGATCGAGGAGACTTGGTGAAACCTTGGAAGGTCATTCTGGCAGCGGTTCTCATCTTCGCTGCAGGGGCGATGGCGGGGACGTCGCTGACCCGACGATCCCCGCGCGCCGTCGCCGGTCCGCGCCCGATGGGCACGAACCAGTTCTCGCCGCCAACGGTTGCGCCGAACTTCGTCGTGCAACGGCTGGAGTTTCTCCGGCAGGCGGAGAGGCAGCTGGACCTGACGCCCGAACAGCGGGCCAAGGTCGAGCAGATCATGACTGACAGCCGCCAGAGGACACGGCTCGTCATGGACAAGCTCACCCCCGAGTTGCGCGATGAACTCAAGCGGACGACCCAGGCCATCCGCGAAACGCTCACGAGCAAAGAGCAGCGCGAGAAGTTCGACCGTTTGATGCGGAATCGCGCGCAGCAGCAGATGCAGAAGCGCGACGAGAAACGGCCCCCAAACGAGGAGCGAAAGAAGAAGATGTCTTCCACCAACAATCAGGCGTTCGGGCAGCCCGGCGAATGACCCGCTGGTAAACAACGACACGAAAAAACCCGCCGGACTTCCGGCGGGTTTTTCGTTTTGAAACCGATCAGGTCGCTGCGGCCGGGGCCGGCGGCGGCGCGGGCGCTTCCTCGCCCTCGATGAAGCCCTGGAGCTGGCGGAGGCGCGTCGGGTGGCGCATCTTGCGGAGAGCCTTGGCTTCGATCTGACGGATGCGCTCGCGGGTGACCTTGAACTGCTTGCCGACCTCTTCGAGCGTGCGGCTGTAGCCGTCGGCCAATCCGAAGCGCAGTTCGAGCACCTTGCGTTCGCGCTCCGTGAGGCTGGTCAGGACTTCGCCCAGCTTGTCCTTTAACAGGCTGTAGCTGGTCATATCGGACGGGTTCTCCGCGGCCTTGTCCTCGATGAAGTCGCCGAAGTTGGTGTCTTCGGAATCGCCGACGGGGCTTTGCAGGGAGATCGGCTGCTGCGCCATCTTGAGGACGGCGCGGACGCGGTCGACCGGCATCTGCATCTCGTCAGCGATCTCCTCGGGCGTTGGCTCGCGGCCGAAATCCTGGATCAACTGCTTCTGCACACGCATCAGCTTGTTGATCGTCTCGATCATGTGGACCGGGATACGGATCGTGCGGGCCTGGTCGGCGATGGAACGGGTGATCGCCTGGCGGATCCACCACGTCGCGTAGGTGGAGAACTTGTAGCCGCGGCGATACTCGAATTTCTCGACCGCCTTCATCAGGCCCATGTTGCCTTCCTGGATCAAATCGAGGAACGACAGGCCGCGGTTTGTGTATTTCTTGGCGATGGAGATGACGAGACGCAGGTTGGCCTCGACCATCTCGGTCTTGGCCTGCAGCGCCTTCTTCGAGAAGTGCTGGAGCTGCTTGTAGGCCTCGATGTAGCCGGGGCCGGACATGCGCACAAAATCTTCCAGGGCTTTGATCTTCCGCTCTTCGCCTTGGATTATCTGCTGGGCCTGCGCATGGCGCTTCTGGTGCTCCATGTCCGCGATGGTGCGGACGCTGGCCTGGATCTTGTCGTGGATGTTATCGGCGACGAGGGACATCTCCTCGATGACCTTCTGCTTGTAGAAGAACTTGGGGAAAGCGCGCTGGAGCTTGTCGTCGAGCTTCTTGAACTCTTCCGCGGCCTTCTCGTGCTTGGCCTTGCTGCCGGCCCCGGAAAGCTCGGAGAACTTCTCGTCCACCAACTGGTCGACCTCGCGGACGTTCTTCACGAGCTTGCGGAGCACCTTGAGGTGGTTCTCACGGCCCTCGATCTTCTTGTCAACGATGACGCGGTCGAAACGCTCCTTCGGCGGTTCAGAGATGAGCTTCTCAGCGAGGGCGATGTGCTCCTTCCCGGAGAAACCAAAGCTGTAGATGATCCGTTTGACCTCGTTTTCGGCGTCTTCGATCCGCTTGGAGATTTCGACCTCCTGCTCGCGGGTCAACAGCGGGACCTGGCCCATCTGCTTGAGATACATCCGGACGGGGTCGTCGAGAATGTCGAGGCGGCTCTTGTCCTCGGGCGCCTCCTCTTCGGGCTCGGGCTGTTTAACCCGGTCAACTTCTGCCTGCTCGACCACCTCGATCTCGAGGTTACGGAGCTTGGCATAGACGGTGTCGATGTCGTCGGCGCCGATTCCTTCGGGCAGGGCTTCGTTGATGTCGTCGTGGGTCAGGTAGCCCTGCTCCTGGGCGAGGCGAACGAGGTCCTTCACCCGCTCGGTCAGATCAAGGCCGGCTTCGGTCTTGATGTTCCCCATGTTTTGGAGGGCGGCGGCGAGGGGATGCTCCGCGTCTGGAAGCTTGGAGCCGGCGGCAACAACAGCGGCGGCGATTTGGGAGGACTTGGACTTGGCGGCTATAACGGATCCTAGGGGGGAGGGTTTCGTGTCCGTCGAGCTCCTGCGGGCAGGTAGCTTGACGGCAGGGACCGCCGCGGGGGCGGCGTGTTTTTTGGGCTCGGCTTTTGGCGCCGGCTTCTTGCTCTTCGGTTTCACCATAAAAGAATTTGGGCAAGGGAAACCCCCTGCCCAGTCAAGGACTGGTGAATATCCAAGTCGCACTCCCCCGCGTCAAGACACCATCTGGAAGGATTTGTTCCCGTCGCGGAGAAACCGCAGATCAGCCGACCAAACCCAGATTCCCCATGATGGCCGCGGTCGATGGAACCTTGTTCAGCGTGTAAAAATGGATGCCGGGAACGCCTTCGCGGATGAGTTCCTCACACTGCTTGGAAGCGAATTCGACCCCGAACTTGGCGCATCCTTCGTCGTCTCCCACGAACTCGTTGAGCCGGGACAGCAGCGACGGCGGAATCTTGGCTCCGCAAAGCTGGCAGAACCGTTGGATCTGACCCGCGCCCATGATCGGAAGCACACCGGCGATGATAGGAACGTTGACTCCGAGTTTTGCCAGGTAGTCGCGAAAGTAGAGGAAGTCGGCGTTGTCGAAGAACAGCTGGGTCACCACGAAGTCCGCGCCGCAATCGATCTTCGCCTTCAAGCGACTCCAGTCGACTTCCCGGCCTTCTTTGCAGGCGATGTGGCCTTCTGGAAAACCAGCGGTGCCGATGCTGAATCCGCCCATCTGCCTGAGAAAACTCACAAGCTGGTGGCTGTATTCGAAGCCGCCTTCGGTGGCCGTGAACTCGCCGGTGCCGCCCGGCGGATCACCGCGAAGCGCGAGGATGTTGTCGATGCCGCGCGACTTCGCGTCGGCCACGACCGAACGGATCTCCTCCTTGGTCGCGTTCACGCAGGTCAAATGCATGAGCGTCAGCAGACCGAACTCGTCCTGCATCCTCTGCGCGATGCCGAGCGTCTTTTCACCGGTGCTGCCACCGGCGCCGTAGGTCACGGAGCAGTAGTGGGGATTGAGCTTGAGCAACGCCGGAACCGTCTTCTCGAACAGTGTCCGGTCTCCTTCGTCCGTCTTGGGCGGGAAAAATTCGAACGAAATTACCGGTTTGGAACCCGGTTTGCGCGCCGCGTGGATATCCCGAATCAACTTCATCTATGCACCAGTGTTGCGGAGGAAGCCGGCCGGGTGCAAGTGCGCGGCTGACCAGAGCTTGCGCCGCACGGGCCGGGCCGCTTTCACTGGTGGGAGATGAACCGCTGGCTTTGCTTCGCTTGGAAACTCCTGATCCTAGCCGTCCTCGCGATGGACTCGAGGGCGCAGGCTCCCCTGCAGAAGAACGACCTTTTCCGCGCCGGCGAAAAGGATCCCTCCATCGGCGAAAACCGCCCCGACCCCAGCGCGAACCTCAACCGCCTTTCCGGCGTCGATCGTCCCAATTTTGTTTTCCTGCTCTGCGACGACCTCGGTTACGGCGACCTCGGCTGCTACGGCAACACCAACATTCTCACGCCCAACCTCGACAAGCTCGCGGCCGACGGACTGCGTCTGACCGACTGCTATTCCGCCGCGCCGGTCTGTTCGCCGTCACGAGCCGCTCTGTTTACCGGCAGGATCCCCCAGCGGTTGGGCATCGATGATTGGATCAAACCCGACTCAGGCGTCCACCTGAAGCGCGAAGAAACCACCGTGGCCCAATTGCTCCGCAAGGCCGGCTACAAGACGGCCCTGTTCGGAAAGCTCCACACCAACAGCCGGCTCGACGGAAAGGAACCCACTCCAACGGACTACGGGTTCCAATCGTGGCTCTGCACCCAGAACAACGCCCTGCCAAGCCATCAGAGTCCCACGAACTTCGTCCGCAACGGCAAACCCGAGGGACCCATGCGCGGGCACGCCACATCGATCGTCGTCGACGAAGCCATCAACTTCATCGAACGGTCAGCCGGCAGTCCGTTTCTCGTTTTCATTACCTTCCACGCGCCGCACGAACCCATCTCCACGCCATCCCGGATCACGTCGCTCTATCCCGGCGAGACCAATGCCAACCGCGCGGCCTATTTCGGGAGCGTCTCCCTGGTCGATGCCGAAGTCGGCCGCCTTCTGCGGACACTTGATGGTCGACTGCTCCGCAACAACACGGTCGTCATGTTCACCAGCGACAATGGTCCTGAAACACTGAATCGCTACAAAGGATCCCAGCACTCCTACGGTTCACCAGGAGCGTTGCGCGGCATGAAACTCCACGTAACCGACGGGGGTTTCCGAGTTCCGGGAATCATCCGCTGGCCGCAAGTGGTCCAGGCCGGCGGCGTCTCCGCCGAACCCGTCTCGGGCCTCGACCTCCTGCCCACCTTCGCCGAACTGGCCGGGGTTTCCGTGGCAAAAGAGCTTCGCCTTGACGGCACCAGCCTTTTTCCGCTGCTCCAAGGCAGGGAGCTGAAACGCAAACAGCCGCTCTATTGGGAATACCCCGCCGCCCTCAGCGACCCCTGGAAACTCGCCCTGCGCGACGGGCCTTGGAAGCTTCTGGCCAATCCGGATTTTTCCCGCCTCGAACTGTTCAACCTCGCTACGGACCCTTCCGAAACAGCCTCCGTTGCTGCCTTGGAAACCAATCGGGTCGCGCGGATGTCCCATCGCCTGCGCGAACTCCACGCCGAGGTCAACGGCATGGCTGCTCCGGTCCACTGACCACTCGCGTCCCCAATCGTCTCACTCGATTCATCAGCCCGCCTGCTTCCCGGCATCGCTGCCAAACTTCTCTTGCCGCCGCCGGAACTGCGGCGAACCATCCCGTCCCTTTTATGGCGCACGTCAAACTCCACATCCCCGGTCCCGTTGAAGTCAGCCCCAAGACCTTCATGGCGCTCTGCCGCCCGGCCATCGGCCACCGCGGCCAGGGCTTCAAGGATCTCTACGCCAAGCTCCAGCCCCAGCTCCAGACGCTGCTCAGCACCAAACAGCTTGTCTACCTCTCCACCTCCTCGGCTTGGGGCGTGATGGAAGGCGCCGTCCGCAATCTCGTCACCAAGAAGGTCCTCAACTGCATGAAGGGCGCCTTCTCCGACAAGTGGTTCGACGTCTCCAAAAAATGCGGCAAGGAAGCCGAAGCCCTCCAGGTTCCGTGGGGTTCCCCGATCCGCGCCGAACAGATTGACGCCAAGCTCGCCACCGGCCAGTTCGACGCCCTGACGCTAATCCACAACGAGACCAGCACCGGCACCATGAGCCCGCTGGCCGAGATCGCCGCGCTCAAGGCCAAGTATCCCGACGTGACCTTCATCGTGGACGCCGTCAGCTCCATGACCGCGCTGCCGCTGAACTTCGACGCCCTCGGCATCGACGTCCTCCTCGCCGGCACTCAGAAAGCCTTCGCCCTGCCGCCCGGGCTGGCCGTGTTCGTCGCGTCACCCGCCGCCTTGGCCAAGGCAGCCACGGTCAAGGACCGCGGCTACTACTTCGACTTCGTGGAGTTCGAGAAGAACGCCAAGGACTCCATGACCCCCAGCACGCCGAGCACGCCCCACATCTATGCGCTCAGCTCCAAGCTGGACGAGTTCTATGCCGAAGGCCTCGACGCCCGTTACGCCCGTCACCTCGCGACCAACAAGATGCTGCGCGACTGGGGCGCCAAACACGGCTTCACCCTCTTTCCCGAAGCCGGTTTTGAGTCGATCACGCTCTGCTGCTTCAACAACGGCGCGAAACCCGGCGGCCGCACCGTGGACGTGGCCAAGCTCCAGAAGCTGGTCAAGGAGCAGGGCTTCCTGATCGACGGCGGCTACGGCAAGATCAAAGGCACCACCTTCCGCATCTCCAACATGGGCGACGAGACCGTCGAATCCATGACCCCGCTCATCGCCGCGCTGGACCAGGCGATGACGCAGCTCTGATCCGGTTTTCCTTTCGACAAGGATCTCACGGATTGGCACGGAAAGACCAATTCATCTTCGGTCCGTGTGAATTCGTGAAATCCGTGTCCGAAAAAATGCCCCGCTTCATTGCCATCGCTGCCATGTCCGAGAATCGCGTCATCGGGCGCGGCTCCCAGATTCCCTGGCACATTCCTGAGGACTTCAAATGGTTCAAGCAAACCACGCTTGGGCATGTTCTCGTGATGGGACGGAAGACCTTTGAATCCATCGGGCGTCCCCTGCCCGGCCGCGAGACCATCGTCCTGACCCGCTCCGGCTTCAGCCATCCCGGCGTCACCACTGCTGCTACCTTGGAGGAAGTCGAAGCCAAGGTCGGCGACCGCCAGGTCTTCATCGCGGGCGGCGCGGAAATCTACCGGTTGGCGCTGCCCCACTGCTCAGACCTCTACCTCACCCTCGTGAAGCGCACCGTCGAGGGCGACGTCTTCTTCCCGCCGTTCGAGGACCAGTTCCAACTCGCCGCCGAACTCCGCGACACTCCGGAGTTCAAGATCCTGCATTATCGCAGGCGCCCGGCCGTCTGACGCCGCTCCGTTAGCCAAGTCCATTCCGCTTTCCGCGTGATACGGCGCCGGTCCTTCCGGCAGTGTCGCGCGCGTCGATGTCGAAAATGCTGAAATCCTCCGGGGCGATGGCCGCCGCCACGCTGTTGAGCCGCGTGCTCGGGATGCTCCGGGAGATGGTCTACGCGAACTTCATGGGAACCTCCGCCGTGGCGGACGCGTTCACCCTGGCGTTCAAGATCCCGAACCTGTTCCGCCGCCTGTTGGGCGAAGGCGCGTTGACGGCCGCGTTCATCCCCATCTTCAAGGACAAGGAGAAGAACGCCGGCATCGCGGAGATGTGGCGTTCGGCCAATGCGGTGATCTCCGGCCTGCTCGTAGCGGGAAGCGCCGTGTCCGCGGCGGCCATGATCGGGATCACCATCGCACTTCCGCTGCTGCGGGGTCACATCCAACCTTCCACCGACCTGACGCTCCAGTTGCTGCGGATCATGTTCCCGTATCTCCTGTTGGTCTGCTTCGCGGCCATCTTCATCGGAATCCTCAATGCCCGGGGCCACTTCTTCATCCCGGCACTCGGAGCCGTGGCTCTCAACCTCGTGCTGATCGCGGTCGTTTGGCTGGTCGTGCCGCACTTTGGCACGGACCTGCCGCACCAAGTGTTCGCCCTCGCGTGGGGCGTCCTGATCGCCGGAGCGGTGCAAATGGCCTTCCAGTTGCCGACGCTGGTCAGGGAAGGATTCAAGCCCGTGTGGGTTTCGCCTTGGAACGATCCGACGGTCCGCGAGGTGGTGCAGAAAATGATCCCAGGAACGATCGGAGTGGCCTCGTTCCAGTTGAACGTGCTCATGACGGATCTGCTGGCGAAGTCCACGGGGGACGGCCTCGTCTCCGCGTTCAACACCGCCGTGCGTCTGATGGAACTGCCGCAAGGCGTCTTCGGAATCTCGCTCGCAACCTATCTGCTCCCGACCTTGTCGAGCCTCGCGGCCGAGAAGAAGTTCCCCGAGTTCCGCAAGACCGTGGCCGAAGGGGTAAACCATCTGGTCTTCGTCAACCTTCTCGCCACCGTGTTCCTCGTGCTCCTGGCGGAACCGATCGTGCGCCTGCTGTTCGAGCGCGGCCGGTTCGACGCCGCGTCGACGGACATGGCTTACACGGCGCTGGTCGCCTTGGCTCCGGGACTGATCGCCTTCTCCCTGGTCAACATCCTGGCACGCGCCTTCTACGCCTTGGGCGACACCCGGACGCCGATGCGGGTCTCGATCTTCTGCCTCGTGGTGAATCTTGTTCTGACAGCTGGCTTGATCATCCCGCTTCGCCAAGTGGGCATGGGCTTGGCGAATTCCGCATCGGCGCTGCTGAACGTCGCGTTGCTGGCGTTTGCGTTGAAGAAAAAGCTTGGGCACTTGGAGTGGGCCGAGGTCCGGCGACCGCTGCTCCGCCTCGCTGCGGCCGGCGCCGCCGCTGGGTTGGTTGCGTGGGCGTTGATGCGGTTCAGCGAAGCACAGTTCGGAACCGCTGGTCTCTGGCCGCGTGTTTCGGCCGTTTTCTTCCCGATGACCGTGGCCACGGGAGTCTACTTCGGAGTCGCCCTTTTCCTACGCGTGCCGGTCGCCAAGGAAGTTGTTTCGCTCCTGCTCGGACGTTTCGGAAGGAAGTCCACCGCCTGACGGATTGCATCCGCCACCCGCCGCCGCAACCTTGCCGTCGAACCCGCCGAAGCCATGAACCAACCGCTGCCACCCGAGAAACTGGAAGAGATCAAGCAGACGCTCTATCGGGGCGAGAAGATCGCCGCGATCAAGCTCCATCGCGACTGCACGGGCGCGGGGCTTAAGGAGTCCAAGGAGGCCGTGGAGTTCCTCGAACAGGAGCTGCGCAAGCTGTCGCCGGAGAAATTCACCGCCGCCCCTGCCGGCAAAGGATGCCTCGGCGTGCTCGGGGTCGCCGCGCTGGTAGGTGTCGTGTTGGTCGTAGTGCTTTTCGTCCGCTGAAAAGCCATCCGCCCGACGGCATCATTCGGAGAGTATCCGTCTCGGCTTCGGTCGGCTTTTGGCCTTCGCGCTTCGTCGTTTCCCCGTCGTCACTTCAGCCACCACGTAAACAGCGGCGCCAGGAACAACCCCGGGATGAAGCTCGCGAGTTCCACCTTCTTGATCTCGAAGATGACGAGCGCCGACACGGCGATGAAAATGCCGCCTGTCGCGCCGACCGAGTCGATGAGGTTGTTGTCCCGAAGCCACGGCAACGCGGTCTCAGCGAGCAGCGCGAGCGTTCCCTGCCACGCGAGCACCGGCAGGAAGCTGCCGATC
Source organism: Verrucomicrobiota bacterium (assembly GCA_038203875.1). GTDB lineage: Bacteria > Verrucomicrobiota > Verrucomicrobiia > Limisphaerales > CANJSG01 > CANJSG01. The sequence continues at coordinate 10,613 of JBBRDN010000143.1, forward strand.
ACTCCCCACCGGAAGATCCCCGCCAGCGAGGCCGCGGCCAGCGCATCCATCATCGCCTTCACGAACAGCGGCGAGTGGCGGAAAAGCGGATGCACCTCGAGCACGCCGCCCAGAAGCGAGCCCACGATCCCGAGAGGATTCGCGCACAGGACCAGGGAGCACGCCACGAAACCGTCCGATAATTTGCCGGACGAACCGGCCTTCCCCTGGAGGATGTTGCTCGAATAGCGCCCGATGACGTTCGAGGCCTCCTGGAGCCGGAGCAGCCGTCCCACGAACGATCCCAGCACCATGGCGGCCGCCGCGATCAACAGCTGTTTTGCGGCCTGCGCCGCGGTTCCATTGACGCTGAGCCACAGCAGACGCAGCCCGACGTAGAAGGCGCAGAGCCCGATGAACATCTTCGCTCGGAGCTGGAAACCCACGCTCAACGCGTTCGGGTTCGTAACACCGAAGAGTCCTCCGACGAGGATCGCCACGGCGTTGATGATTGCTCCGAACACGGGGGCGAATGAACCATACGGTCCCGCGTGATCCAAGGTTTTGTCCCGTCCCAGGAGCCGATCCTGAAGTTTCGGCTTCCTTCCTCGGCGCGCTGACGGCATTCCTTTGTGACCCATGGGTGCTCAATGGAAACAGGCAGGCCGCGAGGCCGCCGCGCAGAAAAAAGGCCAGGTCGTCGGCAAGCTGGTCCGCGAAATCATGGTCGCGGCCAAGCTCGGCGGACCTGATGCCGAACTTAACGCCCGCCTCGCCGCCGCGCTGGAGAAGGCCAAGAAGGCTTCCGTCACCCGTGACACCATAGACCGGGCGATCAAGAAGGGCAGCGGCCAGACGGACGAGAAGATCGAGTTCGAGCACGTGACCTACGAGGGCTTCGCGCCACACAAGGTTCCGGTCATCATCGAGTGCATCACCGACAACCGGAAACGGACCGCTCCCGAGATCCGCAATCTTTTCAAGGAAGGCCAGCTTGGCCAACCGGGCAGCATGGCCTTCTTCTTTGAACATTCCGGAGTGGTCGAGGCCACGCACACGGACAAATCCCGCGACCCCGAAAGCGACGCCATCGAGGCAGGCGCACAGAACGTCGAGGCGCTGGAGGCGGAGGAGATTCCCGAAGGTTCCGTCGGCGCCCGTTTCCTCACCGAACTCAAGGACCTTGGCAGCGCCAGCG
>JBBRDN010000144.1:0-11619 GCA_038203875.1 Verrucomicrobiota bacterium
CCGATTTCATAGGCGACCTCCCGACTCCGTAGCCTCAGACGCTAGTCTGCGCTGATAGCCCGATGAAGTGCGCCGATCCCCATCGGCGGTTACGAGGTTGTCAGTCTCTTCGCGTTCCTTCGCGTCCTTCGCGGATGAACCCCTTGCCACGGTCGTTTTCCTGACAAGCTTCTGGAGCCGGTGGTTTAGAGCGTCGGCCACGTAGAGGTTGCCGCGCGAGTCGAGGCAGATGCTCCACGGGTTGTTGAACCGTCCAGGGGCTCCACCCACACCGCCGATGATCTCCACCGACACGCCGTTCTTGTCGAAGACCTGGATGCGGCTGTTGCCGAACTCGCAGACGTAGATAAATCCCGCCACATCGACGCGGACGTCGTAGGGATAGCTCAGTTCACCGACGCCGCTGCCGGGTTTGCCGAAAACGCGGACCAGTTTGCCGTCCGGCGTGAAGACCTGGATGCGGTGGTTGCAGGAGTCGGCACAGTAAATGAGGTCGTCCGGCCCGATGCCGAGGCCTTCCACGCGGTCGAATTCGCCGGGCTTGTCTCCTGGTTTCCCCCAGCCCGTGACAAAGTTCGTCCCGCGCCAGGTGAAACGCTGGATGCGCTCGGTCTGCCCGTATTCGGTGAGGAACATGTCTCCGCGCGAATTCACCGCGACGCCGCGCGGGAAAGCAAGCTGCCCGGCATTCGTCCCGTGCAGGCCCCACTGCGCGAGCAACGTGCCGTTGGTCGAGTAGTGGTTCACCCGCGAGTAGTGCGGCTCGATCACGACGACGTTGCCGTCGGCGTCGCGCACCATGCCCTTGGCCTTGCCGAGATCGGTCTGGGGCATCTGCCAGTAGAGGAGGAAACGTCCGTCGGGCGCGAACTTCTGCACGCGCCCGGTCATGTCGACGGCATAGACGTTCTCGTCGCGGTCCACGCAGACGGCGCGGGGTTTGTTGAACTGGCCCGGAGCCCCGCCGCGCGTGCCGATGACTTCGACATGGGAAAAGAACTTCGAATCGAGCGCGGTCTGGCCTTCATGTTTGGGAGTGCAGCCAGCTAAGAGCGAAACAACGGCGAATAGCGCAAGGCTGTTGGCTGGTTGCAGGTTCCGGGTCGTCAGCCGACCGACCATCCGCCATCCGCCACCGACGACCAACGGCAACACCGCGATACCGAGCAGGATCAAACAGAGTGAACTGATCTGCCCGCTGTGTCCGTAATGGAGGAGGTTGAAGATGCGGAGCGACAACGTTTCGCCGCCGGGTGGCACGATGAGCACGAGGGTTTCCACATCCCAAAGGCAGAAGAGAAACGCCAGATACCAGACAACGGCGGCGATCGGCGCGAGCTGCGGCCACACAGCGAGCCGGAACTGCTGCCAGCGGTTGCCGCCGGCCAGTTGCACGGCTTCCAACTGGGCGCAGTCGATCTGGGAAGTGGCGAGCTTCAGCGCGGTCCAGACGGGTGCGAGATAACGCAGCGTCCAACCGAAGACCACGACGCCGAGGCTGCCGTAAAACCAGCCGGTCAACGGGCGGTTCAACAGCCAGATCATCGCAATGCCGAGGACGACGCCGGGAACGAGGAAGATGAGCCAAGTGGCGAGCAGTGGCACAGGCGCCCTCGCCCTGTCGTTGGCCAATCCCTGCACAGGCGAGGGCGCCTGTGCCACTTGCGAAACGACTAGGGCCGACGCGACGATGACGAGTGCTGTGATGGTCGCCAACGCAAGCGAGGTCACGATGGCACCACTGCCTGCCGTCACCGCCGGGATCAGGTCCGCCCAGGCGCGCGAGTCAGAGGCCAGTTGGCCGAGAGGCAACAGCACCGACAATCCGAGCACCGCGACTGTGACTGATCCGGCAGCCCAGCGTGCGCCGGGGCCGATGCGTTCGGACCAAACCGTGTTGTCGAGAACCAGTCCCCGCCATAGCGAGGTAGCGCCAGCCGCGCCGCGGCTGGCAACCGAACCGCAGCGCGGTTCGGTCCACCTCGTTCCCGAAAGAAACCAGATCGCCGCCAACGCCAGGACGATCATCGGCAACGCTGCTTGGAGAGCTTCGGCGTAGTTGAAGGTGGTGTTGAATCCGACCCAGACCTGCGCGGGCAGCACCTTCACCTGGAGCAGGGCCGGGACGGAAAACTGGTTCAATGTCAGGACAAACGTGGCCGCAGCCGCGACGCGCAGCGCGGGTTTCGCCGCCGGCCAGAGAATCCAGCGGATCAGCGCGCCGCCGCGCAGGAGCGGCTCGGATTCCACCACGGCCCTGTCGGTCCGGCTCCACGCGGCGACGAGTAGTCCGGTCGTGAGGGGCCAATGCAGGAGCGAAAGAATCAGGACCGTGCCTCCGAGGGATAGGATCGACGCGGGCAGCCAACCGCGGAGCGAACCGTTCAGGCCGAAGAGTTCCAGCCAGCAGTTGGTCACCAGAAACGGCGGCAGCGCGAACGCCACCGCCGACGCTCCGAGCACCAGCCAGCGCAGTCGTGACGGCACGCACAGGCAGGTGGTCGCGACCGCCGCTCCGAGCACCAGCGAGATGGCGGTCGCCGAGACGGCGACGAGCAGGCTGTTCTGGAGCAGGAGCCAGTTCATCGCAGGAAGATCTCCTTCAGCCTGGCCATGCCTTCGGCTTGGGATTTGGCGATGGCGGGCCAGTTGGCCGGGACCATCGGGCGGCCGTCGCCGCAGATCATTTCTCCTGCGACAAGGCTCTCTGGTTCGACTGCGCCGGCATCGACCAGTATTTGCACGACCCGTTTCGAAGCGAGAAACTCCAGCAGCTTCCTTCCGCCATCCGGATTCGGGCCGCCCTGGACCAGGGCCACGGTGTTTTGGATCATCAGGTCGTCATCGCCGGACAGGCCCAGGGCCAACAGCTTCCTGCCCTCGCGTTGCATGGCGCGGATGTCGTCCGAGTCGGTCAGGCCGACGAGCGCCTGTCCGCCTGCGACGAGTTTCACGACGACGGAGTTGCCATCGACCAGCAGCGGTTGGTTGGCGGCGAGCGCGCGGCACCAGCGTTCCCAGCGTTCGTTTCCCCAGCGTTGGCGCAGCGTGAGGAAGTGGGCCGAGGTCGTGCCGAAGAGCGGGTAGGCCAACGCGACCTTGCCGCGCAAGGCCGAATTGGTCAGCGCATCGAGCGTGAGCGGGATAAGCGGGTCGGTGATCGACTCGGTGCGGACGATGAGCTGCCGCATGCGGTGGGCGAAGTTCGTCCGGCCCACGCCATCGACTAGGACTCCGGCCTCGATCAACTGGACGGTGCGGAGTTCCTCGTTGTTCCAGAAGACATCGCATTGCGGCCGCGACTTCTCGGCGATGAGACGATTGGCCAGCCCGACGGTCTTGACGGCTTCGCTGTCGAAGACGGCGCGGACCTTGAGGCCGGTTTGTTTGGTGAACTCTTGGAAGATGGGTTCGGCGAAAACCTGGTCCTGGGAGGTGTAGACGACGACGGAGTCGGTTGAAGAGTCGCCGTAGCGCACTCCAAGCAAACTCAAGTAGAGCCATGCAGCACACCCGATGACCAATGTGGCCATCCAAACTAGAATCACCGGCTGAGATGACCTTCCATAGACCCACCAGTCCCGGAACCACCGGTCCTTCTTCTGATGATTTTCAGGAGACGAGGCCATTGGTCAGGAAATTTTCAGTCTCCACTCAGCTCGCATTTCGGCGCCGGAGGCGCGGAAGAAAGTAGCCCACGGCGTGAGCCGTGGGTTTTGAGAACGCCAGCGCCCCAAGCCCCGGAGGGGCGATAGAGAAAGAGTCTGCCGCTCCTCCGGAGCTCGCTCAGGGTCGACGTTTACCCACGGCTCACGCCGTGGGCTACTTTCTGGCGCCGCACTGCGGCTGGGCGATGTGTGGTCTTCAGGCATTTCTCATTTGGCCTTCGTGCTTCGTCATTCCGATCACGCCGTGCGGCGATGGTAGAACCACCATTCGAACATCAGCACGCCCAGCGCGGCGCAGGCGATCCAGCGCCAGAGCTCCTTGCTGGCGTTTCGCTGGGTGTTCGCGGCCACTTCGCCGAGCTTGCCGACGCTGAGCTGGTCGCGCGGCCGGATGTTGCTCTCAGCGGAATCGAGCAGGCTCGCGGTGAAGACGGTTTCGTTCGTGCCGGTGGTGAAGCGATAGATGCCGCGATGAGCGGTATCGCCGATGATGAGTTCGCGTTGGCCGGCGACAGGCACGAGTTCCTTTTTGCTGCCGTCGGGAAGCGTCAACGTCGCCTTGGCGGTGTCGGACGCGAGCGGCGCACGCCACGGATCGCCGGGACGCACGACGGACAGTCCGCCGCGATCGGGCGAGGGATTGAGCCACTCGACGGCGTTGGCCACGAAGATTGGGAAGCTGATCCGCAGCGGCCAGGTGCTGTTGAGCGTGTCGAAGCCGATCCAGACGATGCGGCGTCCGTCGAGTTCGCCGGCGATGATCAGGGGCGATTCGGTGGCCTCGACGATGGACTGCGCCCAGCTCGGCGTCTTGATGCGCGTCGTCTCCGCGACCTGCACCGCGTCGAAGTTCACGTAGCGAAGGAGCGGATGCGACCCGCGCCAATCGACTACGGCCGGCGCTTCCACGGACCCGGAGGCGTCGAACCAGTTCGTCGGCGCGGTGCGGATGGCGAGCGTGGGAATCTTCGGCCAGATGGACGGGAGGACATCGTCCAGCACCAGCAGGTCGTAGCCGATGGGCGGAGCGGCCAGGTCCGTCGCCGTGGCCAGCTCGACTTCGGGAGCGGCGCGGAGGGCCTTTTCGAGGAAGCGGTTTCCCTTCGACACCAGCAATACACGGATCGGACGCGGCAGGATGCTGGGAATGAAGGCCTCGTTGTCGGCGGCCAGATCGTCCTCGGCGGCGAGCTTCACCTGGAACACGCCGTCCTTCGCCTGCTGCGGCAGGAAGACGAGCGAGGCCGTGTCGCCAGGCGCGACCTTGATGGGCTTGGCTTCGAGCAACTGGTTGTCGAAACGCAGCTCAAGGATGGAATCGAGCGCGTTCGACGAGTAGTTGCCAACGCTGACGTAGAGCGCGCGCTGCCGACGGTTCTCGGGATTCTGGCGGAGATCGAGCTGGATGATGCCGGCGTTGTTCCCGCTTTTGCCGGCGCGGTGGTAGACTAGGTTCAGGCCCTTGTTCTCGAACTCGCTGAGGTCGCCGACCGCGCCGTCGGTGTAGAGATGGATCTCAGCGTTCGGCAAGGCGGCGTTGGTTGCGCCTGCGGTATCGGCGGGCGGCAAGGCGGCGCGGGCCAGCGTGTCTGCCAGCTTGATGGCGTCCTTCAGGCGCGTGGGAGATTCACCGGCGACGGCGGCCTGGATGGCGCGGCGAAGTGCGGCCTTGCCCGATGTGGCGGACTGGCGGACTTCTGTCGAGGCACCCGCGACCAGCACGACCATCTGGTCGTCATCACGGAGGCTGTCGACGAGCGCCAACGCTTCCCCGCGCGACTTCTCAAAACGGTTTGGCGATTCGTCCGTGGCCTGCATCGAGGCCGAGGCGTCGAGGATGACGACGCGCAGACGGCCGACCTTGGTTTCGCCGGAGAAATACGGCCGCGTCAGGGCGAGCACGGCGAGGATCAGCAGGAGAATCTGGAGCAGAAGCAGCCAGTTCTTGCGTAGCTTCTGAAAGGGGGCGTTGGCCTGGTTCTCCGCGAGGAACCGCTGCCAGAGCAGCGTGCTGGCGACGAGTTTGACCGTGCGCCGCCGCTTCAGCAGGTAGAAGACGACGACCGGCGCGATGAGGCCGAGGAACCAGAGCGCGGCTGGCGAAAGAAAATTCATTCTCTTGGCTCTGGTGGCTTTGTCGCAGTGCGGTTGTTCCGGCGTTCCTTTGGCGATCGGGTGACCGACGAGTTGGTAGTGGGCGGCCCATCCAAGAGCAAGCCGTGAATGGCCCGGGAAATGACGAAGAACGAAGGCCAAAATCCGAAAGAAGCCCGACCACCATGCTGTGCTCTTCGGCCTTTGGCCGTCGTTCTTCGTCATTCTCCCGCCGTCATTCCTCTGGCACCGCCGACCGGCGTCGCCTAAGTCTTCACGCCTGTCATGCGCAAGCCGTCGTTGTTGTTCATCTTCCTCACGGTCTTCATCGACCTGATCGGGTTCGGGATCGTCCTGCCGCTCCTGCCCATCTTCGCCCGGAGCCTTGATGCGAGCGGCTTCGTCATCGGTTGCCTGATGGCCAGCTATTCGGCCATGCAGTTCATCTTTGCACCAGTGTGGGGACGGCTTTCGGACCGCATCGGCAGGCGGCCGGTCCTGCTGGTGAGCACTGCCGGGGCGGCCGTCTCCTACGCCGTCTTCGCCATTGGTTCGGGACAAACCGGAACGGCCGCGCTTGTGCTCTTGTTCACCGCTCGCGTCTTCGCCGGCATCTGTGGAGCCAACATCACCGTCGCCCAGGCCTACATCGCGGACGTGACGCCGCCAGAGGAGCGGTCTAAGAAAATGGGATTGATCGGAATGGCCTTCGGGCTCGGGTTCATCTTCGGGCCTGCGCTGGGCGGCCTGGGCCTGAAGCTGGGGAACATCTCGACTCCCGGCTGGATCGCGTCGGGCCTGTGCGCGGCGAACTTCGTTCTCGCCTATGCGAAGCTCCCCGAAAGCTGGAAGCCAGGCGCGAAGGAGGCTGCAGACCGGCCGAGGTTCCAGCAGTTCGTCCATGTGCTGAAGCGCCCCGGCATCGGCGCGCTGGTGGGTGTGTTCTTCCTGGCCACCTTCTGCTTCACGTGCTTCGAGACGACGCTTGGCCTGCTGGTCAGCCGCAACTTCGGCTTCGACGTCGAGAACCTGAAGGGCGGCATCCACGTCTTCGATTCGCGGGTGGTCTACCTCTACACCTTTTGCGGCGTGGTCGGCGCACTGGTGCAGGGCGGGCCCCTGGGCAAGGCCGTTAAGAAGCTCGGCGAACCGCTGCTCATCGCCCTGAGTCTTGTGCTGGTCGGCGTCAGTCTGGTGGCGATGCCCTATGTCACGAACTGGCCGGTGCTGCTGGTCGTGCTCGCGGTCCTGTCCATCGGTTCCAGCCTCACGCGGCCGCCCGTGTTCGGCATGATCTCCAACTTGGCGTCCGCCTCCGAGCAGGGGGCCACCATCGGCACGGCGCAAAGCGCGGGCAGCCTCGCTCGCATCGCGGGACCGATCTTCGCGGCGACGCTCTTCGACCTGCGTCCCTCGCTGCCGTATCTCATCTGCGGGGCGCTGGCATTGGCGACGGGATTCGTCGCGTGGAAGACTCTCGGTGGAGTGAAGACGACGGCTGCCTCAGCGAAAGGCTGAATCGGTTTGGGTCCTTAGAGCTCTTGGTGGACCAAGTTTTCGTCTACGAAGGACACCAAGAGCACGAAGCCGGGTCATTCAGAGTTGCGGCGACGAAACCATGGACCTGATCCCCAAGGCTTCGTAACCGAGTCCTTCCAGAACGCTTCAGCCAGACACCGGTCCAGTTGGTCTTTCAGGGAGGGCGAAGCGAAGTCGCGATCGACATGGTTGTAGAGACCATCCGTTCCGACCTCGAGGGCGAGCCATCCACGCTGGCTCGGCAAAAGGTCCGCGGCTCCGAAGGAATCGAGGAGTCCTGTCGCTTTGAAAGCCTTCTCAGCAATTCGGGATGCTTCTTCAGGAGGGTTGCCGAGGTGGATGTAACGTGCGCCTTGAGCATGGGCTACCCACGGGGATGTCTTCGTTCCAGAGGGAAAACGGCGGGCGTTCCAGCCGAAGATTTTGCCTGCGACGCAGTAGAGCCGATAAACCGCGGGCTCTTCCATTTGGATGAACTCTTGGATGACAAACGGAAGCGGCCAGTCATCGCGAAGCTCCGTCCCTGCGGTCACGAATTGATGGCCCTTGGCACCGCAGCCGGTTGGAAACTTAAGAACCCACTTCTGCTTTGATCGGTCTCTCAAGAAAGTTCGGAGCTCTTCTTCCGAGGAGATGATTTGAGTCTCGGGAGTTGGAACTCCGTCGCGGGTGAACGCCTCGGCCTGAAGCCTTTTGTCCGAGGCTTGAACTATCGAGGCCCATGGGACGAACGAATCGCCTGATGGCGGAGTTTGATCCGACCAAGCCTGGATGAAGTTGAGATCGGCTGGCCGGTCGGAGGCATCGACCCAAAGGGCTTGGGCGAGGTCGTAGGCATGTTCCTCGAAGACCCATGCACCTGCTCCTGCATTGAGGATTGTTCGTGTCACTGGTTGTCCGTCGCCTCGCGTCGGCGGCTTCGGGGCTACTCCCTCATCGCATCGGGATCGAGGCCGACGGATTTGCACCAGTCGCGGTAGGCGAAGGGGGAGATTTCGCTGGGCTTGATCTCGCTGCGGCCGCCCCAGAAGACGTTGGTGTAGCTCAACGGAATTCCCACGCTGGCGAGGTGCTGGTCGATGGCCGCCTTGTTGGCAAGGACGAGGGCTTTGTCGGTGCCGTGAGCCACGCCCATGACGTTCACGTTCTTGAACTCGGGTCCGCCTTCGCGCCAGTAGGCGTGGGTCATGCAGAAGTGCCGGGCCACTTCGCGCCCTGCCTCGATCTCGCGGCCGGCGGGCACGGCCCAGTGGAAGAGGGCGTTGAAGCGGGTCACGCGGTCTCCGTCGGCCAGGGTCTTGACGTGTTCGAGGAAGGTGCTGAAACGCCCGATGACCTTCCGCGTGTTCAGGTCTTCCGCCACTTTGTAGAAGGTTTCCAGAGAAACCCCGGCTTCCTCGGCGCGCGCGCGCCAGAGGTCGGGGATGAGTTCGTCGATCTCGAACTCGCGCTTCAGCGAGGTGAGCACACGCCATTCGAGTTCGTTGAGCTGGGTGATGGCGACTTCGGTGACTTCGCCGAGGACATCGGCCTTGGCCCCCACTTCCAGACCGCGACGGCGGATGTGTCCGACGCCGAGGGCGAAGAGGCGTTTGGCGGGCATGAGGCGGAAGTGTTGGCCGCCGACTTTGCCGAGCAGGAATTCGCAATGCTTCACCATCGAGTAGCCCTGCGGGATCTTGAGCGTGGTCCAGAGCTTGTATTGCGAGCCGGGCGTGGCGGCGTCGGTCGAGCGGGTGACGACGTGGCCGGAGAAGGGGTCCTGCTCGAACATGTAGTTGAACGCGGCGTCCAGCTTGTCCTGTGTCACTTCCCACGCGACGAGCGACCCTTGCGCGAGATTCGTAGCCAGAAGCGTCTGCCGGACGCGGCGGATCGTGCCCTTGTCGAGCATGGCGTGGATGCGCTCGATGACGACGTCGAGCGCGACTCCGGATAAGCGGCTGATCTCGCCCAAGGGATCGCGCTGGAAGCCCTGGATGCGGTCTTCGGAGACGGCGAGGATCTGGGCGTTGACCGGGTCGCTGATATTGGAGGGCACTTCCGTAACGTTCATGTGGCCGTGATAGGTAGCAGGGGAGCCGGAGCTGGGGAAGGCCCGTTCCTGCCATCGAGTGGCCGGATCTTGGCGGGAGGCGATTGGCGGAAAGGAAAACGCCCGGTGGAGTGATCCGCCGGGCGTCTGTTAAATCGATTTGTCGCCGCTGGACCTACTTCTTGTCCTCGGGCTTGTGTTCTTTGTGGCAGGCCTTGCAGTTCGCGGCGGCCTTCCAGAGTTCTGCGGCGTCGGCTTTGCCGGAGGCGATCGCCTTGGCGGCGATGTCGAGCTTGCCGATCTTGTCGGCCCAGGCCTTGGCTTCGCCCTGAGGGGGCTTGGTGCCGACGAGCTTGGCCACGAGGCCGGCCATCTTCTTCTTTTCGTCTGCCGAGGCTTCGCCCTTGCCGATTTTGGCGGCTATGGACTCTTTGCCTTTGAAGCCGTCTTTCATGACGGACTCGATGACGTCGTCCGCGCGGACGGATGCACCGGCGATGAGCAATCCTGCGATGAGGAGGTAAGTAATTTTCATAGAATGGATGAGCAAACGAGAGACCAGTGAAGGATGAAAGCGGTTACAAATTCTCCGCAAGCCGATTCTTGGCAAGGTGGCCGCAAGAAGCGGCAAGGCGGGTTGCACGGGGGGTTCGGGCGGCTATCCTTCGTGCTTCATGAGCATTGCCACCAGAACGGGAGACGCCGGAATGACGGGCCTGATGTATAACCGCCGGGTCTCGAAGTGCCATCCACGGGTCGATGCCTACGGCAGCGTGGACGAGCTCAATGCGGCTCTCGGAATGGTCCGGGCGTCGGCCACGGAGGACTTCATCAGCAAGAACGTGCTGACCGTCCAGAAGGATCTGGTGACTCTGATGGGCGAACTGGCCACCGGGGTCGACGACTTGGCCCGGTATCAGAAGGATGGGTTCGAACTGGTGACGCCCGCGTTGACATCGAAGCTGGATGTCCTGGTTGAGGAGATCGAGGGGCAGAACGTGTCTTTCAAGGGCTGGGCGACGCCGGGCGCCACGTTGAATTCCGCTGCGCTCGACTTGGCCCGGACCACCTGCCGCCGGGCGGAACGCCGGGTTTGCGCCCTCCATGAGTCGGGGCAGCTCAACAACGCCGAGATCATCATCTACCTGAATCGCCTGTCCGACGCTCTTTGGCTGATGGCGCGTTGGGTGGAAACGCAGATCAAGCCGGCCTGATCGTCCCTCAGGGAATCAGGCGATCGTCGGGTCGATCTCGTTCGGTGCCCAGAGACGTCGGCCTTCCATTCCTCCGGCGACGACCAGCGTCTGGCCGGTGATGTGACGGGCCAGGGAATCCGAACTCAAAAAGACGATCGCGTTCGCCATGTCCTCGGGCCGCCCGAGCTGGGGCAGGGACATCGTCGAGGTCACCTTCTTGACCACGGCGGCATCTTTCAGTTTGGCGGCGTTGCGCGGGACGACCGTCCATCCGGGGCAAACGCAGTTCACCCGGCCACCGCAGTAGGTCGCCGTGTGGGGCGCGATCCGGGAGATCTCGTTTTTTAGTGATCGCACCAAACCGTAGGCCATGGCGGCTTTGGCGGCGGCGTAGTCGGCGTGAAAAGCTTCGCCAAAAACTCCGGCGGTTGAGGCGACGAGGACGGCGTTGCCGCGTTTCTGTTTGGCGACGAGCCGAAAAAATTCTCGGGCGCTGAGGAATGTGGCAGTCAGGACGCCGTCAATCGTCGACTTCCACTGCTTGAGCGACATCGCCTGAAGGGGAACGTCCTGAGTCTCCCATGAGCCGGCGTTGGCCACGAGAGTGTCGATTTGGCCGAAACGTTTCGTGGCGGTGACGAACAAGTGACGGACGTCGGCTTCCTTCGTCAGATCCGCGCGGACGCTGATCGCCTCGGCGCCGGACAGTTCCTTGCGCAACGTTTCAGCGCGGTCGCGGCCTGTGCGGTATTGGAGGATGAGACGGGCGCCTTCTTCCGCGAACTTTCTGGCGATGGCGGCACCGATTCCACCCGATGCGCCCGTGATCAGGACGACTTTACCGGCGAGGTCGGAGGTCATCGCCCATTGGAGGCTGGAGGCTTGGGGACCTGCAAGCGCAACTATTGCCCGGTCGCCGCGACCGACGTTCGGGTCACTTGGCCGGCGGTTGCGATTTGATCGGGAGGTTGAATCCGAAGGTGCCCAGCTTGCTGCCGGCCGCCACCAGCAAGCGGTATTGAACCCCGGCCTTCAGCGGTTTCGCATCGTCCATTCCGAGGGGAATCTTCATACCCTTGATCCGTTG
>JBBRDN010000145.1:0-11602 GCA_038203875.1 Verrucomicrobiota bacterium
GGTGGACTTCCCCTGGATCTCGACCGCGACGGGAGCTTTACATTGAGATCGGAGGAGCCGGTCCAGGGTGCACCGTATTTTCTCCTGTCGTTTCTCAAAAAGTGCCCGCAAAGCGGAACCAATCTCCCGGCACTCGACGGCCCCGTCCTTGTCAAAGCGCTTGCAAGATTGGGTCTCCAATCCCGAATTTCAGAAGTGCAGATTGTTAACCCTAAACTGCAACGGACACGCCTCTATGCGGACTCGCCGGATCAGACCTCGTTCTCGATGAACTCGTCGGTCGAGGTTCCCTCCCAACTCCCCACTCTCTTCCCGACCGGAGATTACAGGTTCGAGGTCGATTCGCCCGACTACATGCAATTTTTGTTTGTCCCCGTAACGAGCGTCCTGCTGCCGGATCCCGCGCAACTGACCGAGCTTCCGACCAGCCTGGGAAAGGGCACGAACAACGGTTTTCGAATCTCTTGGACCACCGGTTTCGGTGTTGGCGATGCCGCCGTTATCCGCATCACCGACGGCCATTCCGGGGAGCAGGTCTATTCGTCACCTGAACCCGGCAGCCCGAACCACGTCACCATCGCGGCAGGCAGCGTCGACCTTGCTCCGGGAGTTTTGAAACTCGGGCGGGACTACCGGATTGCGCTGGAGAGATGGCAAAACGATTCCAATTCGGCTGCCGGTTTCACGACTTCCATCCAACGTGGTGCCAGCACTGAATCGATTTTCACAACCCTGCCATATCTGCCGCTGAGGATTACCCAATTGCATCGCACCGGAACGGATCTGATCCTTGAAGCTTCGGGATTCATTTCTACTTTGCCGACTCTGGAGAAGTCTTCCGACTTGCGAACATGGAGCCGGGTAGGAAGAACTTTCCAGACGAACAGCGTTTTCTGGCTCGAGGATGACAACGCCACGAATCCGGCTGCATTTTACCGGTTGGGAATCCAATAGAGAGCAGATGACTTCCAGGCCTGTGAATTCTCCGCGGCTTGGCAGAACTTACGCGCTGCGCACCATGTGAAAACTTCCGACGGTATGAATCCACGTCTCTTCACCTTCGTCGGCGGGGCCACGGGAACTTGGCGTGTCGTGAGGAACCAACCCTTCATTGGAGATCCGCTCCCCGGCATCCAAAGGCTTGCCGTGGTCAACACATCGGTATCCGTCCTGCCGGAGGGCGCCCAGTGGATGCTACGGGGCGTGACGAGCAATGAACGTTACGCCACCCGCGCCGAGAAGGATCAACTCGTCGCGAAACAGGCGGCGATCGGCCGGCCCGAGGCGACCCAGGCCGCGCTGATCCCGATCCGGAAGAACTCTGCGTGGTGGACGCTGACCCAGGACGAGCGCCGCGCGATCTTCGAGGATCGTTCCAGCCACGTGAAGACGGGCCTGAAGTTTCTGCCGGCGGTCGCCCGTCGGCTCCACCACTGCCGCGATCTCGCCGCGGGCGAGCCGTTCGATTTTCTGACGTTCTTCGACTACCCGCCGGCGGACGCCGCCGCCTTCGAAGACATGGTCGGCGAATTGCGCGCCACCGAGGAATGGAAGTTCGTGGACCGCGAGATCGACATCCGTCTCGTGAGCGAAGGCGCTCGCGATTGATCCCGATCCACTTCGGCCATTCCAAAGAATCCCCTTGAACCAGCGGAGTCTCCGGGCCGTCTATTGCCCATCATGAAACGTCTCCTGTCGGTCTTCGTTCTGATCACCCTGGGTCCGGTCGCGTGCTCCCGGGCCGCTTCTCCTGAAACTTCCACCAACGGCTTCATCCCGATCTACGACGGCAGGACGCTTTCTGGCTGGCATGTCAGCGCCAAGACCGGCCACAGCCGGGCGAGCACGAACAAGACGGGCGGCAAATGGGTCGTCGAGGACGGCGCGATCGTCGGATCACAGGACATCAAGGGCAACGGCGGCCTCATCATCACGGACGAACACTACGGCGACTTCGAGGTGAAGCTGGAGATGAAGAACGACTTCGGACCGGACAGCGGCCTGTTCCTGCGCAGCACGGAGGACGGCAAGGCCTGGCAGGCGATGATCGACTACCACGCGGGCGGCAATTTGATGGGCGTCTACGGCGAGGGCCTCGGCGGCAAACCGCACGTCCGCAACTTCAGCTTCACGGACAAGGTCACCGAGATCACGGATAAGCCCACTGGCGAACCGCCCACTCCGCTGCCTGTCCTGCCGGAATCGTGGCCGCACTTCTGGCGTCACGGCCAGTGGAACGAACTCCGCGCCCACATCGTCAACAACCCGCCGCACATCACGACCTGGATCAACGGCGTGAAGATGATGGAATGGCAGGAGAAGGAAGTGCGCCATCAGGCAAGGGGCGGCATCGCCCTGCAGGTCCACGGCGGCGGCGATCACACGCAGGAATTCGTCCGTTACCGAAACATCCAGGTGAAACGTCTCGACCCGAAAAACTAGACCGCTCGGAGACACATCGATGCCGATGCCTTTCGCCACAGAAGCAACTCCGGGCAACCCACCGGTCGCGCACCGGGGCGGAAGATCCCTGAAGCTTTGCGTCATGATCTTGGCGCTCTGGTTCGGACCGGAACCCGCGCTCAGCGCCGCGGGGACCTTCAACGTCCGCGACTACGGGGCGACCGGAAACAAGGCCGACGACGCACGCCCGGCGATCCAGAAGACGATTGACGCCTGCGCCGCGGCGAAGGGCGGCACCGTCCTGATTCCAGCGGGTGAATACACGTCGGGAACCCTGCTCCTACGCAGCCATGTCCGAATCGAAATCGCCGTCGGGGCGACGGTGTTCGCGTCGACCAATCCGGCCGCCTACAAGTTCGGCGGCATCCCGTCGAAAGCCGCGCTCTTTTTCGGCCAAGGACTCGTGGACGTATCGTTTACCGGTGGAGGCACGGTTGACGGCCAGGCGGAATACGAATGGCGCGAGGACGATTTTGAGCAGGGTTTCAAACACAAGGAGACGATGCACGCGCTAGGCAAGTCCCTCATGCGGTCGTTTCCAAAAGGCCACCCGAAGCGCGAGATCTTCCCGCACCTGCTGTGGCTCGGGACATCGAGGGACATCTCGTTCAAGGGCCTGAAGTGGCTGCACTCGCCGAGCTGGACGTTGACGCTCTACGACTGCCAACGGGCGACCTTCGAAGGCCTCTTCGTCCAGACGAGCCTCAGGGCGGGCGTATGGGCGGACGGCATCGATCTCGACGGCTGCCGGGATGTCTCGATCAAGGACTGCACGATTGAGACCGGCGACGACTGCATCATCTTCATCTCGACCGACGTCTGGGGACCCGCGCGCCGCTGCGAGAACATCACCGTCACCGGCTGCCGCCTTTCATCGGCCTCGGCCGGGGTGAAGTTCAGCGAAGGCAACAAGGCCGGCATTCGCAATGTGCGGGTGAGCGACTGCGTGCTCACGAACGTCAACCGCGGCTTCGTCTTCTACAGCACCTCCAAGGGCGGCGACATCAGCGACGTCGTGCTTTCCCGGCTCACCATCCACTGCAACCGCTTCGACTGGTTCTGGGCCGGCGACGGCCAGCCGTTTCATTTCCGCGTCAACCGCGTCAGCGAAATGAACCAGCAACCGGCGAAGGCGGGCGAGAAACCACCGGGGGCGATCCGCAACATCACCATCCGTGAAGTCACCGCGCACGGAAAGGGGACCTCGCGCATCCACGGCCATGCCGAGAGCCGATTGGACGGGCTGAAGATCGAGAACCTGAAGCTATTCCTCGCCGCCGATCCGGCCGCCCCGTTCGACTACGCGGACCACGCCCTCGAGATCCGCCGCGCGAGGAATCTCTCGGTGAAGGGACTCGAAGTGGTCTGGGAAAACCCCGCCCTGCCCGCATGGCGAAGTGCGCTTGTGCTTGAGGACATCGTCGGGCTCGAACTCGACGGTTTCGTCGGACGCGGTGCTCCGCATGGAAATGCCCCGGCCCTCATGCTGACCAATTGCGTCGGAGCGATCGTCCGGCGCAGCCGTGCGTCGGAAGGCACCGGGGTCTTCCTGAACGCGACCGGTTCGGAGAGCCGAGGACTCCTGATCGAGGAGAGTGATTTCCGAAACGCGCAGGTGCCATGGCAGCTCGACGCAGGCTATCCCGCCGCGGGGTTCAAGGAGCGGAACAACCTTCTTCCCGCCGCCAAAAAATAAGGCCGCACCCCACGGCTGCAGCCGGATCGGCTGCGGTCAGTTTCCAATCGGTTCCGCGTTCCAGACCTTGATGTCGTCGAAGAAGCCATCCGTGCCCGCGACGCCCAGTTCGATCTTGGACTTCGTGGCGTGGCCGATGCCGGAGGATCTCAGGAAGCCAGCCGGCTTCCCATCGAGCGTGACGCGCATCGTGTCGCCGACGGTCTCGACCACGAGGACATACCATCTGCCCGTCTCGAGCTTGGCCGGATAGGTCACCTGGCGTCCGACCAGGAGCTTCGCGCGTTCGGCTTTCTGCGCCGGATCCTTCATCTCGTAGATGTCGTTGCGCATGCTGCCGTCGCGTTCGTCGACCAGCGTCACCCCGTTGAGCCTGACCTGGGCGCGGCAAAGATGGCCGTAATGGGCGCCGGTGTATTTGCGGTCGTCGAACTCGACATCGATCATGGTGGCTCCCTCAAAACGGATCTTCACCTCCACCACGCTGTCCCTCGTCGGAATCTCCAACCCATGCACCGCGGCGTGGCCGACGACCGCCGGCTTTCCGTCCACCGCAGGCGCATTGGTCCGGGTCTGGGTGCCTTTGAGCGTGCCCTTCTCGACGGCGAACGTGGGCACTACCTTGTGCCAGGCCTTGGCCGGCTCGGCGCCCCCGAAATCGTCCGCGAAGAGAAGTTCCTTCTTTTTGGCGATCGATGCGTCCGGGATGGCGGGCAGGTCGGCATGGAGGAAGATTGCGGTGACGAGAAACGCGGCAGTGAGCAAGGAGCGGATGTTCATTTGGGAGCCGTCTTGGATGTTATCGGGTTCGTGGACGCCGGAGAATGCGAGCCAACTCCGGGCTACGTCAACGCGCCCTGAGCGATGGCCCGCAGGCGGGGCCTATTCGCGGAAGTCAGCCGTGGAACGGTGTTCCTGCAGCGTGCCGTCCCACGCGCCGGCGGACTGAGGCAGGGCGGCGCGACCCACTTCAATGGGTCATCAGGTAGAAGACGATGTTGATCCCGAGGGGATAGGCGATCTTCTCCGAGAACTTGTTGAAGTAGTCTTCATTCTGGCCCTCGCGTTCCCAGCCGTCGCTGATGTCGCTGTTGTGGATCGCCAGGACCATGACGCGCTGGCGGTCGTCGAGCAGCGCGCGGACGTGCATCTCCTCGGAACCCACTCCCCGGTTGACTCCCTGCAGCGGCGGTGAACGCGGGTCATCGGGTTCGTGTTCCGGGTTCCAGAACTGGAGCGTGGGCACTTGGAAACGGCGCATCGGACCACGGAGGTCGAATACGCTGTGGAATACCGGATGGGCGGTCGTCAGATCGGTCCACGTCTGCTCCGGCAACACGCGGCCCATTTCCCGGGCAAACCCTTCCCACTCTTCGGAGCCCCAGAAATCGTTCACGAACATCACGCCGCCGTTCTGGAGATACTTCCGCAGGGCCATGACCTCGCCATCGCTCAAGCGCATGTAGCCGGCGTGTTCGATGTAGAGCATCGGATAGCGGGAAAGCATCGGGTCGGTGAGCTTCAGCACGCGCCCGTCGGGATCGGTCTTGATCGAGGTGAGCTGTTGCAGACGGAACGAGAAGTTCAAGTCGGCGTCAGGGTAGTCCACCCACCAGCCAAGCCAGCGAAGGCGGCCGCGGTTCGAAGCGGGGCCCGGATCGGATTTGAAGATGACCCGCGTGAACGTGAAGGCGTCCCATTCGAAGCCGGGTGCGTTCGTCCAGTTGGCGTTGCCAGACGCATGTGAGGCGGTTTCGCGGGCGGTGCGAAGTTCGTCCTCATTCACGACCTGCCCGCCTTCGATGCGGACGAGATTGCCGGAGAGACCGGAGCGAGCCCCGAGTTGGGCGAAGCAAATGCCGGTCGCCAGAACTCCGGCCATCAGGATGATCAGCCTCGCGTTCAACTTGAACGCGACCATTTCGTGTCCCGATCCGCCCGACAAGAGGCGTCTTCCCCCGCCGTTTCCCCTGACACCGCGTTTCACTCTACACCGGAGCCGGCCAGCAGCCCCGGCAGAGTCAGCGTGTCGGAACGTCCACGGTCTCCACCGCGATCCTCCAATCGCTGAACCGGGCACCCAATCGCAGAAGGCCGAAGGTCGCGAAGTTGAAGCCGCAGCCGGCCCCGTAAACACTGTCGGGCGCTACGTTCAAGGTCCACACGGAACCTTCCGGCAAAGCGCGGCTCGCGGCGGTTTCCACCTCCTTGACCAAGGCGGGCGGCTCCGCGTTCTGGGCGGCCGGCGAGTTGGTCTCCTGCCAATGCCGGAAGAGGCCGCGCCCGGCGATGAGCCGGCGCATGATGGGATTCAGGATGCCGGAATGCTGGTGTGCGCGGATCACCGCGTGGACCTTGGCGTCGCCGCTGCCGGCGGACCGCAGCAGATAACCCACGGCCGACCGCCCATAAACGAAGGCCCGGTCGGGGTTGTGGGCGAATGCCGGCTCATCGCTGAAGACGGTGAAATCGTTCCACATGAAACCAATCACGCCGGGATTGGTGGGTGCGGCGGGGGTAAAGTCGCTGAACTGGCGACCGGCCAGGGCCGCGGCCTCGGGATCCGCCTTCAGCCAGTCGGGATTGTCTTTGAGGAATCGCCCCTGGCTCAACTGCCCGAGCAGCTGGAATCGGTTCGTGCCCGTCGCCGCAAGGAGCGGTCCGGACGTGAAGCCGGGCTCCATCCCCCCGTGGCAGAGCTGCACGAATTCCGTGCCGCAACCGAGATAGATCGCCACCGGGAGAAAATCGTAGGCGCGCAGAAGCTTGGCGGCGTTGAACTCGGTCCCGTATTTCGCCCGCCCTTCGGCGAGGAACCCGTAGCGTGCGACCAGGCTCACGTCCTCGTGGTTCCCGCGCACGAAATGGACGCGGTCCGGATTCGCCAGCTTGAGCCGCAGCAGGGTGTAGAGCACCTCGACGCCGTAAAGTCCACGGTCGGTGTAGTCACCCAGAAAGATGAGATGCAGCCCCGGCTCCACGACCGCGAAGCCGTCGAGCCACTTGCGCTGCTGCAGCGCGCCGAGAACGCCCAGGAGCGAGTGTATATCGCCATGAAGATCGCCCTGGAGGAACACTTTCGCGTCGGGCGGCAGCACCAGCTTTTCCACGAAAGGCTCGAAGGGAATTCCCGGCGGTGTGAACCAGCTCCGTTGGACGTCGAGGAACGTGTCGCTCCGGGGCGCAGCGCCGACCCAGTTGACGGTGTTCGCCAACGGCCCATTGGTCGCGAGGGCGAAGTAGGCATCAAGGACGCGATCGAACTCGGCGAAGGTCTGCAATGGCAGCAATGCCTTCGGCGGCATCCGCCCACCCAGCACGCGGTTCAGCGGGAGTTTGGCGCAAGCCGCCTTCCACGCGGCAAACGTCGGCTGCTCGTCGGCAGCACGCACGCTTCCCACCAGCAGGAGGGCGGACAAAAGCCAAAGGCCAAGGGCGCGGACCGGGTTCATGCGAGGCACCCATCACAGATGGCACCGACCGGCATCCGTTGGCGAGCCGTCAAGCGGCGACGGTCCGGAATCGACCGTCCGCCTTGCAGCCCGGGACAAGCCATGCAAACGCTGCGCCGTGCTGCAGTCCCAACCTATTGCCGCAGGCATTTCCTAATGGATATCCCGACACATCGTATCGACCTCCCATGAATCCACTCGACCCGCTTCGCGGCTACCCCCGCGTCAAGGTTGTGAACAGTTTCGACGAACTGGTCACCACGCCGTTCGCGGACGGCATCAACGCCCTTTGCTGGCCGAGAACGTTGCCGGGCGATTTCGGAGAGGTGGTAGCGCACTTGGAAGTCGGTGTGGGGATAACCACTCTCGACGAAGCCCGGCTCATCGCGCTGCCGGTGGGCCCTGCCGGCAGGGCGGCCATAGATTTCCTGCTCGAAGACCAGCGGTTGCTCAGGGCCCACGGCCTCGATCCCGTCCTCGATTGTATCAATGGCTACCCGCCAAACGATGATCCCGGGCCACTGAGAACGGACGTTTGCTCGTTCCACGCTGACAGCGCAACGGGCGTGGCCGACACCTACCTGTGCACCTACCACGGCGCGCCGAGCGAAGGCCTGCGAAACGAAGAAGCGATCCGACGCGTTGATATTCCCGAAACCCGCGCCGAGCTTCTGAAGCACTTCGGAGGCGGCGGCGACGGCGATGGCTTCCTGGAATTTTTGAACGAAAACTTCTACGATCTCCACTATGCGCCGGTGCCGCACGCGCAGCCGTTTTCCTTCGGCAAAGGGAACCTTTGGCGCATCGCGGTCGACTATCCGGGAGGCCCGGTCCCCCCATGCATCCACCGCGCACCCGACCCCGTCGCCGGCCATCCTCCACGTTTGCTGTTGATCAGTTGATCGCGCGGGTGCCAGAGCGGAAATTGGACGCGGCTTCGCAACCAGGCGCAACACAACCGCACGGCCATTCCTTGCGGCGAATCCGACATGACACCTATGGAAAGCGCTGTCCAAATCTACACGATCATCAACCTGACGGTCATGGGCATTTCCCACCTCGTGAGGCCACGTGTGTGGGTAGACTTCTTCGTCTTTCTCCGGGAATGCCGCGAGCCCTCCTGCTATTCCCGCGCCGGCAAAGGTTCCCCTCCCTGCTCAGCTGCTAAGTGAGCGCTGCGCCCATAGGGAGCACGCGCGAGTTTGGTCGCCTCGGTAAGTTCCACAACAACGCTTCGGAATCGGAATGGCGTTGGAATCATCGGCGTGAAAGCCTCCGATCCCGGCCTCAAAAAGAAACCCACAGACGCCTTCCCAGCCAAGAAAGGTCCTGAATGAAACCCCTGCCACTCACAACCCTGCTGGCCATCGTCTTTGCCTCCGGCTGCGCCACGGGACCGCTAACCAAGACGATCCAGATCGAGTCCGATCCGCCGAACATGCGCATGGAGGTGAATAACGACTACATCGGCAAGACTCCGGCACAGTTCACCGTGCGCACGAATCCCGAAGGCGAATTTCTCGGAAGCTGGGCCAACGCGCCACAGGTCGAGTTCGTCGCGTATCCGCCCGCCGATACTCCCGGTCTCTACATCCAGAAGAAGATCTTTGCGCCGAACGGCTTCTTCAAAGCCGGCGAACGCATTCCCGGCCGCCTCTTCTTCGACATGCGCTTGAAGTCCGAACATCTCCTGATCAACCCGCCCTCCAAATGAAGACACGCCCCGTTCTCGGCATTGTCGGTGTCCTGACTTTCGTTGCCCTAGTCGCCTTTTGGCCGTCCCGGACCACATCGGCCGCGGAGTCCACCAGTCCGTCCCGCTTCGAGTATGCCACGATCCGCTGGGCTGGCCGCGACAACACCCACCTGATCCGACCGGACGGATCTACTGAGATGCTCGGCAACCAGCTAAAGTCGACCCGCAAACCAGATCGCGCGGACGATCGCTCGTTCTACATGAACCTGGCGATGAACGCACTGGCGAAAGAGGGTTACGAACTGGCCTCCATGACGTCCGACGACTACGTCATGAAGCGTGCTAGCGGGAAGTGATTCGGTAATTTCACGCCGGCCCGATTTTCCAGAAACCATTGGAACCGGGCGGGACAAATAACTTGTCGGATCTCCGCTGCCGGCCTTCCACCCGTTTGACCAGGTCGATCAGGTCGATCAGGTCTTTGCGGTCGATGGTGAAGCGCACCCTACGACCCAAAAAGCTCGGGGCGAAACCACCAACCGTGACTAAACCGGGCCGGCGGAAAACCGCGCGGGAAGGGCGACGAGCTACGACCAGAAAAAGGAACCCAGGAGCGAAGCTGGCACCGGCCACTGCCGAGGGCCGAACAACTGTCCGACATCGGCATCGGAATTGTGACTGCCATTGTGACTCAGCCCACGCCAAGCCATTGGAATCGGAGGCATTCTACTGAGATTCCAACGGATCAAAAGAAGTGGCGGAGAGGGGGGGATTCGAACCCCCGGTAGAGCTTTAGGCCCTACACCAGTTTAGCAAACTAGCGCTTTAAGCCACTCAGCCACCTCTCCACCAGAAGAGGACGAACTAAAATTGTGGTGCACCCGTCAGGAATCGAACCTGAAACCTTCTGATTCGTAGTCAGATGCTCTATCCAATTGAGCTACGGATGCACTCAGGAACTAAAACCTAGGATACGCCGCGCCGCGACTGCAAGTGTCTTTTGTTCGCATGGGATTCGCCGGGGAGCAAGCGGGACTTAATTCAAGCGCGCCGAAATCCAAAATCACGCGACGTGTTCACGCCGGGACCGCAACCACGTTGAGGAATGCCTCAAGGGTGCGGCCCAACTCGTCGGAGTCGTAGTCATTCGCATCCCGCAGCGTGAAAATGCCGAGGCAGACGCCGTCGCCGCGCCGCGCCGCGTGAAGGGTGCCGTCCTGGAACGACAGGCGAACGATCTCCGACGGAAGGCGGTTCATCTGGAGAACCTTGAAAAGGTCGGTCAAGCCCCTCATGGCATTGTCACACGCCGGGGAGGTGAACGCGTCCGACAGGCTCTGGCTGAAAGCGGTGCTGTCGGGATAGCGGATACCGCCGGCGAGCACGCCGTGAATGCGCACATTCTTGGTGAGCCAGAGGTTGAGCGTCGCTTTCATCGAGGTGCCTCCTCGGCAACCGCGACCGGCGAATACACGGTGCGAAGGAAGAGCGCCCGGTCGGCCTCGACCTGGATGACCAGGCGGCTTTGGTGCTCGAAAGCCTCAACACGTTCCAGGCTTCCCAGCGGGAGCCCTTGCGCGATCACCCGAGCCTTCTGCGACAGGGCTTCCAAAAAATTGATGCGGACGTTGCTGTCGGCGCACTGCCATTCGTAGAGCACGTCCCCCTGGGTCGAGCAGACGAGGAACTCCTCCGTTCTCGGTCGTTTGGAGACGCCTGGAACGGGTTGCGCAGCGTGGTCAGCGTCCGCGAGTTCTCCTAAAGGCGCGACCGCGAGCGCCTGTGCTTCGAGATCGGCGAGAGCCCCGGGATCGGAACCCGGCAACGGATCGCCGGCGGGAGGTTCGAGGGCCTCGTCGCGCTGTTGCGCCGCCTCCATCAGGAGGGATTCACAGGAGCCGGAAATGGTTTCGCATCCCGGTTCGGCAAAGGGCCGAAGGTTGAATTCGCCGCCGGTGAGGCGCAGCAGGTAGTTGAACGCCAAATCGCCGGTGCGGCTCCCAGCAACCGCGTGGATGATGCGTCCCTCGCGGATGAAGATGCGCCCCTGCTGTTCGCCGGTCGAGATCTCCAGCACGGACGAATTCCGCGAGAGGCACTCCATCTGGATCACGTCCTGCAGGCCCACGCGCCGCAGCACGCCACGGAATCCTTCCTCGGGCTGGAACTTCGCCAGCTCCGACAATGTGGCGAAAATACTCTGCCAACCGCCCACATCGCGGGGCTTTTCGAGGAACAGTTCCGCGCCGTTGTTCAACGCAAGGTCACGGTAGGCCCCTGTGGAGTCTCCCGTGA
>JBBRDN010000146.1:0-11569 GCA_038203875.1 Verrucomicrobiota bacterium
GGTAAAAAAATTCATCCAGCGTTGGGGGGGGGGGGGGGGGGGGGACCGCCACCACCGGGGGGGTTTTTTTTTACCCCGGGCGGCGGGGGCGCCCGGGGGGAGGGGGAGGGGCCGCCGGGGGCCCCCCCGGCGCGTCGCAGCGCGACCCGACCCACCATGCACCGGAGTGCCGGCCTCCGACCCGGCAAACCACTTCGTAGCGCCGACTGGCAGTCGGCCCTATCGCGGATTGGCAATCCGCCAGCGTCCCTGAGTTCCGGCAGCCCGGCCGAATGCCATTCGGCGATACGACAGGTTGGCAACCTGCGCTACGGGCTGGCCAGGTGCGGAGGATTGCCACGAACGCCCGGCCTACGCGGGCATTGAATCGCGGGCAAGCTTGCTGCCATCGTGTTTCCGATGAGCCACCTCAGCCGGGCCAGAGACGTCTTCGACATCGAGATCGCCGCTTTGCGCGCCGTGCGCGGGCGGCTGGACGACGCCTTCGACTCCGCCGTGGAGACGATCGTCGCGGCGTTGAAGGGACGCGGTAAGCTCGTCCTCCTGGGCATCGGCAAGTCGGGCAACATCGCGCAGAAGATCGCCGCGACGCTGACCAGCACCGGTTCCACGGCCGTCGTCCTGAACAGCGTGGACGCATTGCACGGCGACCTCGGCCTGGTGAGCGACGGTGACGTGGTGATCGCCCTGAGCTATTCCGGCGAGTCGGAGGAACTGCTTTCGCTCATCCCGGCCATCAAACGTTTCACGGTGAAAGTCGTCGGCGTGACTGGCGGTCCGAAGTCGTCGCTCGCGCGCTTCAGCGACATCGTCCTCGACGTGCGCGTGCCAAAGGAGGCGTGCCCCTTCAACCTCGCGCCCACTTCCAGCACCACGGCGACGCTGGTGATGGGCGACGCCCTGGCCATGGCGGTGCTGGAGGCGCGCGGGTTCAAGGAGAAGGATTTTGCGAGGCTGCATCCGAGCGGTGCCATCGGCCGGGCGCTGTTGCTGGAGGTGAAGGACATCATGCGCACCGGCGGCCGCAACGCGATGGCGACGGAGGCGTTGACCGTGAAGGAGGCGTTGCTGGTGATGACACGCGCCAAGTCGGGCAGCGTGAGCGTGGTGGACAAACGCGGAAAGCTCATCGGCGTCTTCACCGACGGCGACCTTCGCCGCCACATGGCCACGGACGACGACGTGCTCGGCTGCAAGCTGACGGACGTGATGACGCGCAACCCGATCTGCATCCGCGAGGACGCGCTGGCGGCGGAAGCCCTGAAGATCTTCAACGAACGCGCCATCGACGACCTGATCGTAGTGAACCGCCGCAAGGAACCGGTGGGCATGGTGGATTCGCAGGACCTGCCGAAGCTGAAGCTGATGTGACGGCGGTCGCCGTGCGGCCCAAGGACGAAGCTCGAAGGCCAAAGGCCGAAACTTTGAGAGCCCGACTCAGGCAGTTGAATGACGAGCCGCGAAGCGGCCTCGGCTAGGAAGAGTAGTGCGTCTTGCCTGCCCACGGCGCTGCCGACCTGAAATCAAACAGTGCGGGCGGATCAGGCTTTCGGACGATTCGGGAACCCTTGTCAGCACTGGGCAGGCTGGAAGCCCGCCCTACCTTCTACTGCATGGGCCCAGTTCAGACCTCTGGTTTTTCGGAAAATGGCGCATACCTTACGAGAAGCCTCGGGTTTGAACATTTGAGCTTCGGCTTTCTTTTGGCCTTTGGCCTTCGCACCTCGTCATTTTTCTGGCCCTCGGGAATTCGGCTTTCGTCATTCCACTTCGCCGTTAGCTTGCGGTTCCTGATGCCGCTCCGTCCCCGCCAACTCGCCTTTGCCCTGGCCGTCGTCACACTGGCGGCGTGTTCCAACGGCATGCTGCCGAACCCCGTGAAACCCACTTCCAGCCCGACCACGCACCGTCACACCAATCGCCTCGCGCAGCAGAAGTCTCCGTATCTTTTGCAGCACGCGCACAACCCTGTTGACTGGTTCCCGTGGGGCGACGAGGCCTTCGCCAAGGCGCGCGCCGAAGGCAAGCCCATCTTCCTCAGCATCGGCTATTCGACCTGCCACTGGTGCCATGTCATGGAGCGGGAATCGTTCGAGAGCGAGGAAGTCGCGGCCTTCCTCCGGGAACACTTCGTCAGCATCAAGCTCGACCGCGAGGAGCGTCCCGACGTGGATAAGATCTACATGACGGCCGTGCAGGCCATGGGCCAAGGCGGTGGTTGGCCGTTGAACGTATTTCTGACTTCGGACCTGAAGCCCTTCTACGGCGGAACCTACTTTCCGCCCGAACCGAAATACGGGCGCCCCAGCTTTCTCCAGATCCTCGGCAAGGTCGCCGGCGTCTGGAAGAACCGCCGCGGCGAAGTCTCCGACCAGGCGGACGTGCTCCACGCCAAGCTGGAGATGTTCACGAACACGCGTCCGACCAATTCCGTCGAGCTGTCCCCCGCCCTGATGAAGGCCGCGTTGGCCGCGATGAAAGAGCAGTTCGAGCCGCGCTACGGCGGCTTCGGCGACGCGCCCAAGTTTCCCCGGCCGACGCAACCGCTCTTCGTCCTGCGCCAGGGCATCCGGCAGAAGGACGACGAGGCGACCAAGGCGGTCCTCTTCACCTGCGAACGCATGGCGGCCGGCGGCATGAACGACCAGCTCGGCGGCGGCTTCGCCCGCTATTCCACCGACGCCAAGTGGCTCGTGCCGCACTTCGAGAAGATGCTCTACGACAATGCCCAACTCGTGCAGCTCTACCTTGATGCCTCTCTCGTGAGCGGCCGGGCGGAGTTCGCCGAGGTGGCCCGCGACATCCTGCGCTACGTCCAGCGCGACATGACGCATCCGCAAGGCGGCTTCTACTCGGCCGAAGACGCCGACAGCGAAGGCAAGGAAGGCAAGTTCTACTGCTGGACCGAAGTCGAGCTGAAGGCGCTGCTGACGCCGGAGGAATTTGCCGTGACCAAACGCGTCTTCGGCATCACGGCCAAGGGAAACTTCCTCGACCACAGCGATCCGAATCCCCTGCCGGACCAGAATGTCCTCAGCCTTGTCGACCCCAAGCTCAGCCTGACGGACAAGCCTCTGTTGGATTCGGCCAAGGCGAAAATGTTCGCCGAACGAGCAAAACGCTTCCGGCCGCATCTCGACGACAAGGTGCTCACGTCCTGGAACGGCATGATGCTCGGCGCCTTTGCCCGCGCCGGGGCGGTGCTGAGCGATCCCGCCTACATCGCGGTGGCCGAGAAGAATCTGAAGTTCATCCGCGGCACGATGTGGGACGCGAAGACCAAGACGCTCTACAGCCGTTGGCGCGACGGCGAACGCGACCATGTCCAGTTGCTCGACGCCTACGCCAACCTCTTGGCGGGCACGCTGGAACTCTATTCGGCCACGCTGGAGGCGGAGCATCTGGCCTTCGCCGTTGATCTCGCCGAGGCCATGCTGAAACGTTTCCACGACGCGGAGCACGGCGGTTTCTGGCAGAGTGCCGATGGCTCCAAGGATCTCATCCTGCGGGTGAAGGAGGACTACGACGGTGCGGAGCCGTCGGGGAATTCCACGGCTACGCTGGCCCTGCTCAAGCTGGCCGCAATCACCGAGAGGAAAGAGTTCCGCGCTGCGGCTGACGGAACACTGCTGCTTTTCTCCTCCCATATGAAGGACCGGCCACTCGGCGTCCCACAGCTGTTGACGGCCCTGGACTTCGCCATGGAAGAACCAAAACGTGTCGTCCTGGTGGGTGATCCGAAATCGCCGGAGTTCCGCAAACTGATCGCGGCGGCCCACGCCACCTACCAGCCAAACAAAGTGATCCTCGGACAAGACGGCCCGGTGGAGGCCTTCGCCAAGACGCTGCCGAAACATGGTCCCGTCACGGCCTACGTCTGCACGGGCACCGCCTGCCAACCACCGACGGACAAGGCGGAGCAGTTGGTGAAGCTGCTGAGGTAGGACGGGCATCCTGCCTGTCCCAAAGTCTTGAAATCCTGGGGGAGAATCATCGTCGGATCAGGCCGGTTGGTTTCAGCAAAGCGCTCGTCAGGGCGGGGCAGGCAGGATGCCCGCCCTACTCTTTGGAAATCCACCACGTCACCGTAGCGGCTCCGGGCTAGTCGTCCCGCCCGACACGTCGGTTGGATTTCTTGGTCGAGCGACGGGCCTTGTCGGCGAGGTTGCGAAGTTTGGCTCCCTTGCTGCGGCCGCGCTTTTGACGGCGAAGCTTTTCCACCCGGGAGCGTTCGGCGTCGTGGCGTTCGCGGCGGGCGGCTTCGATCTTGTCGAGAAGCATGGTCCGGGCGAGGACACGGTTCTGGCCTTGATGCCGCGTGGTCTGGCATTTCACCTGAATGCCGCTGGGCTTGTGGGTGAGCTGGACGCAGGTGGCAACCTTGTTGACGTTTTGCCCTCCGTTGCCGCCGGAGCGGATGAAGGATTCCTCCAAGTCGGCATCGGCAATGCCCAAGGCCGCCATCCGTCGCCGGATGGAATCCTGTTCGTCGTTGTTGCCGTCGGTTGACGTCTCCATGGGTTGAGCCTAGGCGGAAACCAAGCGACGCTTCCAGCATGGAGCTAGGGCCGCTCTTGATCTCAGCTCGTTCTCGCCCTCGTTCTCGTTCTCGCACCTCCATTTCGAGAGCGAGAACGAGAACGAGGAGGAGAGGGACGAGTTACTGAGCGGCACTTGCCAATCCGGCGGCATATCGTCCAGATTGCGCCCGTGAAAAGCGTGTTTACCGGTCCCGTGTTCGTCGTCCGTGACAATATCGACACCGACCAGATCATCTCCGCCCAATACCTGAACCTCGTGCCCACCATCGCCGAGGAATATGAGAAGCTGGGCGCCTACGCGATGGACGGCCTGCCCAAGTCGCTCTACCCGACGCGCTACGTCGAGGAAGGCCAGCTCGACTCGAAGTATCCCATCGTGATCGCCGGCCGGAACTTCGGCTGCGGCAGCTCCCGGGAGCACGCCCCCATCGCCATGGGTTCGGCCGACTGTGAACTCGTCCTGGCCGAAAGCTTTGCGCGCATCTTTTTCCGCAACTGCGTGGCCACCGGGGAACTCTACCCCTGCGAATGCGCCGACCGGCTTTGCGAAATCTTCAAGACCGGCGACGTCGCCACCGTCGATCTCGACGCCGCGACCGTGAAGCACGTGGGCACCGGGGCGGTCTACATGTTCAAGGACCTTGGGGACGTCCGTCCCGTGGTCGACGCCGGCGGTATCTTCAACTACGCCCGCCAGAGCGGGATGATCGCGGCCAAGGCCTGATCTTCCCAAAATCAATTTCGCTACGGCGCGTCTTCGGGCGCGCCGTTTTTGTTTCCGGTAGAAGGCTTCGGGCTTGGTTGAATACCCCGGCGGGGTCTAGGGTCGAAGCCGCATGATTCGCTGTCAGCTATGGGTGGAGCACGCAAAGCAGCTCCGGGGGTTGATCGCCATGATGGTTCTCACGCTCGCGTTGGGAACCGGCTGCGGCGCGGCCACGAGTCCCGAAACTAAGGAACAGGCCAAGAAGAAGACCGAGCCACCCAAGGTTTCGGCGGCTGACCAAGCGGCCAACGAACTCTTCGCGGGGCAGATCCCGAAGATCCGGATCGAGATCGCGAAGGAGGAGATGCAGTCGCTCCGCAACGACCGGAAAAAGAGCGTCAAGGCGACCGTCAGCGAGGGCAGCAACACTTGGCGGAGCGTTTCCATCCACGTCAAAGGCGCGGCTGGCAGCACGCGGGGCATCGACGACAAGCCGGCCCTGACCTTGAACATGGACAAGTTCGCCAAGGGCCAGAGCTTCCACGGCCTCGACAAGTTCCACCTCAACAACTCCGTGCAGGATCCGTCCTTTATAACGGAGATCCTGTGCGGGGAACTCTATCGCAAGGCCGGAGTCCCGACAGCGCGTGGAACCCACGCACGGGTGTGGTTGAACGGCCGCGACCTGGGGCTCTTCGTCCTCAAGGAGGGCTACGACAAGACGTGGCTCAAACGGAATTTCCAGAGTAACAAAGGCAACCTCTACGACGGCGGATTCCTCACCGACATCGACGGCAACATCGAGATGAGTTCCGGCATCAGCCAGACCAACCGTTCCGATCTGAAAGCGCTCATTGCTGCGGCCAATTCCCCGATGTCCAATCGCCTGGAGCGCCTAGACAAGATCCTCGATCTGGAAAGTTTCACCACATTCTGCGTCCTCCAAACGCTGACCTCGGACTGGGACGGGTATGCCGCGAAGCCGAACAACTACCGGCTCTACCACGATCTCAAGACCGGCAAGTTCACCTTCATCCCCCACGGCATGGACCAGATGTTCTGGGACTCGAACTACCCGATCAACCCGGGCTTCAATGGCCTTGTGGCGCGGCAGACCTTTGCCATTCCGGAAATGCACACGCGCTACGTGGATCGGTTCCAGCAGATCACTGAGAAGATCTTCGTGATGGAGACGGTGACTAATGAGGTGGCCGAGCTTTCCGCGCGCATCCGGTCGAGTCTGGAGGAATTCGACAAGAACTGGGCGCGGGACTTCGCCAACCAGTCCCGCGACATCCGGGACAAGGTCCTGAACCGTTCCCGCTCCATCCAACAGCAGCTCGCATCGCTCCCCAAGCCACTCCGGTTTGACGCACGAGGCGCAGCGGTCGTCAGTGGATGGCAACCGCGCCAGGAGGCTGGGAACACCCGCATCGACACGATCACGACACCCGACGGCCGAAAGGCGTTCCAGGTCGTGGCGGCCAGTCCCGGCTCCGCCGGATCGTGGCGCACGCGTCTCAACCTGCCGCCCGGGCGCTATTCCTTGGAAGGACGGGCGATGGCCAAGGACATCGCCGCGTCTAAAAATCCGAAGGGTGAAGGCGCTGGCCTGCGAATCGCGGGGAACGTCCAACCCCGGATCAACAAGCTTTCCGGCTCCAGCGAGTGGACGGCCCTGAGTTACGACTTCAGCCTGGCCAACGGCGGCGAAGTGGAACTGGTGGCGGAACTGCGAGCCGACAAGGGGACCGTGTGGTTTGATCCGGAGTCGTTGAAGCTGGTGAAGAGGCCCTAGCCGTCACGAGAACGGGTTCTCGTCCCCCTGATTGCCCTGAGGTTCGTCCACGTAGAGAACCGTCTGCAGGTCCCGGACGAGCACACTGCAATAGCCGTAACGGGCGTTCGGCTCGACGGCGAGGCACTTGATCAGGATCGATTCCAAGCCGCCGGGAATCTCAGGGTTCAGCTCGCGGGGCGAGACGATTTCGCCGGATTGGTGGCCCGCCATGATTTCCTCGACGGTATCGCCGACAAAAGGCTTTTGGCCGGTCAACAGCTCGTAGGCCGAAACGCCGAACGCGAAGATGTCGGCCCGTTGGTCGAACGGATCGCCGCGCAGCTGTTCGGGCGACATGTAGGCAGGAGTGCCGGGTAGCTTGCCGAACTTCTTGGGCGATTCCGGCTTGGGCAGCGACAGGTCGAAGTCGCAGAGCTTCACGGTGCCGTTGCGGGAGACGAGGACGTTCTCCGGCTTGAAGTCAAGGTGCATGAACCCGCAGTCGTGCACGTAGTCGAGGCCCTTGGCCATGTCGACGAGGATGTTCCCTATCATCTCGCCGAGTATCTCGTCCTGGCGGGAGAGCAGGAGCTTGAGATTCGAGCACTCGAAGAACTCCATCGCGATGAAGAGCGACCCGTCGATCTTGCCGTTCTCGATGAAGCCCACGATGAACTCGTGCGGGCTGATCTGCTCGTGGATGTCGGCCCCGTTCTTGAACCGGCCACGCTGGCCGAAATTGAACCGGTGTTTGTCCAGGATCTTGCGGATGGCGAGGATTTCGCCGTCTTCGTTGGTGGCGGTCCAGATCTCGGCCGTTCCACCGGCATTGATCTGCTCCTGAAGCAAATAGGGCCCAAACCGGACGGGTCCGGCGGGACGGGACGTGCTTTGATCTTCGAGACTCATGTGGCTGTCGGCTATCGGGCCGGGAGCTTCAGGGGCTTGTGTCGTTTTGGCAACAGTCAGGACTTGGCGACGGGCAGGTCGGTTTCTAGTTTGTTGAAACCATGCGGCCGTTGAGCGCGTTGTGCTGTTACATCATCTGGATCTTCGCCGGGGGCGCCCTGCTGGCGCCCTGGGCATTCCAACTGGTCAACGGCTTGGCGGATCATTCGGGTCTGTTTGCTTCGTGGGTCGGGGTTCCATTCCATCGCGTCTTGAACCGCTGCCTGATAATATTGGCGCTGGCGGGATTGGTTCCGTTCGTCCGGCAACTGGGCGTGCGCTCGAGTTCTGAAATCGGGCTGATGTTTCCTCCTGGCGGCCTCCGAGACTCCGCCAAATGCCTGCTTGTCGGAATCGGGTCGATCGCGGTGGTCATCGGAGTGGCGGTCGTCGGAGGAGGTAGAAGCCTTGAAGGGGAGATAGGGGCCGCGGGATGGGGATCGCTTCTGGCGAAGGCCGCCGCGGGGGCTTTCAGTGTCGCGCTGGTAGAGGAACTCCTCTTCCGGGGAGCCATCCTGTCCGGGTTCCGTCGAACCTTCGGATGGATCCCGGCCCTGACGCTCAGCAGCCTCGTCTATTCGGCGGTGCACTTCTTGTCGGCCGCACGGTGGCAGGGACCTGTTACCTGGACTTCCGGTTTCGAACTTCTTCCGAAGATGGCCGTCGGATTCACGGACAGCACTCTGATCGTGCCGGCCTTCCTGACGTTGACGCTCGCGGGCCTCGCCTTGGGTTACGTCTACCAACGCCAACGGCATCTCTGGGGCTGCGTCGCGCTGCATGCCGGCTGGGTCTTGGCGATCCGATTGGCGGCTCCTTTTGCGCCGATCTCGGAAAGCTCCAACCTGCGCCTCTGGGGATCGGACAAGGTGTCGGACGGCTGGATCGGCGCCGCCGTTCTCGGGCTCCTTTGCGTCTGGATCATCCGATGGAGAGCCCGGCCCGCTCCGGGCGCGAGGACATGAAACCCCGGCCCGCTCTCCTTCGGCTTCAGGAAGCCGTTCATCATGGGCTTGGGCTGGTGTTTCCCAACGTCTGCCAACTCTGCGGCGAACAGCGAGCGGAAGCTTGCGACGGCTACGTCTGCGCGGCCTGCTGGCATCGGCCCGACGGCGTTCGATTCGTCCGCGAACCATTTTGTGATCGCTGCGGGTTGCCCTACGAAGGGGAAATCACCGGCGTGTTCCAGTGCGGCAATTGCGCGGAGCTTGATCTGGCCTTTTCCCACGCGAGATCCGCGGTGCACGCCACACGCGTCGTGATGGACGTGATCCATCGCTACAAATACAGCCACGGGCTTTTCCTCGAACCATTCCTCACCGACCTGCTGCTCCGCGCCGCTGTTCCAGAGCTGAAAGGCGGTTCATGGAATGGCCTCGTGCCGGTTCCGCTACATCCCACCCGTCTGCGTGAACGGGAATTCAACCAAGCCGAACGACTCGCGGCCGCCTTGGCGACCGCGACAGGCATCCCTCTGGAGACCGGCTGGATCGAGCGGACGCGTTTCACGGGAACACAAACAGCTCTGACCCGCTCCCAACGTGGCGCGAACATGCGGGGCGCATTCAAGCCCAACGGAAAGCCGAACCTGAAGGGACTTCGGTTGATCGTCGTCGACGACGTCCTGACAACTGGCGCCACCACGTCCGCCTGTGCGGCGGTGCTGCGGCGCGCGGGAGCCGAGGAAGTGATCGTGTGGACAGTCGCGCGCGGCACCTGACCGCAGGCTAAATGAGCCAAAAGTCGGCTTCCCAACCAGAACGTTCCCGTTGCCAAGCCGGACCTCGTGGGTATCGTTTCGCCCTGATCTCGTCCGACTAGAGCAACCAAGATGGCTACGACTACGTTTACGAAAAAGGTTCCCGGCGTTGACACTGTAGAGCCCGCTGTGACGCCACCGCCGCAGAACGCCACGACCTTCCTCAAGAAGCCCAAGCTCGGCGGCTCGAAGACCCGCAAGAAGGACATCCCCGAGGGTCTTTGGACCAAATGCCCGAGCTGCGAAGGCATGATCTACGACAAGGAGCTCGACGATAACCTCAAGGTTTGCCCGAAGTGCTCGCATCATTTCCCGATCGGTGCCCGCGAACGCATCCATTCCCTCGTCGACACATGCTCCTTCGAGGAGATGGACCCGTTGATGGAGAGCGTCGACATCTTGAAGTTCACCGGAGCCGCTTCCTACGAAGGCAAACTGGCGTCGGCCAAAAAGAAGTTCCCGATGATGAAGGACGCAGTAGTCACGGGGATCGGCAAGCTGGGCAATCATCGCGTGGCCCTGGCCGTAATGGATTTCAGCTTCCTCGGCGGTTCGCTTGGATCCGTCGTCGGTGAAAAGCTCACCCGCCTCATCGAGGCCGGCACGGAACGCGGTCTGCCGGTCATCATCATCTCCACCAGCGGCGGCGCGCGCATGTATGAAGGCATGTTCAGCCTCATGCAGATGGCCAAGACGTGCGGCGCCCTCGCCTACCATGCCCGTCAGCGGTTGCCGTTCATTTCCGTGCTGGTCGACCCGTGCTTTGCCGGCGTCATGGCCAGCTACGCGAGCGTCGGTGATCTGATTCTGGCCGAGCCTGCCGCCCGCATTGGTTTTGCCGGCGCACGCGTCATCAAGGATACGACCCAGTCCGAGTTGCCCCCCGGCTTCCAGACCACGGAGTTCCTGATCGAGCGCGGCCTCATCGACGCTCTGATTCCCCGGTTGGAGATGAAGACCAAGCTCAGCCACTACCTCGACTTCCTCCTAGACGGCCGCAAGCAAAGCCTCGCCGCCCTGGGCTGAGGTTTAACCCGAACAGGTCAGCGTTCCATGACGCGCAGAACTGGGGCCGGGCTTTTAGGGAAGGGATTGGTCTCGGCTCCTTCTAGCAGGGTAATCCAGTCGGCAATCTCGACCAAAGCTTGGCCCGCCTCGAAGCCGTCATGCACGGCTGGATATTGGCGGAGATTTGCCTGAGCCAGCAGGAACAAGCGCCGGGCCGGATCCATCCGGCCTTTCTGCAAATGGACAAAGGCGCCGGCGAACTGGATCAACCCCTTGTGAAAGGCGTAGTTCGAGCCCGCCCTGCCCTGCGCCAGCCACAGTTCCTCGAGCACATCGTGGGCTTCGAAGAACAGCCCCTGGTTGAAGCACTCGAAGAAGCCGAGGTAGTGCGCGCTCATATCTCGGCCCTCAAGCCCGGCGATCATCGCGGCAATCTTCGCGCTCTTCTTGCTCATTCAGGTGGAGTTTCCAACAGGCCCGAGTCCTTCCGCAACTGCCTTCAGGAATGGATACTGAAGCGAGACAAAAACGGGGTGCCCATCAGCGCATTCATCGCTCCCGCAGGTTCGCAATTTGGCCTTCGGCCTTCGTCATTTCCCACCAACCCAACTCCCTCTCGACATTCAATTCCCCGTTCCGCAACCTCGCGCGCATGTCGAAAACGGCTCTAGGACGGGGGTTGGGCGCTCTGCTCGGCGGGAATCCGCTCAAGCAGGCTCCACCGACGCCTTCGCCTTTCGCGTCCCTCCCCTCGGCCGCTCCGGCGGTGCCCGCTTTGACGTCCGTCCTAGGCCAGAAAACAGTCCAGCAGATTGCGGTCGAGAGGC
>JBBRDN010000147.1:0-11542 GCA_038203875.1 Verrucomicrobiota bacterium
GCATGGAGAAAGGCACGGGCGATGAAGCTCTCGTGCGCGGCTTCATCGGCTCCAAACGCGAGGAACCGCCTGTGACCATCACCCTCAAGGGCATTCCCTTCAAAAAATATACCGCCTACATCTATTGCGCCGTTCCGGAAACCGGCTCACCGGGGCAGACGGAGATCAAAGTCGGCGGCAAGGAATTCTCCGTCTCCCACCGCCCGGGCTCGTGGTTCCTCAAAAATTACTTCCAAGTCCGCCACGCCGGAGCTGGCAACCTCCTCGTCGTTCCGGGTCTCTCGGATCCTTCCCTCACCGTCTCCGCAGTTCCGGGCTCGCAGAGTTTGTTCGGACGCCTCGGCGCCCGTGGCTTTCTCGCGGCCATCAACGGCGTCCAGATCGTTGAAGAACCATAACTTCAAATTGATGCGCCTGTTAACCTAGAAGGCAAAAGAGGAACCACGGATTTCAGATAGCACGGATATTCAGATGGAAAGAACGCCAGACCCCCTCACTCCCCGGCACCGATCCCCATTCCGACCGTCCACGGTGCGGCGGGCGCGAAAGCAAATTCCTAGCAGCTAGCAGCCACAGAGGTGACTCACTTTTCGACCAACACCCGCTGCACATTTGATCCGCGATTTACACCTGCCTTCATTCTTTTGCCAATCTCTTCCCCGACCATGAAAAAAGCCACACTCATACTCGCCTCATTATCGTTCCTCTCCTGGTCCGGAAAGATCCTCTCAGCCGAGAAACCCAACGTCGTCTATCTCTTCGCCGATGACCTTGGCTGGAGCGACATCAGTGCGCATCCGGGCGGAAGCATCCCCACGCCGAACATCGACAAGCTATTCAAGCAAGGCGTGGAGCTCCGCAACTTCATGGGCTGGTGCGTGTGCTCGCCGACGCGAGCAATGTTGCTCACGGGGCGGCATCCGTTTCGCGTCGGCACCGGGCCGGAGACGGGCGGCGAATTGGAGAAGGCCGAGACCACCATCGCCGAGGGCTTCAAGGTGAATGGCTATCGCACGGGGGTCTTCGGCAAATGGCACAACGGCGAAGACCCAGCCACGCCGGAGTATCGCGCTGCGTTTGCCGAGGCATTCAAGACGATGCCCAACAAGAAACTCAAAGGTGGTGGACTGGGTGTGAACGAACACGGGTTCGATGAAGCGTGGGTCTATTATGGCGGCGGTGCGGATTACTTCACGCGGCGCAACGCCGGAGGCAGGGGACCGGCAAGCTGGTGGCACAACCGTGAATATCGGGCGCAGGACGAGGGCTACACCGAGGACTTCATCACGCAGCACGCGGCCGAGTTCATCCGCAAGAACAAGGACCATCCGTTCTTCTGCTATGTGCCGTTTCACATTGTCCACGCGCCGTTGCAGGCGAAGGACTCGGACTTGGCGGGTGTGGACGCGAAGGTCACGGACGAAACCAAGCGCGTCTATGCCGCGATGGTTCAGGCCATGGACAAGAACGTCGCCACCATCCTCGCGGAACTCGACAAGCTCGGCCTGCGCGAGAACACAATCGTCGTCTTCACCAGCGACAACGGCGCGACGAAGGACGGCAGCAACCTGCCGTTCAAGGGCGGCAAGCACAGTGTCTATGAAGGCGGCACGCACCTGCCGACGGTGATTCATTGGCCCAATGGCAAAGTCGTCAGCCGCTCGTGGGATGGACTCTGCGGTGCGCTCGATATGTTCCCGACATTGATGGCGATGGCTGATGGGAAGATGCCCGAGACGCGCCCGCTGGACGGCAAGAACATCTGGCCCGCGCTGCGCGACAACACCGCAAGCCCCGTCGAGAGCTATTACTGGTCGTGGCGCAATGAGGACGCCCTTCGCACCGCCGACTGGCGTTTGCACCGCTTCTTCGACCACGCCGAACTCTATGACATCCGCAGCGACATCGGCGAAACGAAGAACGTGGCCGACGCAAATCCTGCCGTGGTGAAATCCCTCACGGCGAAGATGAACACCTGGGCCGGGTCACTCGGCGCCGCCCTCACGCACCAACCCGTCCCGGCGAAGCTTGATGCCAAGCCCGCACCCGAAGGCGAGGTGCTGGAAGTCAGCGTCACCGTGACGGCAGAAGCCAAGCCGAAGGACACGCTCGTCGTCCCCTTCGCCAGCTTTCAAGGCAATCATTTCGCCACCGATTACGTCGAGTATGACATCGCCGTCGCACCTGATAGCCTGCGACGCGGCTTCCTCTACTCGCCCTTCAAAGGCAACGACAGCAAATCCATGAAGCTCGATTTCAAGCGCGGCGAAGGCATCGATCAATTCGGTCGCGACCAGTCCACCGGCCCGGAAATCCAAGGTGGTCCCGGCGACTGGGAGCATCGCATCATCGGTCTGTCCAGTAGCGCGCCGGGCATCGTCCCGCGCCACGGTCTCGTGTTCAAAGGCGGCAAACCAGGCACTTACCAGGTCTATATCGACAATCTCCGCATCCGCCACGCCGACGGCAGCACGGCCCCAATCTGGATGAGCGGCAAGGATACGCGTTTCCGCAAGATCGAAGACAGCGACCTGTTCAAATCCATTCAAGTCCGCGCCGTCCTCACCGCTGATGTTGCCAAGTGATCATCCTCAACATCACAAGAATTTCATGAACAAGAACGCCGCCTAGCATCGATCTGGAATTTTCCTCGCCCGTGAAGCGCCTCGCGCCGGGTCTGGGCGGTTT
Source organism: Verrucomicrobiota bacterium (assembly GCA_038203875.1). Classification (GTDB taxonomy): domain Bacteria; phylum Verrucomicrobiota; class Verrucomicrobiia; order Limisphaerales; family CANJSG01; genus CANJSG01. The sequence goes on from JBBRDN010000147.1 coordinate 2,689, forward strand.
GGAGGTGTATTTCGATCCGTCGGTTTCGATTGAGGAGGAGATCATCCTCAGCAAATACGTCCACGAGCGCCCGCTCCAGCACGCGCGCGATGTAGAGCGGCTGCGGCACTATCTCTACCCGAAATTCGGCACGGCGCAGGCGTTCCCCATGCTGCTGGTGATCTGCAACTCCGAGGGCGAAGTGCGCTGGATGGAAGTGCGCGATTGGCTGAAGCCCGCGCCCCCAACCTGAGCCTCGTTCCAGCATAACAGCCTCGTGATCCTGTCACTCAAAAGGTAACCTGTTCGCCTCTCCATCTTGGATAGGAGGCATGTCAAAAAGGCTGAAACCAGGTCGATGCGGCGAAAATGATCTGGTGCCCGAAATCAAACTCACTTTGGAGGCCCAGCGTCACGGGATTGCTAGCTTCTCAAGGATGAACTCCTCGCAAATCCTGTAGTAGGTGCCCATCGAAGCCAGATCGATCCACTCGTCTTCCCGGTGAAGCTGGCCTACGACCGGGCTGGAGAGCACGACGGGAATGCCGTGTTGCGAGATGAAAAGGGAATCGCTGCCGCCGGATGCACGGACGAGGCGGACGGGCTTGCCGGTCACGCGTTCGGTGATGCGCAGATAAAGGTCGTCGGGCGCCAGTTTGGTCGGGGGAGCAGTGGCAATCGTTTCCACAGACACATCTGGCCCCGCGATTTCCTTCACGGTGGCCATCATGCTTTCCGCCGTGTGCGGTGATGGAAAGCGCAGGTCCACCGTTGCTTCAGCGGTGGCGGGAATGCAGTTAACGGTCGGATTGGGCGTGTGGCATATCGTCGGCGCGAAGGTGGGATACCAGTGATCGGGCGAGGCCGGGTCCTGCATGCCCTGAAAATGCGTGCAAAGCGCGGTGATGGCTTTCGCCAGGGTGGCGAGCGCATTGGGTGTCAGCCATGGGGCCGCCGCGTGTCCCTCGGTGCCAGTGACTCTCAGCCGCAGTTGAAGGATGCCCTTTTCTTCCACCGTCACGGCATTGAGGGAACCGCCGTCGGGCACGATGGCCATGCCGCAGCGCAGGCCCGCCTGCTCAAAGAGGAACTTTACACCGTCCTCGCCGCCATGTTCCTCATCAGATGTCAGTGCCACGCCGAGCGACAGCCCGGGATATTGGCGCTGCAAACGCACGAAAAGTTCCAGCATGATCGCGCACTGGCCTTTCATGTCACCCGCTCCCGGTCCCCAGATGCGGCCATCACGCACGCTGGCCCGATAAACCAGGGGATCGGGATGCTCGATCACGTCCAGATGTCCGACGAGCAGGATACGGGGCGATTCCACCCCTCGCGGAAGGGCCACCATCGAGCCAAAGCCGCGGCTCTCGTATTCCCGAACCTCGATGCCCGGGAGACCCGCCAGTTGCCTGCGGCAGTAAGCAAAGCACTCCTCGCGATCCGCAGGCCGACTCTGGGTGCTCGGGATCTTGACCAAGTCACAGGTCATCAGGGTCAGGCGGTCCAGCAATTCGATGTTCATGGGAGAGTGTCTGGATTTTCGTCAATCAAACCGGGGACCGGGGAGGCTCTGACGCCGTGCCCGGCGATGTCGGGAGAATAAGAGTTACACTTGGCACAGCCTTGGCACAGGCTGTTTCAGCCGGAGAGCGTCCGCCATTGAAATTGAAGATCATGACTCCGCCACCCGCCCTGAATCTGACCATCCGCGTAGGGTGCAGCATCGTCTATCAGACCAACCTCTTCACGCCTGCATTGTTCGTGCTGCGGCCACGGCAGGATGACCAGCACTCTGTGCAGGAAGAGCGATGCTTCTTTGGCCCCTATCTTTCTGCGGAAGAATTCGAGGACGCACATGGGAACCTGACCTGCCGGACGATGCTGGTGCCGGGACGCAACGAGATCAACATGGACGCCATGGTCCGGGTATCATCGCTTCCGGAGAACGATGGCATCTACGAGAGCCCTGTGCCCGTGAACGAAATCATGCCTTTGCTCCTGCGCTACACCCTGCCAAGCCGCTACTGTGACTCGGATAAACTGATGGATTTTGCCTGGAGGGAATTCGGCCACGTCGCCAACGGGATTCTGCGCGTGAGGGCGATCTGTGACTGGCTCCACAACAATATCGAATATCGTTTTGGTTCCGGCCGGCCCGATCTCGCGGCTTCGGAGGTTATTTCCCGACGCTTCGGCGTTTGCCGGGACTTTGCCCATGCCGCCATCGCCCTCTGCCGCGCCTTCAATCTTCCGGCGCGATACGTCACCGGGCATCTCCCCGACGTGGGTTTCCAGGATCCCGGCTCACCCATGGATTTTCATGCCTATGGGGAGGTTTATCTGGGCCATCGCTGGATCACGATGGATCCGCGTTTCAATGTGCCCCGGATCGGTCGCATCAAGCTGAGCCATGGCTTGGATGCTGTGGACGGAGCCTTTTCCACCATCTATGGCGAGGCCGTGCTTCAGCACTTCTTCGTGTGGGCTTATCAGGTCAATCCCGCTGAAGTGTCCCTGGGCGATTCCATCGATTTGTCAAAGCGCCTCGACGGAACTCCACTGCTGCGATGGAGTTGACCAAGCTGTGACGTGACTGCGACGCGCTGCTGACCGGGGCACTTTTATGCGCCTCCGTGAAGGCTAGTCATGCGCAGGATGTGTGCGGAAGAAATCCCAGACGACATCGGTGGCTCTGAGCTTGTCGGTGTTCTTGCCGACGAGGAACTCAGGCGCTTGGCTCACTCCGCCAGCCCAATGGTGGCCGAGTCCGTCTATGGTTATGAAAGCGACTTCCGCTCCATCGCGACCGGGGCCGTAGATCTGGGTGCGGATGCCATTGGTGGCGTCGTCCCGCATGGGCGTCTCAGGGCATCCGAGGGCCTTCGTCCACTTTGTGATGGCGACCCGCACGGGAGCCTTGGGCTTGCCGCCCTGGTCGCCTCCGCCGATGGCCAGCTTGGGGAATCCTCCTTCGAGCGGGTTCAGGGTGTCGGCGGTTCCCGTGAGATAGCAGAGCGAAATGCCGCGCCGCGGCTTCAGCGTCTCAGTCCAGCAGGCCCCGGCATCCGGCGCGATGGCCGCGACTCGGTCGGAGAGTTCCACACCGACGCGGAATGCCATCGAAGCCCCGTTGGAAAAGCCGGCGACGAAGATACGGCGGCGGTCAATGCGATAGTCGGCGGTAAGACGGTCAAGGAGGGCTCTGATGAACGCCACGTCGTCAATGTTGCGTTCGGCGGCATGAAAGCGACCGGAACCGTCGTTCCAAGCCTGCGGATTCTTGCGAAGGCTTGGCGGCCGTGTGCCATCCGGACGGGTGGCCTCTGGATACGCAACAATGAAGGTCTCTGAATCTGCCTTCGCGGACCAACCCGTCTCGCGCACGGAGTTTGCCGCAGTGCCTCCCATGCCATGCAGCATGACGACCAAGGGCAGCGGCTTGGTCTTGTCGTAGGCGGGGGGCAGATGCAGAAGGAACCGGCGGTCGAGTCCGCCGCTGTTGATGGCCAAAGCCTGGTGACCGGAGGGCGGTTCCTTGGTGGCGGCGCCGCCCTTGAACTTGGCGGCAATGGCTAGACCGACCAGAACGGCAATGGCGGAAACAACTGGCAACCGGATATTCATCGTGCACCAGACGCTAGAAAAAAGGCGACGGTTACCGGGGCTTCCGACCCCGCGCGCAGCGACCGTGGAGCTCGGCGCGCTGCCTTCGGGGCGGGTCTGCGGGGAGCAGGCGGCGTGACACGCGGAGCCGTTAGATGCCATGAAGGGTTGAGGAACCCGGCGAAAGAAGGCCGCGTGGTGTGGATGAAAACAAACATCCTCGAACCCCGCATAATACCACTGACTTCAACCCCGAACCCCGCGCCCGGCAAGTCCGCAGAACCGCGCGCGACGGGGCCGTGTGCCAACACCTCCACTGGCGTTACGCTCCGCGCGACGATCACCCCGCCCAAAGGAAACCTGGCGGAAACCCCATCACCCTCTTGACTACCCTCATAGGGGCGCTGCAGCGCAGGGTTACGCGTTGCGGCGATTGGGGAAAACGCGCTCATGGAGTCGCACCGAAAAGAGCACCTACTGCCGCAGTCAGTGCCATTGCCAAAGCACCCCAAAAAACAACACGAACTGTCGCTCTCCCCACCGGCGCTCCGCCAGTGCGTGCCGACCAAGCACCGAGCAGCGCGAGAAAGACCAGCGAAGCACCCGAAACCGTCAAGACCAGCGCGGACTGTGGCACAACGAAAACAAGCAGGAGCGGCAGGGCTGCACCCAAGGCAAAAGCTCCAGCGGATGCCAGGGCTGCCTGAACGGGGCGGGCGCTTAGCGCATCGGAAATGCCCAACTCGTCGCGGGCGTGCGCGCCGAGCGCGTCGTGGGCCATCAACTGGGTGGCGACTCGGTGGGCAAGGTCGGCATCCAGACCACGGGCGACATAGATAGCGGCCAACTCGGCGAGTTCGAGGGCGTGGTCGTCGGTCAACTCGACCCGTTCCCGGTCGAGGTCGGCGCGCTCGGTATCCGCCTGCGAGCTGACTGAAACATACTCGCCTGCGGCCATTGACATCGCGCCGGCAATCAATCCGGCGAGGCCAGCAACCACAATGCTGCCGTGGCTGGACCGGGCGGCGGCGACGCCCAAAATCAAGCTGGCCGTTGATACAATGCCGTCGTTGGCACCGAGGACAGAGGCGCGCAACCAACCCGTGCGGTGGGCAAAGTGATTTTCAGGGTTTCGCATTAGATTGGGCCACGGGTAGCAACGCCTAACGACCCAAGCTCAGAGCCCAGGCCCACGGGACGCGTGGATTGCAACTAGAGCGCGATGGCCGGGTTGGGTGCAGCGCAGGGTTAGGCCGCTTCATGGTGTCTCCCATCTCCATACCAATCCGTCGTCAGGGTCGATAACCTCCCCGACTCGCCTGAAACCACACTTGGTCAGGACTCGTGCCGAGGCGTTTGATTCCGGTAGTGTGTGCGCTCGGACCACGCGAATCTGCCCGTCGCTAAAAGCGTAGCTCACCAGTGCTGCTGCGGCTTCTGTCGCGTAACCCTTGCCCTGATGCTCTGGAGCCACTCCATAAGCAATTTCCACATCGCCATCCGCTCCCGGAGGTCCCTTGAAACCACCCTTGCCGATCACGTTGCCGTCGGTTCGATGCACCAACACAAAGCCATGAATCCAAGGATTGGCCGGACTCGATCCGTCAAGGAGCGCAAGCCAGGCTGGTGAAAGCTCGGCCTTTTCGTGAGGCTTCATTTGCTCAATCTGCGCGCGAACTTCTTCGCGTGTCTGGGGAACCAGCTTCAGACTTTGTGTTTGGAGGGATGTCGCGTTCATTGGTCAGTGGTCGAGCGGCCTAACGACCCAAGCCCAGGGAACCGGCGGACGAGACGCCACGATTGTAACCGCGACGCGATGGCCGGAATCGCTGCAGCGCATGGTTAGCAGCAGAACAGGGAGGGGAACCTTTGCCGGCGCGGGATTAAAAGGAGGATTCGTGACGTTGATCTCCAATGGTTTAGGGTCCCTGTTACTCAGGAGGCATCTCGGCTAGCGGCGGCGAACTGGTGTTCATTGCATGACCTGACGAGCAACCCTTCATGCCGTGCTCCATACGTGATAGCCGAGGACACCGGCCAGCAGCAGGAAGAGAATCCCGCCGACGACGACCAGTTTTGCCCGCTCTTGGGAGAGGAACTGGAGCCTGCGCAAGCCGGACGCGGGGAACGCGAAGTAGATCAGGGCCTTCAACACGTTCGCCCAACCCAGCACGGTGAGCATCAGTGGGATGCCCGACCAGACGTTGTGGAAAGCGACGATGATCGAGCCGAAAATGAGGTTCAAGAGGGCGACGGCAAACACCCCCGCCTCGCCGCGTTCCCTGAGAAAGACGAAGAAGTCTACCCATACACGTGGCCTCACCACATGGGAGATGCCGATGACCGTGAGGTTGATGATCGCGTAAATGTGGACGGCGCGTTCCATCGGTGTCATGTCGTGTTAGGGCTGGGTAGTGGCCACTGAGATGCCTAACGACCCAAGCTCAGCGACCCGGCCCACAAGGGCGTTGGATTGCAACCGGGACGCGATGGCCGGGTTAGATGCCATGAAGGGTTGAGGAACCCGGCCAAAGAAGGCCGGATGGTGTCGATGAAAATAGACTTCCTCGAACTCCGCATCACGTCTTTGACTTCAACCCCGAACGCCGCTCCCGGCAAGCCCGCAGAACCGCGCGCTACGCGGCCGGAACAGCCGCTTCCGCGCGCGACGGGGCCGTGTGCCAACACCTCCGCTGGCGTTACGCTCCGCGCGACGATCACCCCGCCCAAAGGAAACCTGGCGGAGACCCCATCACCCTCTTGACTACCCTCATAGGCGCCGCAGCGCAGGGTTAGGCCTCGTTCTCACAATTTGTGACAAGACGCAGCGAGCAATAGTGCGTCTGCCCGTTTGTTATCGCTCATACAACTTTGCTTTCTCACCGAAGCCTTTTACTTGTCCGCCTGTCATTCCGGGGAAGGCCTCAAACTTCAGTTTTCGATCTGGTAACACCTGGCAGAGCACGGTTCCTTGCACCGCCTCGGCTTCAGGTCCCATCTGCACCTGCCCGGAGCTGCCGAGCTGGCCACGGATTAGCTGATATTTTACGATGCCGTCTTTCTCGCTTACCATGGCGGGGTCAGGTTGGTTGCCCTTCACCCAGAACTGCTGCGCGCGCCCGTCGTAGTTGCCGATCGAGAAGACGATGATCTTCGGATCGAGATGGTGATAGACGATGGAGAGATGACCGACCCAGTAATCAATGCGCCGGTTCTGTCCAGCATAGCCGCCGGTGCCTTGCTCATACCAGTTGCCCACCAGCTTGCCGTCGATGTCGTAGTCGATGCGGCCACCGAAGGGCGGCACCTTGCGCGCGTCCTTCGCGATGAGTTTGCTGCGCAATGGCTCTGCGACGTAGTCGAATGGATCCACGACATGTGGCTTCTGCGGATCGCGTTGCAGGAATTGATCGGGCTTCACGAAGCCCTTGCGCATGGTGCTGGTGTCGATAAGCGCGAAGTCGAACGTCTGGTTGCCCACCTTACCGATGAGTTGTCCGGCTTTGACAGGAATGCGCACGTTCACCGGCTGGCCGGGCTGCACGCCACCGGGCACCTGTTTCATGATCGCGGCATCCACTTCGATAAGATGATCGACATAGCTCCAAACGTGCGCCGAGTGCTCGATGAAGACCTTCAAATCAACGGCGCGATCAAACACGCTGGGGTCATACTTCGCCTGCCCACCCTGCGGATTGGGCCGCCATTGCAGCATGACGATGAAGCCCTCGGCGACTGCGACCACATCATAAAGCTGGCTGAAGTCGCGTGTGTCCACGCCGGTCCCCTGGCCGGGAGACCTCGGTCCGCGCTGACCTTGTCCCTGATTCACCGCGCCCTTCGGCACGAGATACAAGTGATCGCTCGGCGTGGTGTGCCCGCTCTGCATGTTGCCGAGCGGGATGATGTAGCCGATGTCATCGAGCCGCAGCGGGAAGCTCTGCAACTTCACCGGGCCTTGGCCCGTGGCCTTGCCCTGGCTCCACATTTGATTGAGCTGCTCTGCCGTGGATTTCGCCATCGGTGACCCACCGGATTGAGCGGTCGCGATGGGCGTGAAGGCGAGGAGCGCGAGGAGAAGTGGGAGGTTTTTCATGGAGGGAGTAAAGCGGCCTAGCGACCCAAGCTCAACGACGGCGGTCACGGGGCGCATCGATTGCAACCGCGACGGCCCGCCGCCGTTAGATGCCATGAATGGTTGAGGAACCCGGCTGAAGAAGGGCGGGTGGTGTCGATGAAACCATACATCCTCGAATCCCGCATGACGTCACCGTCTTCAACCCCGAACCCCGCTCCCTGCAAGCCCGCAGAACCGCGCACGACGGGAAGATCGAGTTCAAATGGTATGCCCCCGGCGTCGGCGTGGTGAAGGAAGTCATTGACGCGGACGTGAACCTCGTCTCACACACAACGCAATGAGCGGAAACCGCCTTGCCACCATAAAAACCAAAACGATTCTCGCTTCAATTCTGGCCGTAGCCATCGGACTCGCGATCACTGGCCGGCTGATGTTCAAGCCGCCAGCGATTCAGGAAACGGCGCGGGCAAATCACCCGGAACCGGTCGCCGCACCGGAGCCGGCGGTCGTGCCGCCGACGGCAAGTCCCGATCCGGCGCCGACGGAACCGGCCGGCAAACCTCCTGAAAGCGCGCCGCCGCGGGCGCAGCCGGACGCCGCGCCGAAAGTCGCCGGGCCGCCCAGCCAAGGCGGCAAGAAAACCAAGGATCCGTTGCGCGACCCGCTCGCCCGCGCGGCGATGAGTCTCGTCGGCGTTGATCCTGACGCCGGGGCTTATTGGCTCGGAGCGATCTATGATCCAAGCCTCCCTGATCAGGAGCGCGAGGATCTCATTGAAGATTTGAACGAGGAAGGTTTGTCCGACCCGAAACACCCCAGCCCGGAGGAGTTGCCGCTGATCTTGAATCGGATCGAGATCATCGGGGAAGTCGCGTTTACCGCCGACGACTTCATGCTGCCTCACCTCATGGAAGTCTATAAAGACCTCGTGAATCTCGCAAAAATAACCCAGGGCTTGGGCAGGCCGGTTCGGTAGCGACCGAATGCCCTATCACATCCGCATTCGGGCTTGGCGAAATGGCCGCGCAAGTTTGAGCCGGTTTTGAGGAAGAATTGGTGCCGACAGAGAGGGTCGAAGCCGGAACTCCGGTTTCATGAAGATGCGAGATCGTGCATGAAAGATGCATGACCATTGTCCAACTAGCACCTTCATATTTTGCCATCCGAAAGCGTATGGACGCGCCAAAGTGC
>JBBRDN010000148.1:0-11482 GCA_038203875.1 Verrucomicrobiota bacterium
GGTCATCTTGCGGTCCAGCGTGCCCTTGTAGTGGCCGCTGACGGGAGCGACGTCGGCGTAGTCCCGGCCCACGGCGATCTTCACATAGTTTTCGTCCGGGGCCTGGTTGTGCGTGGGATCGAGCGCGCGCCAGCCGAGATCGGGGATGAACACTTCGACCCATGCGTGGGAAGCGCTCGCCGTCTCGGTGGCGAGATACCCGCTGACGTAGAGCGCGGGTATCTTCAGCACCCGGCACATTCCGAGCATCACATGGGCAAAGTCCTGGCAGACACCCTCGCGCTGTTGGACCACGTCGCGCATGTGGGTGTGGACGTTCGTGCTGGAAGGCGTGTAGCGGAAGTTGCCGTGGATGAACCGCATGATCGCCACGGAAGCCTGCCAGATGTCGGTCAGGCCCTGGGTGGTATCGATGGCCAGTCGCCAGGTCTCCGGGTCGAGGTCCACGTAGCGGCTCGGCATCAGGTAGTCGAAGCAGCGTTCCGTCCGGCCGCATTCCGGCAACCGGCCCATCGGCGCCGTCGTCGCATCCAGCGGCAGGGCGGTGTTCCGGGTCGAAACCGTCATGGTGGCCTCGATGACCACATGGGCGTGCGGTTCGGGGATCTCGAAATGGTGGATCACGTTCTTGTAGAAATCTTCGTAGTGCCGAAGTCGGCAGGCGGGGAGGACACGAAGAAGAAACGATTCCACGGTCTGCTGCTCGTTGGAGAGCGGCTGAAGGCGCACCTCGTTGAAGCTGTCGCGGACGGGCGAGGCGTATTTGTATTCGGTCCTGTGAATGATGCTGAATCGCATGGCAACTCCGCGAGATCACTAAGTCCGAACGATGCGTGACGGAAGAGTTATCCGCGTATTCCGTGGGAAGCGGTGCGGGTTGCCTAGTAGCGGGGCGCAGCGGAATCGACTTCGAGTGACCACCGGTCGATGCCCCCGGAAAGGTTGACGAGCCTTTCAAAACCCTGGCTTCGCAGGAAGGCAATGGCGTGCATGCTGCGAATGCCGTGGTGGCAGTAGACCACGATCTCGCGGCCCTTCCATGGTTCGATCTCGTCGGATCGCTCCGCCAATTCGCCCAATGGAATCAGGGTCGAGCCGGGTAACGCGACGAAGCTGTGCTCTTCGAGTTCCCGGACGTCGAGCAACGCGGGCGGGTCCGGTTGTTCGAGGCGTTCAGCCAATTGTGTTGGAGTGATCTGGTTCATCGCGTCGACGGCTCTCAGACTTTCAGTTCGTAGGTCAGGAACCAGAAGTATTCGAGTTCGACGATTTCGACCGCCGTCGCATGTGGCGAAACACGGGCGCGCAGTTCTTCCGCGGAGGGAAAGTTCTTGAGCACGTCGAACTCGCGCCCGTCCTGAAGCCGACGGCGTTGCCAGCCGTCTCTGGCCGCATCTAGGTGGTGGATGGGCGTGCTGCTGCCGGCAACGAAGCGGTTGTCGAAGAAGACGACCATCGCGCCTGGAGCGAGGCCGGCATGGAAGCGAGTCAGGAACTCCTCGAGCCGGGAGCGAGGAACATGCGACCACCAGAACCCCGCGACGCCCGCATTGCATGGATTGGGTGGCTCGGGAGGATGATAGGCGTCGCCGGTGGTGAACCGGACCTTGGCGTTCAATTCCGACTTGCTCCGGGCAATTTCCAAGACCTCGTGGTTGAAGTCGAAGGCGAAGACCGAGCGGGCGGCATCGGAGAATCGTTCGGTCCAGTAGCCCGTCCCGCATGCTGCCTCGAACACGTCCCGATCGCGCAGGGAATCTTCCAGAAGGCGTTGGAGCTTGATCAGGTCGGGCTGGCGTTCGGGTTTGGCGTAGATGGATTCATACTCCGCCGCGCGTTCGGCGTAGTAGTTTTCCATTGTCGGCATTCGCGTGGTTACTGGTTCAGGGCTCCCAAGAACCGCTCTGCGTCGATGGCGGCGGCGCACCCCATGCCCGCGGCGGTGATGGCCTGGCGGTAGACGTGGTCCGAGCAATCACCGGCGACGAACACTCCGGGAACGCTGGTCTGCGAGCCTTCCTTGCGAATGACGTAGCCGTTTTCATCGAGTTCGATCTGGCTGGCGAAGATCTGGGTGTTCGGCACATGGCCGATGGCGACGAAGACCCCGGCGCAGGGGAGGACGCTTTCTTCGCCGGTCACGGTGTTCTTCAGACGGACGCCGGTGACCTTGTCCTGCTTCACGTCGAGGATCTCCGTGACGACTGAGTTCCAGACCGGCTTGATCTTCGGATTGGCCAAGGCGCGGTCGACCATGATCTTGGAAGCTCGGAGGGTATCGCGGCGATGGACGAGATGCACGACCGAGCCGAAGCGCGTGAGGTAGTTCGCTTCTTCGCAGGCGGAATCGCCGCCGCCGACGACAACCAGGGGTTGGTTTCGGAACATCGGCCAGGCCCCATCGCAGGTGGCGCAATAGGTCACGCCCTTCTTCTCGAGCAGGTGCTCGCTTTCGAGGCCGATGTGCCTGTGGCCGGCGCCGGTCGCGATGATCAGGGTCTCGGTGACGATGTCCTTGCCGTCGATGACGAGGTGGAAAGGGCGCTTGGAGAGGTCGACCTTTTCGACGGCCTGGAGGAGTTGGATGCGCGCGCCGAACTTCTCGGCTTGTTGCTGCATACGGACCATCAGTTCGTAGCCATCCACGCCTTCCGGAAAGCCGGGAAAGTTCTCCACCGTGCTGGTGGTGGTCAGCAATCCGCCCGGCATGATTCCTGTGAAAACGAGGGGCGAAAGGTTGGCGCGGGCGGTGTAGATGGCGGCGGTCAGGCCAGCGCATCCAGTGCCGATGATGACGACTTTCTCCATAAGGTGCGGGGACCGTAGTGGCCGGTTTGGCGAATGTCTAGCGGCCACCCCAGCGAATGTAGGCCGTTGATTGTCAGGTCCGTTGGTGGACCATGCCGGACCAGCTTCCGGCGCTGCAATTGCCATCGGAAACCGCAGATGGAGCGAGTTGGCCGGCTAGGTTTGCGGATGAAACCCTTGTTTGACGGGTCGTTGCCCGGTCGCCCATGCTGGTCGGACATTTCGATGAACGAATCCGCCCGCCCAGCGTCGCCCGCCCGCATCGGTTCCGCTGCCCGATTCCCCTCCGCACCATGGACAGCGTAAACGTCCACCGTCCGCGCAACGTGGATTGGAAACGTGCGGCGGCGCTGCTCTACGGCGACTGGGGCACCAGCAAGGCCTACGTGATCGGCTTTGCCTTCAGTTCGGCTTCAGTCGCCATCGCGTGGCAGTCGATGGGGGTGATTATCGCCGTGTGCGCCCTTACGGCGTTGGTGGCCTACAACTACATTCTGGTCTGCAAACACTTCCCTGACGGCGGCGGAGTCTATTCCGCCGCCAGGGAAAGCAGCCGGTTCCTCGCTGTGATGGGAGCGCTGCTGCTTGTGGCGAACTTCACTGTCACGGCCGCCATGAGCGGGTGGGCCGCGATGAGCTATTTCCGCGTGCCAAAGGAGTATATTCCTTACGCAACGGCGCTGGTCATCCTCCTCATCGGGTATCTCAACTTCTTCGGGCCGAAACACAGCGGAAGCGCGGCCGTCACGATGGCGATTCCAATGGTGATCGTAGTCGTCCTGATCCTTGTCTTCGCCGTTCCCCATCTGACGACGGCCAACATGCAGGCGCCGCCGTCCGAGTTTCGGATCAATTGGCGCGCGTTTGTCGGCATGATTCTCGCCCTGTCCGGCGTTGAGGCGATCGCCAACCTCACCGGCGTCATGAAGCTCGACAAGGGGTCGACCATGGACAAACCCAGTGTCACCCGCACGGCGGCTCTCTCCATTTCGATCGTGGCGATCGAGGTGGTTCTCCTGACCGCGCTGCTTGGCTGGGCGATGCTCTCATTGCCCAAAGATCTCGAGCCCGTCATGCGGCTTCGGTGGGAGGACATGCTGAGCGTGCTCGGAGAACACTATGCGTCGCTGTCGATCGGGCCGGCTGCCGGGAAAACGTTCGGAGTCATTGTCGGACTCGTCGTCGGCACGCTCCTTCTGAGCGCCGTAAACACGGCCATTGGTGCCTTGATCGGCCTGTTCTACATGTTGGCCCGTGACGGGGAGATGCCCCGGAACTTCACCAGGCTCAACAGCCATGGTGTTCCTTGGTGGCCCCTGATTTTGGCGGCCGGCTTGCCGATCATCACGATCCTGTTCGCTTCGGACTTGGAGACCCTAATGGGACTTTATGCCATTGGCGTGATCGGTGCGATCGCCGTGAACCTGGGATCCTGCACGTTCAACCGGAAACTGGATTTCCAGCTCTACGAGCGGTTGATCATGGGCATCACGTTCGTCGTCCTGTTCGCCGTGGAACTGACTATCGCCCGTGTGAAGGAAGGGGCGCTCTTCTTCGCCGTCTGTGTTCTGGGGCTGGGCTTTGGATTAAGGGCTTGGTCGCAGCGTAGGGCCGGCTTGCGCACCGTGACGATCAGCGAGGAGCTGGCGGCGGCGGTAGTGCCCGAGTCCGCGCGTGACATCGCGCCACGGATCAACGCCGGCCAAAAGATCATGGTGGCTGCCCGCGGGTTGACCGATGTCCTGCGGTTCTCTCTCGAGGAGGCCAAACTCCGTCAGGCGGTCGTCTACGTGCTCTACGTCAAGGAGCTCGCCGTTGCCCTCCCAATGAGCAGTTCAATCTCGAGCGTGTCCCGCTGGCAGGACGATCCGGACGCATTTCAGATCATGTCCACCATGCTCGAAACTGGCCGGGCCGCCGGGGTTCAGGTGATCCCGCTCTACATCGTCAGCGAAAGCGCGGCCGGCACAATCCTCGACCTTTCGGCCACGCTTGGCATCGACTACCTGATGGTTGGGAGTTCCAACCGCGGCCGCCTTGTCAGTCTCCTCAAGGGCAACGTTGTCACCGAGGTCGCCAAGAACCTCCCTGAAAACATCCGGTTGATCATCTACGGCTGACTCCCCCGGATTGGGTTGGGCTCGATGGGTTTTCGGGTTCATCTCCGCTGCGCGGCTCGGATCTTCTTCACCCGTCCCGTTCGCATGGTGTGTTCTCCATGGTTGGTTTCCCATGTGGCTAAGTTTGTCCACATGGGCCCCGCCTGACCATTCATGGTTGGCTGTCTATCTATGACTGGGATTCATGCGTTGCGCCTCTTCAAACAGAATATCCAATAGACACGGGCGTTTCCGCGCTGGGTCTACCTTCGGCCCAGGCATTGGCATCTCCGTTGCTAAATGGAAGGAGTGCTGCTGCGTGAGTTCAATTTGAGCCTCCTTGTTCGGCCGGATGATCGTAGCCGATCGCTCCGGCCGGTTCCGGTGGAATCAAATGGCTCGGGGCAGGAATCCTGAGGCGCGCATTGGGCATCCCAACAGTTTCCAGACAGCAAACCACACCACATCACCAATGAAAAAAGTCGAAGCCATCATCAAGCCGTTCAAGCTGGAGGAAGTGAAGGACGCCCTCGGGGAAATCGGAGTCGAGGGTATGACCGTCAGCGAAGTGAAGGGTTTCGGGCGCCAAAAGGGCCACACCGAGATCTACCGCGGCAGCGAATACACCGTCGACTTCCTCCCGAAGATCAAACTCGAGCTGGTTCTCCCCGATTCCCGGGTCGACGCCGCCGTGGCCGCGATCATCAAGTCGGCCAAGACCGGCAAGATCGGTGATGGCAAGGTGTTCATCTCCCCAGTTGACGACGCCATCCGCATCCGCACCGAGGAAAAGGGCGACAGCGCAGTTTGAGACCCATGCCAACCACCCCGACTTCACCCGCTTCACTACAATGAAAAAACTTCTCTCTCTGATCGCGATGGCCGGCGCGCTTACGGCCGGAACCAGCTTCAGCAGCCAGGCGGCCGACGCCCCGAAAAAACCCGAACCGACACTCGAACAGCGAATCGCCACGGTCGAAGCCTACATCAACAACACGGATCCGACGGCGCCGCTGAAGGCGAAGATCAAGACCAAGGACAAGGACGGCAAGGAGGTCGAGACCGAGGCCGTTCCAGAAGGCCTGGTGACTCCGACTTCGGCGACTTCAGGTCCCGGCCACAATGGTTTCATGATGGTCTGCGCCGCGCTGGTGCTCTTCATGACGCTGCCCGGCCTGTTCCTGTTCTACGGCGGCCTCGTCCGTAAGAAGAATATCCTGTCGGTCATCGCGCAGTGCTTCGGCATTGCCGGCCTCGTGACGATCCTCTGGGTCGTTTGCGGATATAGCCTCATCTTCGCCGACGGCACCGACATGATCGCGGGCGTCCTCGGGAACCTGAAGTTCTCGATGCTCTCGGGCGTCGATTCCCTCCCGAACACGAACTACTCCTACTGGGTTTCGCACAATGTCTTCAGCATGTTCCAGATGATGTTCGCGATCATCACCCCGGCGCTGATCCTCGGTGCGATCGCCGAACGCATGAAGTTCGCCGCGATCCTGGCCTTCGTCGCGCTGTGGATGTTCATCGTCTACTTCCCGCTCGCCCACATGGTCTGGGGCATCAACGGACTCATGAACGGCGTCTGGAACGCCAACGCCAGCATCAAGGCGATCGACTTCGCCGGTGGAACGGTCGTCCACATGTCCTCCGGTTGGTCCGCCCTCGTCCTCTGCCTGATCCTCGGCAAGCGCCTTGGATTCGGTAAGGATCCCATGCAGCCCCACAGCATGGTCATGTGCTCCATCGGCACCGGAATGCTCTGGGTCGGCTGGTATGGCTTCAATGCCGGATCCGCTGTGGCCGCCGACGGTGTCGCCGCCAACGCCTTCACGACCACCACCATCGCCGCCGCGGTCGCCTCCTTCGTGTGGCCGGTGCTCGAGTGGATCGTTCGTGGCAAGCCGTCCGTCCTCGGATTCTGCTCCGGCGCGGTCGCGGGTCTGGTTGTCATCACGCCCGCCGCTGGCTTCGTCACTCCCGGTGGCGCCTTGTTGATCGGCATCCTGGCCGGTGTGGTTCCCTTCGTCGCCTGCACTTCGCTCAAGAAGATGTTTGGTTATGACGACGCTCTCGATACCTTCGGCGTCCACGCCGTCGGTGGAACGCTCGGAGCCCTGTTGACCGGCATGCTGGCCCGGAATGGCTCCAACGCCAACTTGGCCACCAACCTCAAGGACAAGGTCACCGATTCGCTCTTCCAGCCCCTTGTGGTCGAGCAGCTGAAGGCCATGGCACTGACCATCGTCCTGTCCGTCGTTGGCACCGTGGTGATCGCCTACATTGTGAAGGCCGTCATCGGCCTCCGTCCCACCGAGGAGGTGGAGCGCATGGGTCTGGACGTGTCCGAACACGGCGAAGAAGGCTACCACGGCAGCTGATCCCGCGACTGTTCTCGCAACCCCGGCCGAGCAATCGGCCGGGGTTTTTGCTTGTCGGGCTGCTCCCGTGGGTGCGATGCCAGCCGGATTGGTCTGATCGTGGTGAGCCGACTGCCGACATCGGCCCGATCAATACCGAACCGTCTCCAAACGCCGTCATGGTCGAATCAATTCCCACGCCCAGTTCCTGGATGGTCCTGCCGTTCGTGATGCTCCTGGCGATGATCGCGCTTGGGCCGCTCTTGTTCGCGGGTTGGTGGAGCCGCCACTATCCCAAGGTCTCGGTCGGACTCGCGGCCGTCACGGTCGCTTACTATCTGTTCGGGCTTTCTCCTTCCGCACCGGCGCACGCCCGCGTGATCCATACGGCGGTCGAGTATTTCCAGTTCATCGCCTTGATCGGATCGCTCTTCGTGGTCTCAGGCGGCATCCACATCAACGTGAAGGGCGAAGCGAAGCCCTCCGTGAACGTCCTCTTTCTCCTGTTTGGAGCGGTGTTGGCGAACGTTGTCGGGACCACGGGCGCGTCCATGCTCCTGATCCGCCCATGGCTGCGGATGAACAAATACCGGATCACCGCGCACCACGTCGTCTTTTTCATTTTCATTGTGTCCAATGTCGGCGGTTGCCTCACTCCCATCGGTGATCCGCCGCTGTTCCTCGGATATCTGAAAGGAGTCCCGTTCCTCTGGGTCGCGGAACATCTCTGGCCGCTGTGGCTCGTCGCCATGGGCACGCTTCTGGCCATGTTCTTTGTTGTCGATTCGGTCAACTTCCGCCGCGCGCCCAAGGCGGTGCGTGACCGGGAAACAGCCCATGAATCCTGGCGCTTCGACGGCCTGCAGAACGTATTCTTCCTCCTCGTGATCCTCGGGGCCGTTTTCATCAACCATCCCCACTTCCTTCGGGAAGGACTGATGATCGCGGCGGCTGCGGGCTCCTACTTCACGACCGCTAAATCAGTCCATGAGGCGAACGATTTCAACTTCCATCCGATCAAGGAAGTGGCCGTGCTCTTCGTGGGCATCTTCGGCTGCATGATTCCGGCGTTGGATTGGCTGTCGCTCAATGCGGCTCAGTTGGGAAGCCCGACGCCGGCGTTCTTCTATTTCGGGAGCGGCGCACTCTCCTCGGTTTTGGACAACGCCCCCACCTACCTGAGCTTCCTCAGCGTCATCCAAGGCCTGCATGCCGATCCGGAGATCGCGCGCCAGGTCCAGGCCTTGATCCAGAGCGGAGGCGGGGATCTGGCCGCCATCGCCGGAACTCACGCCGAGCAGGTGAAGGCGTCCTACCAGTTCCTTCAGACCTATTCTCCGGGTGCCGTGGCGGGAAAATCAGTCAGCCCGAAACAGATCGGAATGGCGATCCTTCTGGCCAATACCAAGGTCAATTCGCTGATCGTTGCGATCAGCGCCGGTTCTGTTTTCTTCGGCGCAAACACCTACATCGGCAACGGTCCGAACTTCATGGTCAAGGCCATCGCCGACCACGCCAAGGTCCGCACGCCCGGCTTCGTCGCCTACATCTGGAAGTTCGCGCTGCCCGTGATGGTTCCGACGCTGGTGCTCGTGTGGTTCATCTTCTTCCGCTGACCCTCCGCGTCAGAGATACTTCGCGAGCAGCGGCTTCAATTCGGTGATCGTCCTCTTCGGCCAGGCCTTCGGATCGGTCATGATCGCGTTCCTGAGCGCGGAATGGCATGGCCAGTTGGCTTCCATCGGGATCTTCGGGATGACCTCGGCGACGACGCGCTTTGCTGTCTCCGCGTTGCGCTTCAGGTTCTCGATGACCATCTCGACGGTCACGTGGGCCTCGTCGACCTTCCAGCAATCGTAGTCCGTCACCATGGCCATGGTGGCGTAGGCGATCTCGGCTTCGCGGGCGCACTTGGCCTCGCCCAGATTCGTCATGCCGATCACATCGAAGCCCGCCTTGTGGTTGAAGACCGATTCCGCGCGCGTGCTGAAGGCCGGGCCCTCCATGTTCACGTAGGTGCCGCCATCGTGAACGGTCGCGCCCTTGGCCCTGGCCTCGGTAAGCAGCAGTTGGCGAAGTTCCTCGCAAACGGGATCGGCGAAGGCGATGTGGGCGACAATGCCCCGGCCGAAGAAGGTGTGGTTCAGGGACTGTTTGGTGCGGTCGAGGAACTGGTCCGGCAGCACGATGTCGCAGGGCTTGTAGCGCGCCTGGAGCGAGCCGACGGCGCTGACGCTGGTGATCCACTGCACGCCGAGCTGCTTCATGGCCCATATGTTGGCACGGTGGTTCAATTCGGTGGGAAGGATGCGATGTCCGCGGGCATGGCGGGGAAGGAAGACGACCTCGCGGCCGGCGAGCGTCCCGGTCAGCAGTTCATCGGAAGGAGAGCCGAACGGCGTCTTCACCTTGACCCACTTCTGGTTGGTGAAGCCCTCGATGTGATACAGCCCGCTGCCGCCGATGATGCCGATGCGGGCGGGAGCGGACTTGCTGCGGGAACCGGATTTCTTCTTCGTCGCCATGGAGCTGAGGATTGTGGGCCTCCCGTTGACGGACAAGTTGAAAGGATCAGTTGGCCAGAATTGCGCGCAGCCGTTCTACCCGCTTCCGGTTCGCGCCCACGTCGGACACACCGATGCGCGAGGCGGAGCGCACATGGACCAAACCGTTCGCTGGATCGATCAGCAGTTCCAGATCGTCGCGGAAGCGGAAGAACGCGGTGCTAGCGACGGCGTGGAGGTAGTTCGTCTCTTCCTTCACCACCGTCGTGCCGCCGAGACGGGCAAGGGCGGCCTTCAGCTTCCCGAGGACCGCTGCAGGGTCGCCCGTGAGCTTGAAAGGCTCGACCAGTTGGGTCGCGTCTTCCGTTTGACTGGAAGCGCAGTTCGGCGTCGCGGGGCATGGGGCTAATCTTCCGCCTACAACGCCACCAGCGACGGACTTGGTGTTGAGGTTGATGACGAAGACCACGAGCCAGAAAGCGGCAAGGCCTACGATGAGTCCGATCATGGTCTTGGTGAGGCGGCGGGGCATGGAGAGAAAGGGGTGATTGCGACTTCGGTTGCGAGCGCCTGAGTGACAGTGAGGGCGGTCACTCGGCTGTTTGAATCGTAACGCGACTACAGTCCGGGCTCATCCTTCTTTCGTATCCGGAACCGCGATTTCGAGGATGTAGTCGTCCATGACGAACCCGCCGCCGATCTCGACCTTGACGGCATCACGTTGGCGGAAGCCCCATTTGGCATAGGCTGCGATAGCCTTTTGGTTGCCCTTGTTGACCGCGAGGATGAGCCGATCCCTTCCCATCGCCCGTGCCGCTGTCAGGGCAGCGTTCATGAGTGCCCGGCCGACGCCATTGCCCTGATGTTCAGGCAGCACGTAGAGCTTGTGGAGTTTGGTTGTCTTCGCCTCGTCGGCCGGACCTGCTGCTGCGAAGCCGATCGCGGTCCGTTCGTGTTCCGCCAGCAGGTATGTCACCGACAGCTCCGTGATCTCGGCGGCGATTCGTTTGGGCGAATACATTGAGGAAAGCATGAACTCGATCTGTTCGGTCGAGATGATCCCCGGGTAGTGGGCACGCCAGATTCGCTGGGCGAGATGGATGATGGTGGGGAGGTCGTCGCTCCCTGCGCGCCGAATGACGATATTCCCGCTGGGTGCCGAGCCGCTCATAGCGACCTCAGTTGCTCTTGAGTTGAACCGGTCTTGGCGTGACCGGCTCCGGTTGCTTGACGGGGAACTCAGGGAGGTCACTTGGATGGGTTGACCCTATGCCTGCAGGCAATTCGATCATCGAACGCAGTTCCCGGCTCATCGTGATTGCGCCGCCGGTGGACAGGTAGAAGCGGTCGCCGGTCGGTCCGGCGTCGATGTTTTCCTTCGATTCCCAGGCGGCGCCGGAAGCGGTGAAGCGGGCCTTGGTCAACGGGAGCCATTCGCCCTTGGTCGTCTTCACCCAGCCGTTGCCGAAGGCCGCGCGACGATTGTCGCCGACGCTCTTGGTGTCGCGCCGGAAGTCTTCCACGAACGAATAGAGTCCTTTGAGAGGCGAGCCGTTCGACGCGGTGCGGAACGTGACGAGATGCTTCCAAGTCTTGGTCGCGGTGCTGAACACGTAGCCCGAGTAGGCGGTCTTGGTGCCGTCGGGTTGTCCGCGGACGATGAACCGGTTCGTCTGGCCGACGGCCCAATCGAAGTCCGCCATGCTCTGGC
>JBBRDN010000149.1:0-11481 GCA_038203875.1 Verrucomicrobiota bacterium
TCGAGGATCGCCTGAAGGCCTTCCTCAAAGAAGTCACTTCGGCCGAGGGAAAGATCATCCTCTTCATCGACGAACTCCACACCATCGTCGGCGCCGGCAAGGCCGAGGGCGCGGCCGACGCGGCCAACATGCTCAAGCCCCAACTCGCGCGCGGCGAACTCCGCTGCGTGGGCGCGACGACGCTCGATGAATACAAGAAATACATCGAGAAGGACCCCGCCCTTGAGCGCCGCTTCCAGCCGGTCCATGTGGCCGAACCGACGGTCGAGAACACCATCGCCATTCTCCGCGGCCTCAAAGAACGCTACGAAACCCACCACGGCGTGCGCATCCAAGACGCGGCCCTGATCGCCGCCGCGACGCTGTCGCATCGCTACATCGCGGACCGGTTCCTGCCGGACAAGGCCGTCGATCTCGTGGACGAATCCGCCTCGCGCCTGAAGATGGAACTCGATTCCAAGCCCACGGAACTTGACCAGTTTGACCGCCAGATTCTCCAGCTCCAGATCGAGCGCACGTCGCTGACAAAGGAACGCGACGACGCCAGCAAGGAACGCCTCAAGAAGCTCGATACTGAAATTGCCAACCTGAAGGACAAGTCCTCCGCCTTGACCGCGCAGTGGCAAAACGAGAAGGCCGCCATCAACGCCGTCAGCCTGATCCAGTCGCAGCTGGAGCAGGCCAAGACCGAGCTGGAACAGGTCAGCCGCAAGGGCGACTTGAACAAGTCCGCCGAGATCCAATACGGCCGTATTCCCGATCTGGAAAAGAAGCTGGCCAGCGTGCAGAAGCAGACTTCCACCACACGGCACACCCTGCTCCGCCAGGAAGTCACCGATGAGGACATCGCCAAAGTGGTCGCGGCTTGGACCGGCATTCCCGTCACGCGGATGCTCGAGGGCGAACGCGAGAAACTGGTGAAGATGGAAGATCGTCTCAGCCATCGCGTCATCGGCCAGAGCGAAGCCATCAAGGCCGTCGCCAACGCCGTCCGCCGTGCGCGTTCCGGCCTTGGTGATCCCAATCGTCCGATCGGTTCGTTCATTTTCCTCGGCCCCACCGGCGTCGGCAAAACGGAGCTGGCGCGTGCACTGGCCGAGTTCCTCTTCGACGACGACCACGCCATGATCCGCATCGACATGTCGGAATACATGGAGAAGCACACTGTCTCACGGCTCGTCGGCGCGCCGCCCGGCTATGTCGGCTACGAGGAAGGCGGGCAGCTCAGCGAGGCCGTCCGTCGCCGCCCGTATTCCGTCGTGCTCTTCGACGAGATCGAGAAGGCACATGCGGACGTCTTCAACGTCCTTCTCCAAGTCCTCGACGACGGCCGCCTCACCGATGGGCAGGGCCGCACCGTGGACTTCAAGAACACCATCGTCGTCATGACCTCCAACATCGGCTCGCCGATCATCCAGGAGTATTTCCTCGACGGAAAAACCTCCAAGGGCGCGCGCCAGGCGATGGAGGACAAGGTGCTCGGCGAACTGAAACGGCACTTCCGTCCCGAGTTCCTCAACCGCGTGGACGACACGATCATCTTCCACAGCCTCGACGAAGCCGAGCTGACCAAGATCGTCGACCTCCAGCTCATCCGTGTGATGAAGCGTCTTGAAGCCCAGCAGCTCCGCCTGGAAGTCAGCGATAAGGCCAAGGCGTTCATCGCGAAGGAAGGCTATGATCCGCAGTTCGGCGCGCGTCCGCTCAAGCGCGCCATCCAGGACCTGCTGCTCGACCCGCTCGCGCTCCACATCCTCGACGGGGACTTCAAACCCGGCGACCACATCCGCGCCGACGTGAAGGACGAAGGCATCGTGTTCAAGAAGACATGACCGCTATCCCGGTGGGCCCGGCAGTGCTGCGGCCGGGCCTCGGGTCGCACTCCCGCTGCTACCTCGGCCGCTCATTGACTTCGCGCGTTCCCGGCTATCTTCCACCCAAATGGCGGAAGACATCGTGCCCAACCTGACCGGCGATTGGATCGGCAACTACACCGGCCATTTCGAGGAATACATCCGCATCGAGCAGGAGGGTTCGCTGGCCATCGCCACCAAAACTACCGGCGACGACCACGTTCCATCAGGCCAGATCACATGGCGAGCCGACGTGGCGAACGGCGATGGCGAAGGCCAGATCGCCGAGCATGACTTCCGCAACGCCCGTTTCATCTCCGGCCGCCTGTTCATCCGCAACCGCGACCACATCCGCTTCGAATGGTTCGGTGTCGGAGCCGTAGAGTTCCGGCGCGACGACTAGGTTGATCCACAAAGGACACGAAGATGACTAAGGTAGCAGGCATGTGGCTTGGCAGGCCACGTTCCCCATCGGTTGACCCGTCCGCTCCTCTGCCCTTAGCTTCCGCTTATGATTACGTCGCCGGTGGCCGAGCCCGCCGCCAAACTGGATTTCGTCACCCGCAAGCCGCTCCCACCCGAGCAGCTCGACACGCTTTCGCGCGAGATCCTGGCGCTGAAGAAGAAGCTCAACGCCGTCATCCTTGCACACAACTACCAGCTTCCCGAGATCCAGGACGTGGCCGACTTCGTGGGCGATTCCCTCGGGCTTTCCCAGCAGGCGGCCAAGACCAGCGCCGACGTCATCGTCTTCTGCGGCGTCCACTTCATGGCCGAGACGGCGAAGATCCTGAACCCGGACAAGATCGTCATCCTGCCCGACGCCGACGCCGGCTGTTCGCTGGAAGCCAGTTGCCCGGCTCCCAAGCTGAAGGCGCTTCAGGAAACGAATCCCAACTTCTATACCATCGCCTACATCAACTGCTCCGCCGAAGTGAAGGCGCTCTGCGACGTCATCGTCACCAGCGGCAACGCGATGAAGATCGTCAATGCCGCGCCCAAGGACCGCGACATCCTCTTCGTGCCCGACGAAAATCTCGGCTCCTGGATCATCGAACAGACCGGCCGCCCAATGACGCTCTGGAAAGGCAACTGCTACGTCCACGTCGAGTGGACCCACGCCAGCATCACGCGCATCCGCCAGCAGTATCCTGACGCACCGCTCGTGGCGCATCCCGAATGCACCAAGGCCGTCCGCATGTTGGCCGACGAGGTTTGCTCGACCGAAAAGATGGTTACCTACTGCAAGGCCAGCCCGGCCAAGGCCATCATCATCGCGACCGAATCGGCCATGATCCACCGCCTGATGAAGGAGTGCCCGGACAAGACCTTCATCCCCGCGCCGACCGACAGTTGCCGGTGCAACGAGTGCCGGTTCATGAAGATGAACACGCTGGAGAAGCTGCACGACTGCATGGTCAACCTCGCGCCACGGGTCGAACTGCCCAAACACATCCTCGAACGCGCCCGCCTGCCTATCGAACGAATGCTCGAGATCAGCGCCCGTCCATTGGACAACGCGGGTTAAGTCGGACAGGTAGTGTCAGCCGCGCTGCGGTTGACGGCCGATCCGCAGCGCGGATCGGCTCACCTCCAAAAAGATTTCCCCATGACCATCCAAGCCTGGTTCCCGACGTTCATCTATCATTCGCCGCTGTTGCGGACGAATTGGAAGCGCTTCAACAACGAGCTGCTCAAGGAGTGCTACCAGATCCGCGACAATGATCCGGAGGGGTTGAAGTGGTCGAAGAAGAACTACCCCGGCGGCTACACGTCCTACAGCTCGATGTGCCGCCTGCAAAAGCTCTCCAGCACCTTCATGGAACTGGAGAAGAAGATCCGCCGCCACGTCCTGGCCTACGCCAAACACCTCGACCTGGACCTCGAAGGCCGCGAACTCACGATGACCGATTGCTGGCTCAACATCATGCCCAAGCAGGTCACGCACGGGCTGCACATCCACCCCGTCTCCACCATCAGCGGCACCTACTACGTGAAGACGCCCAAGGGTTGCAGCTCGATCAAGTTCGAGGACCCGCGACTCACGAAGTTCATGGCCGCGCCGCCGCGTCGTGCCGATTGCCGTCCGGAGAACAAGGCCCACGTCCGCTACCCCGCAGAAGCCGGGAAGCTCGTCCTGTTCGAGAGCTGGCTCCGCCACGAAGTCCCGCCCAACCCGGTCGAAGCCGAACGCGTGAGCGTGAGCTTCAACTTCAACTGGTTCTGAGCCCAGAAACCACCAAACCCCAGCGGAGAAAACCCGATGAAGGCATATCTGATTACCACCAGCACGGTCTTCGCGCTGATCACGTTGGCGCACTTCTGGCGTGTTTCCCTCGAAGGTTTACAGCTGACGAAGGACCCGGTGTTTGTCGTCCTTACTATCGCGACGGCGGGCTTGAGCATCTGGGCGTGGAGGCTGCTCAAACGTGCCCAGTAGTGCAGGGCTCGAGCCGGGCGCATAATAGACGTGCCCAACCCAGCCGATTGACCGCACCCGACGCGGCTCATACCTTGAAGCCAACGAAATGATTGCCGCCTCTTCCAAAGCCGTTCCTGCCGCGCCGACCATCCGGCAGGGCGACGAACGCCTGATCAAGCTGACCGAGAACGCCGCCAAGAAGGTCACCACCCTGCTGACCAAGCAGGGCCGGCCCACAGGCGTGCTCCGCGTGGCGGTCATGGGCGGCGGTTGCTCGGGCCTGCAATACAAGATGGATCTCCAGGATGCCCCGGCCAACCGCGACATTCTCGTCGAAAGCGCCGGCGTCCGCGTGGTCGTCGATCCGAAGAGCGCGCTCTACGTCACCGGCAGTGAACTGGACTACGTGGACGCGCTGACGGAAGGCGGCTTCAAGGTGAAGAACCCGAACGCCGCCACGAACTGTTCCTGCGGCGAGAGCTTCAGCGCGTAATGCCCGACTCCTTCTCGCTCCTCAACGAACCACGCCTTCCTTGGCTGGATGCGGATGCGTTGAAGGCCAAGTTCCACCAGTTCTCCGCCGAAGTTCATCCCGACCGTTCCCACAACGCGCCGGAGGCGGAGAAGTCCGCGAGCAACGCGCGTTACGCCGAACTGAACGCCGCCTACAACACCCTGCGCGAGCCGAAGGACCGCTTGCTCCACCTGCTGGAGCTGGAACTCGGCGGCAAACCCAGGGACATCCAGCGCATCCCGCCGGGCACGATGGACCTCTTCATCGAGGTCGGGCAGACGTGCAAGGAAGTCGACGCCTTCCTCGCCGGTAAGGCCGAGGTCACGTCGCCGATGTTGAAGGTGAAATTCTTCCAGCGGTCGATGGTTTGGACGGACACGCTCCAGGCGCTCCAGCACAAGATCAACGCGCTGCGGGATTCGCTCGTGGCGGAACTCCAGCAGATGAACACGGTCTGGCAGGCCGCTCCGGCAATCGGTTCCGCCGAACGGTCGAAGGCGTTGCCGTTGGAACAGCTGGAACAGATCTACCGGGCCTTCAGTTATGTGGCGCGCTGGTCCGATCAACTCCAAGAACGCAATGTGCAACTGGCTTTTTGACGAGATGAGCGACGAGTCAACATCTCTGGCGGGTGGCGCAGACCTCCGGCCTGCCGTTGCGGGCGCCGCGCCCAGAACGGACATGACGCCTCCAGAACAAACCACTCACGCCGCACTCCGTCCGGAATCTTGGTTCCAATCCGAAAGCCGTAGCTGCTTGCCGCCAAGGACGCAGCAACGAGTAGGCCGGAGGCCTGCGCTAGCCGTGATCGGACTCCGGACACTTGTCGTCCTACTCATGCTTTTGGCAGCTGCGTTCGTATCCCGCGCCCAGGATTGGCAGAAGGAATTCGCGACCATGCCGCTGGGAGAGCCGGTCGCGGACCTCAACCGGACCAATGCCGCGCGCGTCATGCTCGGCGCGTTAAAAGCCAATCCCCAGGTCAAGGCTCTCATTTTTATGCCGGGCGCGACGGACGAGCTCTACTTCTTCGACCGCGACAAGGCCCGGGTGACTAATGCTTCCCCCACCTTGCTCGACGCGGTCGCGGCCTACACCAACCAGACCCGAATCCGGGCGACTTTCCGTCCGCCGTTCCTGCTGCTGCATTCCGGGGAGGATCCGCTCCAAGCTACGGTGATCGTCGAAGACCCGAAGACGGAGGAAAGGCTGCGTGGGAAAGTCTACGCCAAGCAGTTTGCCTACGAAGACCAGCCATGGGAGTTCGTGCGGCGGGAGGTGGGCTGGAACCTGAACATCAATACAGGTCCGAGCGGGAGATCGGAGCCGTCCTATCATTTCTACCGCCACACGTTGGCAGGTTTCGGACTGAACGGGTTGGAAGCAATCGAAGCGATCTCGATGGCCGGCAAGACCACGGTGACGGTCAAGAAGCGCGCCCTGTCTTTCATAGCCGACACACGGTTCAACCAGCGCCCCGAGTCCAGTGCGGATCGGATAAAGCGGCTTCTCGAACGGAAGGAAGCAGAGTCGGGTTCCAAGCCGTGAGCAATTCGCGCCACATTGCCGCGATCTAGTCACGGAATCGCCGGGCTACGGACGGAATCAGTCTCCAATCGCCCACAAAAACCGTGGCACAGGCGAAGCTTCCCAATTGGGCATGCGTAAGATGCTGCGCTTCTTAAACCGAAACGGTGCATCCCCCATCGCCAGCGCCATCATGGTTCCGGCAGAAAGCCCCACCTAGATCCCATCCCCGGGCGCCAGGCTGCAATCCTGACGCACCAACCGATGATTAATTGCCTGGCGGCCGGCGAAAGCTGACCGCCAGTTCTTTTCCCTGACAACGGCGCCCGCCCGGGCCGTCTCAACGGATGTAGTCGAGCAACGACTGGTGGAGAATGGTGCTGCCGGACTGGAGCGCGGCCTTGTAGGCGTTCTGCGTCTCCGTGAGCTTGACGATGGTCGTCGCCAGGTCCACGTCGGTTTCCTTCGAGACGAGCATGTTGAGGGACTCGAGCCGTTGTTTGGAGACAGCCAACGAGGTCTCGAGGCGGGCCTGGGCGGCGCCGTTCGATCCGTAGTGGAACAGCAGGTTTTCCTCGTCCTTCTGGATGTCCACGCGGTCGACGGACTGGATCTGCGCGACGTTTCCGGACTGCAGGTTGTCGCGCAGGGCGATGAGGTGGCCGAAGAGGTCCGCTCCCGCCTGCGAATCGACGAAGAGCCCACGATTTCCGGTTCCTGTGGTGTTCGCACCGACCGTTTGGGCGGAGAGAGTCACCTGTTCGGCGATCTCGCTTTCGGCCAGGTCGACGTTGCCCTGATAGGAGACCGATGTCGTCCGACCTTGGGCATCTTTGACGGCGACGAAAGGAACGGTATCAGACTTTGTGCCAGCGAAAAGATAGTCGTTCCGGTTCTTCACATTCGCGAACTGCACGGCCCGCGCGAGGAGTTGGTCGACCTCCCCGCTCAGGATCTTGAGTTGCTCCGGGGAGTTGACGCCGCCCGCGAGCGTGGCGATCTCGCCCGCCCGGTCGACGATCTTCTTGGTGGCGCTCATCGAGGAATAGCTGGCCTGGGCCAGTTCCTGATGCCGCCCGATGTTGTCCGCGTATTGCGTGAGTTTCCTGCCCTCGCCCTGCATGTCCATTACACGGCGCATCGAGGCCGGATCGTCTTCCGGCAGCGTGATGCGCTGGCCGGTGGCCGCCTGGGTCTGATACTGGTTGGTCCGGTTCGTCAGGCGGGTGATCTGGTCTAGGAGACGGGTTGGGAAGCTGTTGGAAGTGACTCTCATGGCCGTTCAGGGTTCTCCGCGGGCAACGTCAGCGTTTCATGTTCAGGATGGTGTCCAGCATCTCGTCGATGGTCGTGACCATCTTCGCCGAAGCTGAAAACGCCTTCTGGAATTTCATCAGGTCGGTCATCTCCTCGTCGATCGAGACGCCCATGACCGAGTCGCGCTGGCTTTCCAGCATGTTCTGGACGATGTCCTGGTTCCCGATCTGCGTGTTGATCGTCTTCAGGTCCTGCCCCATCGAGGCGATCGCCTGCGCGTAGTAACCGCCCAGGCGCTCTCCGCCGAGCGCGACGATCGGCTTGTCGCCGAGTTGCGCCAACTTGAGGACCACCGTGTTGTTGCCCACGTCGCCGGCGACGCCGTTGGCCTGGATCAGCTGCAGATTGTTCTTCAGCGCCGGGTTGACCTTGATGTCGCCGGCCCCAGTCCCGAGAAAGAAATCGTTTCCGGTCGTGCCCGTGAGGCCGAAGCCGGTCGCGTGGATGGCGTTGACCTCGCTGATGAGGTTGGACGCGAGGAGGTCGATCTCGCCGCGGGTCTTCGCCAACGCGACGTCCCGGGATTCGATCCGCCCGTGGATGCTTCCTCCCTGGATGTTCAGCGTCGTGGCCGTGCCGAGGGCGCGGACGAGCACCTGGCCGCCGCCGGCATCAAACGCCTCCAGGCGGTTGGTCACAACCGCCCCGGTGATGATCGCAAGGCCGTCGATGGCGATATTCGAGGCACCCTGGGGCGTCTCGGTCACGCTGAAATTGGCGAACTTCGCAAGGTCCTCCAACTTCTGCTGCCGCGCGTCGCGCAGGTCGTTCGCGCGTCCGTTTCCTCCGACCTCAACCTTCACGATCTCGGAATTGAGCTTGGCGACCTGGTCGATGATGTCGTTGGCCGCCGTTACGTCGGCCCCGATGGAGTTGCCGATGCCGGAGCGGACGGCGTCGAAGCGCTGGACGATCTGGTTGAGGTGGGTCGCGAGGTCCTGGGCGCTCGCCACCAGCGTCTGCCTCGCGGCCGGGTCGTTGGTGTTGGGGCTCGATATCTTCTGGAACGAATCGAAGAGATCCGAAAGGTCTTTGGCGATCCCGTTGGACGCGCCGCTCGTGTCCGCGCCGGTGCGATCCAAACGTTCACCGGTCGCGGACTGGATGTATTGAAGTCCCTGCTGCTGGGATTCGAGCGAGCCGCGGACGCTCAACTCGCTCAGCATCTGACCGTCAACGAGGGTGTCGCGAATGCTCGTGATGCCGACGGCCATCGACCCGGTGCCCTGGGGACCGAACGCGGACGGAACGCTGCCGCTCGTCACGATGGAAACCCTCTGTCTCGCGTAGCCGGGCGTGTTGACGTTGGCGAGGTTGTTCCCCGCGACTTCAGTTCCTGCCCGCGCGGTCGAGAGACTGCGCGTCGCCATGCTCAGCGAACCGAATAATCCTAGTCCTGTCATGGTCAGCCCACGGCCTCGTAAATGGATCGGATGGGGATGACACGGCCCGGCAGACCGCCGCGCTGGTCATAGACCTGGGTCTCCTGGCGGGGAAACAGGCTTGAAAGGAAACTCTGCATGAGGTCGACCGAGCGGCGCAGCAGCAGATGGTTCTGCCGCGTGCGTTGCTGGACCCGGACGAGGAGTTCGTTGTTCTCGTCTACCAGGGCCGTGACGAGCCCCCGATAGTGGTGGGGTAGGGCCGGGATGATCTCGCGGAACGTGCTGTCTTCGCGAAGACCAAGCGCCAGGGCCGCCGAGTGACGGGTCCCTTCGCGACGCGCGCGCGCCTGCTCCACTTCGCCCATCTGCCCGTGGATCTGGTGGACGGTGTCCATGAGGGCGTCGGCCGCGCGGGCCATGACGGCGTCCTGCTGGTTGTCGAGGGCGGCCAGGATTCCTCCATAGGTTTCGAGTTCCTCCCTCAGGGCTGTCACCAGTTTTTCGGACTGTTCCAACTGAACGTTCATTTGCTGCGGATTCCTTCGGACGTCTTCGCGGCATTCTTTTCCCCGGTCGCCGCACCGGCTCCCTGCTGTCGCATCAACTGTGCCTGAAGGCTTGTGCCGAGGCCGACATCGCCGCTGCTGGCGATCGAATCGGCCAGACGGTCGGTGACCATGTCGTCATAAATCTTTGAGATGGAGGACTTCCCCGTGAGCGTATCCCCAAGCATCGGCTTCCGCGCCTCCTTCAACATCTGCCGCAGCAGCAGGGCCTCGAACTGGCGGGAGAGCTCGGCGACTTTTTCCCCCGAGGACATCGTTGCCGACCGCCCGACATCTTCGGCCGGTCGGCTGGCGTTGGCTGAAGCGACTCCGGAGATGGCTGGGTTCATGGGAAGAAAGGGAACGCTCGGCGGGTGGTTTAACGGAGGAGAAGATCGGCCTGGAGGGCTCCGGCCTGTTTCATGGCCATGAAGATCGACATCATGTCCCGGGGGGTGACGCCGAGGGCGTTCAGCGACTGCGCGACTTTCTCCACCGTCGGCATGTCTGGCAGTGGCACCAGGGCTCCCTTGTCCTCCTTCACGTTGGTATCCGTCCTTGGGGTCACGACCGTCTGTCCGCCCTTGCTCAACGCGTTGGGCTGCGAGACGTCGCTCGAGTTGGCGATCGTGATCGTGATGTTGCCCTGGGAAACGGCGCACGCCGAGATGCGCACGCGGGTGGTCGCGACGATGGTCCCAGTCCGCTCGTTGATGATGATGCGGGCAGGGATGTCGGATTCCACTTCGACCGCTTCCAAGCGGGCCAGGAACGACACTTCGGAACTGGAAAACTTTTCAGGCACGCGCACCCGCACGGTTGTCGAGTCGATGGCCACGGCGGCATTGGTGAACTTCAAATTGACCGCGTCCGCCACCCGGGCGGCCGATGTAAAATCAGGTTCGCGCAGGAGAACCTCGACGGAGTTGTTCAGGACCACCTCGGCCGGGATCTCCTTTTCAACGATGCCGCCACCGGAGATCTGACCGACGGTCGGATGGTTCTTCTGGACCGATGCGGACTCGTTCCCCGCCGAGATTCCACCGATCGTCAGAGGTCCCTGGGCGACGACATAGACCTCGCCATCGGAGCCACCCATGAGCGGGGTCTGCAGGAGCACGCCGCCCTGCAGGGTCTTCGCATCACCCATGGAGGACACGGTGACATCCAGCCGGGATCCAGCCTTCTTGAAGGCGGGGACATCGGCCGTGACCATGACGACCGCGACATTCTTCGATACCAACGCCTGCGCCGGCACGGTGATGCCGTGACGCTTGAGGAGGTTGGCCACGGATTGGACCGTGTAGATCGGGTTCTTGTCGCCGTCGCCTGCGATGCCAACGACGAGGCCCAGACCCGAGAGCTGGTTGTCCCGCGCCCCGGCGAAAATCGCCACATCCTTGAGACGGGTGCCCGCAAACGTCGAATGGGCGCCGAGAAGCGCCACCAGCCCAAAGTGCCAAAGAAGTCGCATGGGAACGGGTCTCAGAAGGGGTTGACCTTGTCCCACGTCTTGGTGAACCAGCCCTTCTTCTGCGTATCGGATACGGAACCCGAGGAGACGATGCTGATCGAGGCGTCAGCCACATTGTAGCTGAGGACGGTGTTGAGAGCGGAGACATCGTCGCCGCGAACCACGCCCCGGAGGACGACCTCCTGCTTCTCGCCGGAAAACGCAGTGCGGCGCCGGCCTTCGACGATCATGGTGTTGTTCGGCAGGATATCGACCACGCGGACGGCGATGCGGGCGTTGATCTGCTCGGAGTTGTTGATCTGGCCGCCACCGTCAAACGTGTTCTTCGCGCCGGCCTTGAGGGCGGGATACTGGCCGCCCTTGGTGAGGAGCCCGCTGGCCGTCGGGCCATAGAGGAAGCTCGAGATGCTGGCGTCGATGTCGGAGGACTTGGACGTCTTTGTG
>JBBRDN010000150.1:0-11365 GCA_038203875.1 Verrucomicrobiota bacterium
CACGCCTTCGCCTTTTTCCACTTCGAGCTTCTCGGCGACTTCTGCGGTGAGCGGCTCGACGCGGATGCCGAATGAGGTGGAGCCGGCGTCAGGTGCCGAACGTCGGGAGGAAACCCTTGTGTCGGCCTGTTGTTCCGGGATGGCCTCGGTCTTCACCTTGACCTTGGTGGCCTTGCCGTCGCGGACGACGTCGAGGGTCACGGTGTCGCCGGGCTTCTTGTAGTAGATCTGTTCCTGGAGTTCGCGCGAGGTTCTCACCTTCTTGCCGTCGACTGCGACGACGACGTCCCGGGGCTTGAGCACCTTGGCGGCGGGACCGGTGGTCTGCACGCCGCTGATGAAGAGGCCTTCCTGCACCCCTTCCACCATCTCCCTGAGGTTCTGGTTTTCGCCAAGGGATTTGATTTGGACGCCAATGCGGGAGCGGGTGAGTTTGCCGTTCTTGATGAGGCTGTCGGAGACCTGCTTGGCGAGGCTGCTCGGGATTGCGAAGCCGATGCCGGTGTTCATGCCGCGAATCATCGAGTTGATGCCGACCACCTCGCCGTAGAGGTTGATGAGCGGCCCGCCGGAGTTGCCGGGGTTGATGCTCGCGTCGGTCTGGATGAAGTCCTGATCGGCATAGTCACCAGTGGGCATGGCCCGGCCTTTGGCGCTGATGTGGCCGACGGTGACGGTGTGGTCGAGGCCGAACGGCGCGCCGATGGCGATGACGAACTCGCCCACCTTGGACGCCGTGGAGTCGGCGAGCTTGAGTGCTTTCAGGCCTTTGCCGGTGATCTTGATCACTGCGAGGTCGGACAGCGGATCCGTGCCGCGGACCTCGGCCTTGAACTCGCGTCCGTCCTTCAGGATCACGGTGATCTTGTCGGCGTCCTCGACGACGTGGTTGTTCGTCAGGATGTAGCCGTCCTCCGAGATGATGAATCCCGAGCCGTTGCCCTGGGTGCGCCTCGGCGCTTCGGGCTGCTGCTGCTGGCCCCGACGTTTGAAGCGCTTCTGCATCTCCTCCGGGAGCATCTCGAAGAAGGGGTTGTCGTCCATGCTGCTGCTGGCGGGTGTGATCCTCTGTTCCACCTGGATGAATACGACGGACGGCGCGGCCGCGTCGGTGACTTCAACGAAGGCGGAGTTCAGTTGGCGGGCCATCTCGAGGGCCGCGCTGGCGGCCTGGGTTTGCGGCACGGCGGCGATTATCGCGGCTGCGGCGATGGCAGCTGTAAGCCAGCTTCTGGCGTTGCTTGAATTTCTCATGGTCATAGTGACGGGTTGGAACCCGGTGGAGGCAACCTTGTTCAAGACGTGGCCTGGCGCAACAGAGGGAAAATGATTGAACGCGGGCCGCCCGGCGACGGTCCGGGCCGATTCTTGAAACTTGCGGCGGTTCCGTGGGTTGACTCCGGGAACGGTCCGGGTTTCATCCCGGCGAACAAACTACCAGAATCACGCCATGAGCCAGATGCACGAAATCGACTACGAGATCCACGGCAGCGAAATGCAGTTCGTCGAGATAGAGCTCGACCCGCAGGAAGCCGCCATCGCCGAGGCCGGCTCAATGATGTTCATGGAGGACGGTATCGCCATGGAGACGATCTTTGGCGACGGGCGGAGCGAGAACTCGGGCTTCCTCGGGAAGCTCATGGGAGCCGGCAAACGCCTGCTGACGGGCGAATCGCTCTTCATCACGGTCTTCCAGAACCGGGGCATGGGAAAGAAGAAGGTGGCGTTCGCGGCACCCTATGCGGGCAAGATCCTGCCGATGAATCTCGGCCAGCTGGGCGGGGAGATCATCGCCCAAAAGGATTCGTTCTTGTGCGCGGCCAAGGGTGTGTCGATCGGGATCGCCTTCCAGAAGAAGATTGGCGTCGGTCTGTTTGGCGGTGAAGGGTTCATCATGCAGCGATTGCAGGGCGATGGACTGGCGTTCGTCCACGCGGGTGGGACGCTGCATCGCCGGGATCTGGCGCCGGGCGAAGTCATTCGCGTCGACACGGGATGCATCGTGGCCTTCCAGCCGAGCGTCGCCTACGACATCCAATTCGTAGGCGGAATTAAGAGCGCGATGTTTGGCGGTGAAGGTCTGTTCTTCGCTACGCTGCGGGGCCCGGGAACGGTCTGGCTGCAGTCGTTGCCATTCAGCCGCCTTGCCGATCGCATCCACGCGGCCGCACCGCAGAATGGTGGCGGCGGACGCGAGGAAGGTTCGGTGCTCGGAGGGTTGGGCCGTTTGCTGGACGGCGACAACCGTTGATTCCGATCAGGGAATTCGGATGACGAGTTTACCCAACGCTTCACGTCGGCTGAGTCGCTCGAACGCGTCAGCCGCTTCGTCGAGCGGGTAGGTTCGGTCGATGACGGGGCGAAGATGTCCGGTGGACGCGAGCTTCAGAGTCAGCTCCATGTCGGCCCGGGTGCGTCCGTAGCTGCCGACAAGTTTTTGTTCCTTCACGAACATTGGCCAGAGATCCAGAGGCACGGTTTTTCCAGCCGTCGCTCCGCAGGTAACGATGGTTCCACCTCGCGCGAGGCAGTGGAAACATTCGAGCAGCACGTCTCCGCCCACGTGTTCGACGATCAGGTCGACGCCGCGTTTGCCGGTAAGGCGGCGAACCTCCTTGGACCAGCCCGGCTCGGAACTATCCACAGCGGCTTCAGCTCCGAGGGTCAGGCCGAGTTGGCGTTTTGTTGCGGTGGAGCCCGTGGTGATGACGCGGGCGCCGAGGTGCCGCGCGATCTGGATGGCAGCCGAACCGACGCCGCTCGCGGCCGCGATTACGAGGACCGTCGTTCCCGGAACAACAGTGGCGCGCTTGGTCAGCATGTGAACGGCGGTGCTTCCGGCAAGGGTCAGCGCGGCGGATGAATCGAAAGAGACGTCGTCGGGCAGCCGCACGAGCGACGAGATTGGCACGGCAACTTGTTCCGCGAAGCCGCCGTTGCGTTGGACTCCGAGGAGGATGGAGTCGAGGCAGGTTGATTCCTCGCCACGCAGACAAAACTCGCATCGTCCGCAGAAGAGATTGGATTGCACGGCGACACGATCTCCGACCGTCCAGTCGGAAGAGCCTGACGGGACGTGGAGGATGTCCCCCGCGATCTCGCAGCCCTGGACGAGCGGCGTCGTAACTCGGACCGGCAGGGAACCACTCGCCGCCCAGAGGTCGAGGCGATTGACGCCGCATGCTCGGACGCGGATCACGGCTTCTCCGCGTAGTGCGACTGGAGCCGGGATATCGGCGAGATTGCGGGTCGGTGGAGCACCGGTTGTCTGGAGAATGAGCGCCTTCATCAGGGGTAGGGTGGCGGGTGGGTTTAGAGGCAGGCAATCCGAGTTTAGAAGATTTCGTTCAAGTGCGGGCAACAGTCGGCCGAAACACTTTTAGAACACAGCTGTCCCTTAAATAGCCGGGCGCATTCCCGGCGAATCCGGGGTCCGCGCCAAATTTGAAAATGAAAGTTCTCAGCGTCGACGATTCTCGGATGGTTCACATGGTCGTGACCAAGGCGTTTAAGGCGGCTGGCATTCAAGTCATCATTGCCTGCAACGGACAGGAAGGAATCGACAAGGCCCGCTCCGAGCATCCCGACATGATCGTCCTCGACGCGACCATGCCCGTGATGAACGGGATCGACGCCTTGGAGCAGCTCAAGCTGGATCCGACCACGCGGGAGATCCCGGTCGTCATGCTCACCACGGACGCCGCCAAGGACAACATGGACCGTGCGATCCGCCTTGGCGCGGTGATGGTCGTCACGAAGCCGTTCACCGCAGGAGCCCTGATGCAGTGCCTCGGCCCCTATCTCAAACTGCCGGCAATGGCCTGACGCGCGGTCGCCTTGGTCAGTTAGCCGGCATCTCTTTGATGAACGAATCCGCCTTCTTCACCGCGGCGTTCATTTCGGAGATCAGCTTCAAAATTTCAGCCTGGATGCTCGCAGATTCGCCCTTCAACGAAGCGATGGCTTGGGCGTTCAGGTTATGCTTTAGGAACAGTGTCTGGTCTTTTAGGCGGGAGAGCACCGGATTCATCGAGACTTCGGCCCGTTTAAGGCTGGCCGAGAGGTCCTCGAATCGGGCGCGGGTTTCATACATGCGCCTTCGGCTCTGGGCGCGAAGTTCCTCGCTGGCGTATTCCTTCAGTTCCTTCTCCCATTCCTTAAAGAGATCCTCGGCGACTTCATGGACCTCCTTCACGCGCTTCTTCACGGTGTCGGATCTTTCCTTGAGGCCGTCGTAGTCGGCCTTCACCTCGGAATACATCCGATCAAGGTTTCCGCCGTCGAACGCGTAGAGTTTGCGGAGCCGGTCGAGCGCGTTCTGAAATTCTTGGCTGGCTTCCTTCTGTTCGTCGCGTGCGGCGGTGACAAACTTCTTGAGAAGGTCGCGTTTGTGGACGCCGAACGTTTCCCATGCCGAGTAGTAGGCGGTCTGGCAGCCGGTGGCCAGGCCGAGGATCAGAATCAGTGCGGCGAGTTGGAGCGACTTCATGGGCGGAAAGCTGAAGGGTGTTGTGGCCGCTGGCAAAATCGAATCGGCCGTCCTACGGTTGATGGATGAAGACGGTCATTCTCGCGGTCCTGCTGATCGGTGTCGGCTACGGCGTTGCGGTGTGGATGTCGGGACGCCGGACCGAGTTCGAGACGAAGATCGAGAAAACGGGAGCCCAAGTGACCGAGGGCGTCCGTAAGGCGACCGACGCCGTCAAGGAATCGATGAATGGCGACAAGCTGCGCAAGGAATTGGACGAGACCGGAAAGGTCGTTCGCCAGAAAGTGACCGAGTTTGGTGAGCGTGTCGCGGACGCGACCGCCGATGCGCGCACTACCGCTGCGGTAAAAGCCCATCTTGGGCAAGTTGCCGGAATGGAGGCCTTGAAGATTTCGGTCTCGACGACTGCGGGCCGGGTCACACTTTCGGGCGCAGTCGAAACAGCTGAGAAGCTTTCGCAGGTAATCCGTCTGGCGTTGGAGGTCGACGGCGCCCGGGAAGTGGTTTCGACGATTCAGATTATTGCGGCCCGCAAGTGATCTACCGGCGGTAATGCGACCGCAGCCATTGATTATTTGGTTCCAAGGTCGCGGATGCGGATCTTCCGGAGTGCAGAAGAGGTTTGGTAGGTCGCGACTCCGAGAGGTTTGGACAGGTAAATTTCCCCTTGCCGCAAATCGATTTTCTTCCCGGTCGTTTCCACGTCCATGACTTGGGTGCCGTCGATCCGAACCGCAATCCGCCTGGCGGTCACGATCAGTCCGATGCGAAACCACTTCTTTGGCTCGAAGTAGAGGTTTTTGGTCGTTTCGTTTTCGGAGGCATCAAGCCCATCGATACTTGAGAGCCCTGCGACGCTTCCGCCCCAACCGCCTAGGACCAACGTGCAGGCTGATTCGCCGACGGGGAACGTCAGCCCGCAGAAGAAGTCGTTGCCATCGAGTTTCATCGCCTCGAGCTCGATCTCATAGTTGACGTTCGGAATTGCGGCGACGTTGGTCCAGTTCACCCCGCTGAGAGCTGCGCCCATGGCGATGATCAGGTTTCCGTTTTCGACGGTTGGTTCTCCTGCGCCTCCAAACTTGGTTTCCGTCCACCCGGTCAGGTCCTTCCCGTTGAATAGAGGTCTCCATACGCCGACCGTCGGTTTCTCCCCTGACTCGGTCGGAGGTGCTGTTGTTGTGCTTGCACCTGGGGATTTCTGCTTCGCAGGCGGCGGGGCCGAGCACCCGCATGCGACAAGGATCCAGACAGTGGCGAGGAATGGGGAGAAGCGGGTAAGCATGTGGAGAGGTTCGAGGGGTGGAGTGGGGGCGCTCAAGCTGTAAATTTTGGTCAGTGGAAATGCCCTGGAAGCCGTGGGGTATTGTGGGGTGAGTTTTCGGGGCAAGGCGGGCTTTGAGAGAGCTTCAATGCTCGATTGGCGGTCGTTGGTTAACCTAGCTAACGATAACGGCCCCGGTGGAAGTTTGAATTTCGGGGCGCCTCTCTCCGAATCGGGAGCGTTTTGAGGGTTCCGGTGCGGCAGTTTCGGCCTGTTGATGGATCTATAAGTATATGGGGCAAAGATTTTTAAGTGCACAACAACAGCTTTGAGCAGGAGTGTGGATAACTTTCAATGCGTCTAGGAGGGAAAGGCATTGACCAGGGTGGGGCAAAGTGTTGTAAAGTATCATAGTTATGGGGCCGATAGGGTTAGTGAGTCGGACCTTCGCAGTCATGCCTGACACGTCTCCAGTTGAAAAACTCTTTAACTCCACCTTCCGGATGAAGGTTGACGAGAAGCGGCGTGTCCAGATTCCAGCCAAATGGAGGCCAGAGGAATCGGGGACCGAGTTGACTGTTGTTGAATGGAAGACGTCGCATGGGACTTGTCTTCGGGTTCTCCCTCCTGGGCGTATGGCAAAGCTGGTCGAGAAGATCGAAGCCATGCCTGAGGACTCGCCCGAACGCGACGAGTTGATGCGGGAGGTGGGATCCAAATCCGAGCAGGTCACCATCGATTCGGCTGGTCGAATCACGCTCCCCGAGGACAAGGCCATGGCTGTTGGAATTTCCGGCGAGGTAGTGCTCGTCGGTGTGCTGAGAGTTTTTGA
Source organism: Verrucomicrobiota bacterium (assembly GCA_038203875.1). GTDB lineage: Bacteria > Verrucomicrobiota > Verrucomicrobiia > Limisphaerales > CANJSG01 > CANJSG01. Next base: position 6,586 of record JBBRDN010000150.1, read on the forward strand.
GATATGGAGCCCCGACAAGTTTGGAGCGTCGTCGACGAATTCCCAACTGGGACCTGGCGCGTATCGGCTGATCTCGTGAGGTGCGCATGAACATGAAGCAATTGTTTGGATTCAATGGGCGCCGCGAAGATTCGCCCTTACCGCCGAGGCGGTTCAACCGGCAGTCGTCGATCCCGAGGTTTGTCGTTGTCGGTGACATGATCCGGCCTTTGCCCATTGAAGGCGTGGTCCCGCATCGTCGGGTGGGCGAGCGACCGGCGGGTCCGCTGTTCGAGGCGCGCGTGATCCAACAGCCTGATGCTCCAGTTGGAAAGCACGTCGTTCGGTCGGAAGCCGCGGCGGCTGTGGCTTCGAATCCGTTCTCGGCGGCTCACGCCAAGTCTGCGCGCCCTGGGATTTTTGGGCGAGTCGGTTCGTTGGTCGCGTCGATTTTCAAGCGGCGCGCTCCTGCCTCGTCGGCGCCGCCGTCGACCGTTCAGGCGGAGTTGCGTCTGGATGCGGTGAGGCCGCTCCGCAACGAGCTTTCCGATTTTGATTCTGAAGTGGTGGAACCGCAGGTGGTGCAGCCGGTGCCGATCGTGGTTTCGGGAACGGGCGGCGTTTCCGATGACATGTCGGCGCCGGCTCGCATCTCCCAGCCGTTGTCCCCGTCTATTCGTGAAATTACGCCGACGCCCGACTTGGTCGGTAAACCTTAACTTCGCCGTCCATGCCTCGTGTCGGATTTCGTCCACAACCCGGTGCTCCTGAAAGAAGTCCTTTCGGCGTTGAGGCCGGCGGCGGCGGGCCGATTCGTCGACGGAACGACCGGTGGGGCTGGTCACGCGGCGGCGATCCTGGAGGCCAGCTCACCGACTGGATGGCTGTATGGGTGCGATCGCGACTCCGACGCGGTTGACGTCGCGACGGCCCGGCTTGCGGAGAAGTTCGCCGGGCGGTTTGAAATTCGCCACATGGCGTTCGACCAGGTGGCGTCGTGGATCCCGACTGGGTCCTGCGATGGAGTTTTGCTGGATCTTGGCGTGAGTTCGCCGCAACTGGACCGGGCTGAACGTGGTTTCAGCTTTCAGGCCGACGGGCCTTTGGACATGCGGCAGGACCGCAAGCAGAAGCTGACCGCAGCCGAGCTCGTGAACACGGCTTCGGCCGAAGAGTTGGCGAAGATATTTTGGGAATACGGTGACGAGCGGGATTCGCGGCGTTTCGCAAAGGCGATCGTGATGGATCGTGAAACGGCGAAGTTCCGCACGACCCTCCAACTGGCGGAGCTGGTCGAAAGACTCTCGCCGCGCGCGGGCCGCAAGGCCCATCCGGCGACACGCGTGTTCCAGGCCCTGCGGATCGCGGTCAATGACGAGATCGGCCAGTTGAACCGCGGTCTGCAGGCGGCCCTTTCAGTCCTCCGCCCCGGCGGACGCCTCGCGGTGATCACGTTTCACTCGCTCGAGGACCGGATCGTGAAGGACTTCGGACGCAACATGGCCCGTGACTACGAGTTTGACGGTCCCGTCGACGCACCGGGTCTTAGGCGACCGAGGAAACCGCTGTTGGGACTGGTCACGCGTAAGGCCGTCCTGCCGGGCGAAGAAGAGCTTGCGGAGAATCCGCGGAGCCGCAGCGCGCAGCTGCGGGTGATGGAGAAACTTTGACATGGCGAAGAATCGAAAAAACCAGGGCGGTGAGTTCCGCGCAGGACCGGTCGTCCGGGCCGCGCTCCTCTGCCTCTTTTTGGGAGGATCCGCGATCGGCTACGTGTGGCAAACGCAGCAGGTGGCCAAACTTGGGGTGGAACGCCGCCAGAAGGAAAACGCCCTCGCCCGCATCGAGTCGGAGAACGCGCTCAAGCGCCATCAATTCGACCTGCAGCTCCAGCCGCGCGCCCTTGAAGACCGCGTTCGCGCGCTGCGGCTTCCCATCGGTCCGCACCAGCCCGGGCAGGTCATCCATGTCTCAGAACCTGCCGGTGGTTCCATCACGCCGGCCCGTGTGAACGACGGGCTCGCTTCAGCGGACGCCAAACCAAGTTTGTAGGTAGAATGGCGCTCCCGCGTCGGCTCCCGGAGGAACCGGTCGCCGCGGGGGGCGCCAACGATTTCAATATGAGTCTGCCGCCCATGACCCAACGCATTGTCGCCATCTCGGCCGGCATCGCCGCGGCGCTCATGCTCCTCGTCGGCCGGTTGGTCTACATCCAGATCATCTGCGGCGACCGCATCCAGGTCCGTGCGGAAAAGCAGGCGACGCTGCTTCGGAAACGGCTTCCCATGCGCGGCGACATCATCGATGCCAAAGGGGTCAAGCTCGCGACTTCCGTGCCCGCCGTCAGTGTCGCCGCCGATCCGACCCTGCTTGTCGGCCGTCGCGAAGTGGCCGCCCGCCTGCTTGCGCCTATCCTGATGGTGGACGAAGCGGCGCTCGCCAAACGGCTTGAGATCACCGTGCGTCCGGGATTCAGGACGAACAATGGCGTCGCGCAACAGATCTGGCTGACCAACCAGTTCGTCCTGCTTCAGCGAAAGGTGCCGATGGACCGTTGGCAGCAGGTCACCCAGGCGATGGCAACGCTGCCGCTTCTCGTCAGCGATGAGACGTTGGCACGGACCAACGGTGTGGGTCGACGTGCCTTGACGAATTTCTGGAACGCCGCCCGCACCCGATCGATCCAATCGACGCCGGACCAGATCCGCACGTATCCGGGCCAGACGTTGGCCGCGCAGATCATAGGGTCCACCGGCCAGGACGAACTCGCTTCCGGGGTTCTTGGACTTGAAGCCAAGTTCGACGATTTGCTCCAGGGCCAGGCTGGTTGGATGATCTCGGAGAGGGATTCCCACCGGCATGAGATTTCCCAGTTCCGCCGGCAGGACGTGGAAGCGCGTTCCGGCAACAGCCTGGTCCTCACGATCGACGCGTGGGTCCAATATCATCTCGAGACCGCCATGGCCGAGCAGATGAAGGAACTCGGCGCGAAGGGTATGATGGGTCTCGTGATGCGGCCCAAAACGGGCGACATCCTCGCGATGGCGTCGTTGCCAACGTTCGACCCGGCCAACATCCGGCCCGGTGATTCGAACTTCTTCAACAGCCGCCTCGTCACCGACCAATACGAACCGGGCTCGACTTTCAAGGTTGTGACCGTGGCCGCCGCGCTGGACGCCGGATTGGTGCGGATGGACGACAAGATCTTCTGCGAGAATGGATCCTGGCACTACCACGGCCGCGCCCGTCCGCTGCGCGACAGCACGCCGCATGGCTGGCTGTCGGTCGACGAGATCATCGCCAAGTCGTCGAACATCGGCGCCGGCAAGATCGGGGAGAAGATGGGCGGCGTCCTGATGTGCGACTACATCGAGGCGTTCGGTTTCGGCAAACGCACCGACCTCCCGATGCCCGCCGAGTCCTACGGATTGGTCCACCGGCCGGATCGCACGAACCACTTTCCATCCGGGAGGGTCATTCCCGGTTGGAACGGCCTCAGCGTCGCGCAGATTCCGATGGGGCAGGGCATCGCCGTCACTCCTTTGCAGATGTCGATGGCCGTCGCGGCGATCGCCAATCGCGGCGTGCTGATGAAACCGCGTTTGATCGACCGCATTGTGGACGCCGATGGGAACCAGCTTTCGCGAACGCCCGTGATGCCGGTCCGCCGTGTCCTTCGTGAAGAGACGGCGAACGCGATCATCGAGTCGCTCAAGGGACCGGTGGCGGCGGGCGGCACCGCGACCCGGGCCCGCATGGAGAACTACTCCGTCGCCGGCAAGACGGGCACCGCGCAGAAGCCCGAGAACGGCGGTTACTCGGACTCGAAGTTCTATTCCTCCTTCATCGGGTTCTTCCCGGCCAGCGATCCCGAGGTGCTCATCGCGATCATCGTGGATGAACCGGAATACGATCGCGTCCACAAGAATCACCAGGGTGGGCGTGCGGCCGCGCCGGTGTTTGCGCAGGTCGGAACCAACGTCGCGAACTACCTGAACATCCGGCCCGACATCATCAAAACCAACACCGCCACGGCTTCCATTCTGGCGGCGGGAACGCCCTGACCATGCTTCTCCGTCAAATCCTAAAGAGCATGGACCCGATCGATGTCGCGGGCTCCGTCAACCGCCAGGTGACGCTCGTCACGAACGATCCGCGGGGCGTCATCCCCGGTGCGCTCTACGTGTCGCACGGCGAGGCCAACGAGTCCGAATTTGTCCGCGCCAGCATCGCCACCAGCCGCGGCGCGATCGCGGTTGTGTGCCGTGACTCCAGCCAGCTTTCGGCCCGTTCCACACGCATCAGGGTTGCCGATCCTTCTCTCGCTTTGGCCCGGGCGGCGGCGGCGTTCTTCGGATATCCGGCGCACAAGCTGCAGATTTACCGGTTCGTTCCCGGCGAAGATTCCGCCGCCAACGCCTATCGCGCACGCCAGATCCTGGAGGTCCACGGGATCAAGACCGGGTTGATCACGTCGTTCGTCAGCCAAATCGGCGGGCGGGAACATCCCGCGCAGCCTCGCGCGCTCAACGGCATGGATTTTCAGCGGCTCCTTTCTGGGATGGTCGAGCACGGCTGCCGCGCCTGCATCGTCGATGGATCGGTGGCCGATGCCTGCAAGGTTTTCGGGGCGGGTCCCGTTCGCTGGTTCCAAGTCAGGACGATCGGGGAAGTCCTGCGTCCGCTCGGACTGAAGTGGAAGGACGGGACCGATGCGTCCGTGATCCCGTGCCCTGGTCGCGAGGAACAGATCGAGTGCGGACAAAACTTCGAGGTGATGGTCGAACGGGCCGAAACTCCT
>JBBRDN010000151.1:0-11256 GCA_038203875.1 Verrucomicrobiota bacterium
ATCGGATTCTTCCTGCTCATCGCACTGGGCATTGCGGCGCTCGTGTTGGTCATCATCGCCGCGATCAAAGCCAGCTCGGGCGAACTCTACCGCTACCCGCTGACCATCCGCTTCATCAAGTAGCCGGCGGCATCACGGATGCGGCGTCCCTTCGGGCCGGGAAACTTTCCCGAAACTTCGGGCCGACCATCCGGGTAGTTCAAGGCGGGGGCGGGTCGTCCAATCGACGAACCAGCCTCCGCAAACGACAAACCAACCGGCGGATCGGCCGCCGTGAACACATGACGATCAACGCTCTTCCAGAAGCCCAGGCCCCGGCCCAATCCCGCACATGGGAAGTGCTCTGCCATCTCTCCTCGCTCGCCGGGAAGGTGATCCCCTTCGGCAACATCTTCGGGCCGCTGCTCGTCTGGCTGCTCAAGCGCGCCGAGTCGCCCGACATCGACCATCACGGCAAGGAGGCGCTGAACTTCCAGCTCTCGATGACGCTCTACATCCTGCTGCTGGTGCCATTCTGCTTCGTGCTCATCGGCATCCCGTTCGTCATCCTGCTGGTGCTCCTCGACCTCGTCTTCACCATCGTCGCCGCCATCAAAGCCAGCACCGGCCAGCCCTACCGTTATCCGCTGACGATCCGGTTCATCCGGTGATCACCCACCCGGCTTGAAAACGGCCGCGTTGGAAAACTAGACGTTGAACTTGAAGAGCAGGACGTCGCCGTCTTTGACGACGTATTCCTTGCCTTCCATTCGGTAGAGGCCCTTTTCGCGAGCGACGGCCACGGAGCCGCATTCGACCAGATCCTTGTAGGCCACGGTTTCGGCCTTGATGAAGCCGCGCTCGAAATCGCTGTGGATCACGCCGGCGGCCTGCGGGGCGGTATTGCCGATGTGGATGGTCCAGGCGCGGACTTCCTTCTCGCCGGCGGTGAAGTAGGTGCGGAGGCCGAGCAAATGGTAGGTGGCGCGGATGAGCCCGCCGACGCCCGATTCCTTCACTCCCAACTCGGCGAGGAAGGCCAGGGCTTCTTCGTCCGTCAGGTCGACGAGATCGCTCTCGATCTGGGCGCTGATGACGACGGCTTCGCAGGCGAGATGTGTCTTGGCGTATTCGCGGACCTTGAGGACGTAGGGATTGGTGTCGGCTGTGGCCAGATCGCTCTCCTTCACGTTGCACGCGAAGATGGTGGGCTTGTCCGTCATGAGGAAGAGGGCCTTGGAGACGACTTTATCCTCGGCGGTGAGCTCGGCGAGCATGGCGGGTTTGCCGGAGTCGAGCACGGGCTTGAGCTTTTGGAGGACGGCCTGCTCAACGATGGCGGCCTTGTCGCCGCGCTTGGCGTCTTTGGAGACGCGTTCGAGCTTCTTGGAGACGGCTTCGAGGTCGGCGAGGACGAGTTCGGTGTTGATGACCTCGATGTCGCGCACGGGATCGACGCTGCCGGCGACGTGGATGATGTCGCCGTCGTCGAAGCAGCGGACGACCTGCACGATGGCGTCGACCTCGCGGATGTGGGTGAGGAACTTGTTGCCCAAACCTTCACCCGAGGCGGCGCCCTTCACGAGACCGGCGATGTCGACGAACTCAATCGCGGCCGGGATGACGACCTTGGTCTTGGCGATGCCTTGGAGCACGGCGAGGCGCTCGTCGGGCACGGTGACGATGCCGACGTTCGGATCGATCGTGCAAAACGGGTAGTTCGCCGCCTGCGCCTTGCGGGTGCGGGTGACGGCGTTGAACAGGGTGGACTTGCCGACGTTGGGCAGACCGACGATGCCAGCTTTCAGAGACATGGGGGCGGAGCCTACGAGGCGCCAGAAAAACTACAAGACGGGTGCGGAGGCGGTTTTTCTGGTGCGCGGCGCGAAGTTCTTGCACAGCCCGGCGGGGTCGCATCGGAGATTTGGCGCAGGATCGGAAGAGTGTGCTATGGTCGCGGGCGGTTTCGGTTCTCGGCGTAACCATCTGCCGGGAATGCGGTCAACCTGACGTGGCCGGTAAAGGCCTTCCAAATGCGAAACAAAATGTTCATCCGACGTTGGTCCGTGGCGGTGCTTTTCCTGGCAAGTGCGCTGGTGTTTCTTGCCCTGAGGCTGGAGTTGCCGGCCGCGTTGTCGGATCGGCTTTTTCCTCAGCCACCGTTGGCACCGTATACGAGCGCGGCTTTCTGGGGCTCGGTGACGGAAGCGGATTGGAATGGGTTTCCCTACAAGAGCGTGGAGACGAATGCGCCATGGGGTCATCTCGACAAGGTGCGGATCGAACTCGAATTCGCCGATCACGAGAGCCCGGTCGGTCCCGAGTTCTGGGCGAAACTGCCGTGGTTTTTCGAGGTGGAATCCGCCTCGATGGTCTCGGAGATCTTTGAGCGCGCCGGACTGACGCAGGCGCAATTGGCTTCTCTGCAAAATCCCTACCGGATTTCGGGCCAGCGCGGCATCTACACCGTGGAGCCCGATCCGGCGACGATCCTGAGCCTGTCGGCGGAATCGCGTTCGATCATCTACTACGAGCTGGCGAAGAGTGACCTCAATCCGTTTCACCGGACGCCCTTCAGCGTTCCCCGCGATTTCTTCCATGGCTGGCTTGCCGACAGCGGGCTCGACGAGCGCGTGCAGGAACAGGTGCGGAAACTCGCCTATGCCCGTGGCGATGCGATGTGTTTTTCGGATCTTCAAGTGTTCGCGTCGGCGAATGAAGCCACCCGGTTGCAGCTGCTCATGACGCTGTCCCGCGTGCCGTCGCTCGTGGCCAACCTCAAGGTCGACGCGCATTCGGATCTGGACGCGCTCGCCCGCTATTGGGGTGTCGGCGGTCGCGAGCGGGAGGTGCGGGCGATGCTCGAGGCCTCCGCCCACGGCGAAGGCGGTTCGCGTGTGCAGATCGCCAGCCTGCTGCCCCGGTTTGCTCGGACGCGGCTCTACACCTATCCGCAGGTGAAGCGCAGCGCGGACCGGCTGGGCCCGGATTGTTTCTGGTCCTCGCTCAACTTCTTCAACGACGCCGCGGACGAGGCGGCTGCGGATCCGGAAGGGATCTCCGAACGGCTTGACCGTGATTTCAACCCGGCCAACGGCCCGATGCGGCTTGGCGACCTGATTGTCCTGAAGGAACACCGGGGGATGTATATGCATGCCTGCGTGTTCGTCGCCGACGGGATGGTTTTCACCAAGAACGGCGCCAGCTACCGCCAGCCCTGGACGCTCCAAAATCTCGACGACATGGTCCACGGCTACCTGATCACCCAGGAGCCGGGGAAGAAGATCTCCTTCGAGGTCTATCGTCCCAAGGGTGCTTAAGCCGGCGCCAACGCCCCGGCCCCGGGGCTCTCCGCACGATTTCTCACGGTTGCGACTCAGGATCGGATCCCATTGCGCCGATCTTTGTTCTGGCAGGAAACCGGACCGGGCGGGTCCGGGCACTCCCTGCTTCAGGAACGAAGCATCTATGGCGAAGGTAATGTTGATCGACGACGAGGTGACCATGCTCCAAATGGTCGCCGAACTGCTGCGCAGCGAGGGGCATGAGGTGCATCCCTTCAGCAATTTCACGGCGGCCGCCGAAGCCCTTGAGACGGTCCACCCCGAGATCGTCATCACCGACCTCTACCTCGAGAAGAGCCGCGCCCAGGGGCTTGAACTTGTGCAGAAGGCGCGAGAGCTCAGCCCGCCATCACTGGTCATCGTCGTCACCGGATTCGGTTCGGTGGAAACCGCCGTCGAAGCCATGCGCAAGGGCGCGTTCGACTATCTTGAGAAGCCCTTCAAGCTCGAGGAGCTCAAGCTCACGATCCAGCGCGCGCTTTCCTACAGCACGGCCGTCTCCGAGAACGCGATCCTCAAGAAGGAGCTGAAGAAGAAATACCAGTTCGACCAGATCGTCGGCACGTCGCAGGCCATGCAGGACGTCTTCCGCATGGTGGAACGCGTCGCGAACACGGACAGCACCGTGCTCATCCTCGGCGAAAGCGGCACCGGCAAGGAGCTCATCGCCCGCGCGCTCCATTTCAACAGCCGCCGCCAGTTCGCGCCATTCGTGCCCATCAACTGCAGCGCGCTTCCCGAGAACCTTCTCGAGTCCGAACTGTTCGGCCACCGCAAGGGATCCTTCACCGGGGCGGTGAACGACAAGGTGGGCCTGTTCCAGGAAGCCGACAGCGGCACGATGTTCCTCGACGAGATCGGCACGATGCCCGCCCTGTTGCAGAGCCGTCTTCTCCGCGTCCTGCAGGAAAAGGAAGTCCGGCGCGTCGGCGACAACTCGCCCGTCTATGTCAACGTCCGCATCATTGCCGCGACAAACGAGAAGCTCGACGAACGCATCAAGCGCGGGACCTTCCGCGAAGACCTTTTCTACCGGCTCAACGTCATCACGATCCGGCTGCCCAGCCTTCGCGAACGGCGCGATGACATTCCCCTGCTGGCGCTCCACTTCCTGCGGACCAGGCCCAATCCCGCGACGGGCAGGGCCTTCCACATCTCGAAGCGCACGATGTCCATCCTGTGCAAACACGAATGGCCCGGGAACGTCCGCGAGCTGGAGAACGCCATCGAACGGGCCTGCGCCCTGTGCGAGGGCGACACGATCCAGGTCGCCGATCTTCCGCCGATCTTCCGCACCTTTTCGTCCGAGGAATCCGAGGAGGTCATTCCCAACGAGGGCGGGCCTTCTGGGAAGAACGCGCCCAACGGGCACTCGAACCCGCAGTCGGTCCAACTCGGCAACAACGCCCCCGTCGCACCCAACGGTGCCGCTCTGGCGCCGGTTTCCAACGGCGTGCACTTGAACGGCAACGGAAACCACCAGCCAGTGGCGGCCTTGAAGAATTTCATCCGCGACCAGGAAGTGGCCTACATCAACCGCGCCATGTCCCAGGCCGGCGGCGACAAGGAGAAGGCCGCCGAGATCCTCGACATCAGCCTGGCCACCCTCTACCGCAAGCTGGCGGAGGACGTTTAGTCTACTCTCGGCGGGAGCGGGACAGATCAACGACGACGAGAATCGGAGGGATTGCAGCCGCGAGATTGGGTCCTTCAGGGAACGACCACGACAGACGGCTTGCTCGCCTGGCCTGTGCGCACGACAGCGCTGACGGCCACCGCATCGACCTTTCGGTTCGTGCGCCACATCAGCCTGCTCTCTGGCAGGATCTCCGTCGTCCACTTCCCTTTCTCGCGGCTCTGCACGGCATACCAGCAGACGGCGGAGTCCTTGGATGAATCCCAACTGACGTAGGTTTCCCCGGCGCTGCGACCATAGACCGCCTTGGGTGCGGCGGGCGCCTTGCCGCCAAGCCACGGGACTTCGGGAACCAGCGCGGCGTCCGGGAACGAATCCCTCTGCAAGGTTTCCACGACCTTCGCCTTGTTGTTCATCAGGCTCCTCATGTTCCAGAAGATCTGGCCGGAGCCGGGCTTCACCTTCCGGAGGGCTGCGATCTGGTTCACCATCTCGCTGGCGGGCAATTCTCCGACGACGGTCGAGTTGATGCCCGGCCACACAGGACGGCCTTTGGTGCTCTGGTCGGTCCACCATTTGAACAGCGCGGGCAGGCTCTGCTCTTTCTTGGCCAGCGGCCAATAAAGCTGCGGTGCGAGGTAGTCGCACCATCCGTTCATCAGCCACTTGCGCGCGTCGGCGTAGATGCTGGCGTAGGGATCGAACCCGCGGATGCCCGGCGGGTTGTTCGGCCGCCAGATGCCGAAGGGCGAAATGCCGACCTTCACAAACCGTTTGGCCGCCTTGACCTCCCGATACATGCGTTCGACGAAGCGGTCGACGTTGTCGCGGCGCCAGTCCTCGCGGTCCAATTTTCCGCCGCGCGCGAGATAGCGTTTCCATGAAACGTCGTCGGGGAAGGGGATCTCCCGGCCGGCCGCGTCCTTCTCGCGGTAGGGGTAGAAGTAGTCGTCGATATGGATGCCGTCGACGTCGAAGCGTTTGACGATGTCGAGGATGACCGCGAGCGAGTGGTCCTGCGTGGCCTGGTCTCCGGGATCGAGCCAGAGCTGTTTCCCGTAGGACCGGACGAGCCCGGGTTTTTGTTTGGAGACGTGGTCTTCGGCCGGGGCCGACTTCGCGGAGGGATGGAGCGCGCGGAACGGGTTGACCCATGCGTGCAGTTCGAGACCGCGCCTGTGGGCTTCGGCGATCGCGAAGGCAAGTGGATCGTAATACGGCTGGGGCGGCTGGCCCATGCGTCCGGTCAGGTATTCGGACCACGGCTCCAGTGAGGAGAGGTAGAGCGCGTCGCAGCAGGGCCGGACCTGGAAGATGACGGCGTTGAGGCGGAGCTGCTTGGCGCGGTCCAACATCGCGACGAGTTCGGCCTTCTGCTGGTCAACGGGCAGGCCGGGTTTCGAGGGCCAGTCGATGTTCGCCACCGAGGCGATCCACGCGGCGCGGAATTCGCGCGGGAGCGGCGGTGGTTTGGGCGCGGCGTGGCCCGAGGCGGGCGATCCCGCCAAGACCCAGATCCCGAGGAGGACGCCCAGTATTCGCACGCGCATTGGGATGAACTAATCCCCATTTCAACATGGGATTCAACTGCGCCCCCGCTCCAGGCACCGGTTATTTGGAGCACGTTGGACTTTTACGCGCGGCCGGGATGGGTTTGATTTTCGCCGTGCCTGCCATTCGCTCCAAACACTGGTTGCTCGCCGCCGCCTTGTTGGTCGCCGGAGTGGGGACGTTCCTGTGGCTTGGTTCTGGCCCGGCCGGTCCACCGCCTCCGGCTTCGGCTCTCGGGATCGACGAGGCTTCGTTGTCCGGCGTTCCGCGGTCGTTGTTACCTTCCCTGGAGGCGGCCCGGCTGGGTGGTCCGAGGGCGCTGCGGGAATGGATGCGGCAAAATGAGAAGCGCTGCCTCGACCCGCTTCTTGGCTGGATCCAGCTGGAGTATGCGGTGCGGGCACGGGACTCCAAACCGGATGAGGCGAAGGTCTACTTTGAAATGGTGAAGAGTCGCACGGGCACGAACTCGCCGATCATCCGGCGGATCGTCCAGCTGGATCCCTTCTTCCGTTGAGCCGGCCCCGGCTCGGCGCGAGTCTGGGTGCTTGCTCCCGTCCGGGCATTGGTTTAACCCTGAACCGCTTCAACTAGCTGCTCCCCATCATGGACATCATTTTCAACTGCCCATTCTGCGATCAGGAACTGGCCGCGGACCCCGTCGATTCAGGGACTGAGATCGAGTGTCCGTCGTGCAGCAAGACGATCAAGATCCCGGCGGCCGGCGGTGCGGATGTCCGTTCCGCGCCTGTTGCGACCGCTGCGGCTCCGGAACCCGCGGCTCCCGCCGGTGGACCGTCGACGTCTCCGCACAGGCCCATGAAGGAGTTCACGGTGCCGCAGCGGGCCACATCGGAATCGCTCATCCAGAAGCCCAACCGACCGCTCGAAGTGGCGGCCAAGGATACGGGCCGGCACCTCCGGGTGAAGACGATCAAGCACGGTGATTGCGTGGAGGTGGGCAAGGACAAGTTCGACGAAGTAACCACCGATTTTCTCGCCAAGATCGGCGACGACAACTTTGTCAGCATCACCCCCGTGTCCTACACCCACGTCGACATCGGCACGCAGAAGTTCATCGCGGACTTCGCCGTGGTCATCGTCTACAAGGGCTGATCCGAGTCCGCCGCGGGCGCGGTTTTGCGACGGTAGCCGTCGAAGAATCCCGCGACCTCTCCCTGCTGGATGCGCTCGCGGAAGTTCAGCGCGATCCGTTCGGAGCGCACCTTGGCCATCTGGGCGACTGGTCCATCGAAGAGTTCATCCACGGTGGAATGGAACAGCTCAACCCATCGGACGAAATGAGCGGTCTCGAGTGGATGCCGCATGTGCAGGTGGAAGTGCGGCATCAACGGGCTCGACTGGTAGCTGGTGGCTCCCAGGAGAAGCGTCTCCCAGAAATCGTAGAGCTTGGGCAGATGGGTCGGCAGGTCGATCCGCGCCACTTCGGTGAAAAGAAAACCGATGACGGGATCGATCAACGCTTTCGCATAGAAGGCGTCGACGAGCCGGCGGATGTCGTCGCGGTTGCTGATGTCTCGGTTCACTTGTGCGCCGAGCATCGCGCCGAATCGGGATTCGATGAAGCACAAGGTTTGCGGAGGTTGATCGGCTGCATCGTGGTCTTGCTTCCGGTCCGTCAGGCCTGATTTCGTCAGGACATGACGCCGTCTCCGCCGCTGACCCGCGTGGTCTCCCTGTTGCCGAGCTGCACGGAGATCGTCTGCGGTCTCGGGATGCAGGCGTCGCTGGTGGGCCGGTCGCACGAGTGCAACCATCCTGCCGAAATCTCGAGACTACCGGTCTGCACACGTTCCCGGATTCATGCGGATGCCCCGAGCGCTGCGATCGACCGCGAGGTGAAACAGCGTCTCAAGGACGCGTTGTCGCTCTACGAAATCGATGTCCCGCTCCTACGTCGTCTCAGGCCTGACGTCGTGTTGACGCAGGCCCAGTGCGAGGTTTGTGCCGTGTCGCTGCCCGAGGTGGAGGCCGCCTTGGCCGCCGAGATCGGTTTTCAGCCGAGGATCATTTCTCTAAGTCCGAAGCGGTTCACCGATTTGTGGATCGACGTCCGGCAAGTAGCCGAGGCGGTTGGTGTGGCGGATTCCGGCCGCGAATACATCCAGTCGTTGAAGACCCGCATAGCAGACGTGATCGTCCGGGTCTTCCAGTTGGCCAAACGCCCAAGGGTCGTCTGCCTGGAATGGCTCGATCCTTTGATGGCGGCAGGGAACTGGATCCCGGACATCGTCGAACTCGCGGGAGGAATCAACCTCCTGTCGGCCGGGGGAGCCCATTCGCCGTGGGTTGATTGGGCGGCCGTTTCGAAGGCGGATCCCGATGTGATCGTGGTCATGCCTTGTGGGTTCGACATCGCAAGGACGCGGCGCGAATTGGCCACCCTCACAGGGCTGCCGGGCTGGGGGCAATTGCGGGCGGTGAAGGACAAGCGGGTGTTCCTGGTCGACGGCGACGCTTTCTTCAACCGGCCCGGGCCGCGGTTGGTCGAGTCGGTCGAAATGCTCGCCGAAGTGTTCCACCCGGTCCTGTTCCCGAAGCCGAACTACGAAGGCCCGGGCTGGCAACGAATGTGAGAGCGGATCCTCGCGGCTCTCGTGCGGATGACTCACCGGCTGGCGGGCAATTTTGGGATTGAGGGCGAATTTCGTTTGATCTTCGGCTGGGTGGCCATGGCAGGGTGCCGTTGGTCCCACCTGAACAAACGGCCGCCGCTCTGCGTCCGTAAGAATCCAAATCGCGAACACCATGCGCATCTTCATCCTCTCATTTCTGGTCGCCCTGACCCTGGTCCGACCCGCACACGGGCAGTCCTCGGCGGCGATCACCCTGAATGCCGGCGACCACGTCGCCCTCATCGGCAATGCCTTGCCCGACCGGATGCAGCACACCGGCTATCTGGAGACGCTGCTCGTGACCAAGTTTCCCAAGCACCAGCTCGTCTTCCGCAACCTCGCCGCGTCCGGTGATGAAGTGGTCATGCGCCATCGCTCGGAGAATTTCGGCACTCCGGACGACTGGCTGAACCGGGTGAAAGCCGACGTGATCCTCGCGTTCTTCGGCTACAACGAATCGTTCCAGGGCGAGGCTGGTCTGGTGAAGTTCCGTGCGGACCTCGACAAGTGGATCAAGGAGTCGAAGGCGAAGAACTATTCCGGCAAAGGTTCTCCCCGGATCGTCCTCTTCTCGCCCATCGCCGCCGAGAAGCATCGCGATCCGAACTTCGCCGATCCCGCTCCGTCCAACGCGAACCTCGTCCCGTATTCAGCCGCGATGGCTGAAGTTGCCAAGGCGAACGGCGTTCCTTTCATCGATCTCTTCAAGCCCAGCCAGCAGCTCTATGCCGCCGCTGCCTCGCAGGGAACTTCCATGACGATCAACGGGTTTCTCCTCGGCGAGGCCGGTGACAAGGCGCTCGCATCGGTGATCTACCAAGGGCTCGTGGGTGAAGCCGCTCCGGCGCCCGGCGCGGAAGGTCCTTCCTCCAGTTTCGAAAAGCTCCGCACCGCCATCAACGAGAAGAACGCGATGTGGCATTCCCGCTACCGCACGATCGACGGCTACAACGTCTACGGCGGTCGTTCCGCCATGGCGTATCTTCCGGGCAAGGGCGGTTCCATTTCGGACCGGCAGGCACCCGCGCCCTACACCTCCAACTACAAGGTCATGCAGCAGGAGATGGCCGTGCGCGATGTCATGACGGCCAATCGCGAAAAGCGCGTCTGGGCCGTGGCCGGGGGCGGCGACCTGGTCGTGACCGATGACAACGTTCCGCCCGTCGATCCGGTTCCAACCAACAAGCCGGGCCCGAAAGAAGATGGTTCGCATGTCTTCCTCAACGGCCAGGAAGCGATCGCCAAGATGACCATCCACTCAGGCATGAAGGTGAACCTCTTCGCCGACGAGAAGCAGTTCCCCGAACTCATCAACCCGGTCCAATCGGCCTGGGATACCAAGGGCCGCCTCTGGGTCGCCGCTTGGCGCAACTACCCGGAACGCACGCCGTGGAGCAAGGAGGGCGACAGCCTCCTCGTCTTCGAGGACACCGATGGCGACGGCAAGGCCGACAAGATGACCAAGTTCCTCGGCGACCTGAACGCCCCGACCGGCTTCCAGTTCCACAAGGACGGCGTGCTCGTCGTGCAGGCGCCGGACGTGTGGTTTGTCCGTGATACCGATGGCGACGGCAAGGCCGACACCCGCGAGCGCGTGCTCATGGGCATGGATTCGGCCGACTCGCACCACACGGCGAACGCCATCTGCCATGATCCGGGCGGCGCGATCTATCTCAGCGACGGTGTCTTCCACCGCACGCAGGTCGAGACCGCCGGCGGCCCCGTCCGCAACAACGACGCCGCCATCTACCGTTACGAGCCTCTGACCGCGAAGTTCGAGACCTACGTCGCCTACGGCTTCGCGAATCCCCATGGCCGCGTCTTCGACCGTTGGGGCAACGACTTCGTGACCGACGCCACCGGCAACAACACCTACTTCGGCGCCGCCTTCAGCGGACGCATCGACTACCCGGCGAAGCACGCCGGCATGAAGGAGTTTTGGAACCGCCCGTCGCGGCCCTGTCCCGGCACCGGCATGATCTCCAGCCGTCACTTCCCCGACGAGTTCCAGGGAAATTTCCTCAACCTGAATGTCATCGGCTTCCAGGGCATCTTCCGCGTGAAGGTCGACGAAGAGGGCTCCGGCCTGAAGGGGGAGACTCTCGACAAT
>JBBRDN010000152.1:0-11101 GCA_038203875.1 Verrucomicrobiota bacterium
GGCGATCGATTCCAGCCGATTGGAATGAAATCACCTGTCAAACTCCAGGACTTGTTCGGCTCCGCAAAGATTCCCGCCGTTCGGAGGCGGCAGTTGGTCGTGGCTGAATCCGATGAGCGCGGAATCTTTTGGGTGGAAGGACTGCGTATCGCGGTAGGGTTCAAGCTCCAATCCACTTCCGTCCGATATTTGGAGTGGCGCTGGAAACGCAGGGATGCGTTTCTTGCAGCAGCAACTCGCACGTGTTAACGTGCAAAATACCTTTCATGGCTGACGACAAGAAACCCTCGGACGACGACAAGAACGAGAAGCGCGGCGGCGACTTCAAGATCCATTCCAGAACGCTAGCGGTGTGGATCGCCTTGTTTGGCGTTCTGGCGTTGCTCGTCATGGTGAAGGAAAAAAGCTCCTCGGCTCCCGAAAAGCTGAACGTCAAGGAGTTGATCTCCAAGGTCGATTCGAACCTGATCGTCGCCGGATCTGGGCGGATCTCGCTAAATCCCCAGTCTGCCAGCTTGCGCAGGGTCTCGGGAAAGTTCTTGGTGAACGACGATTCCGGCAAGCCCGTCATCGATCCGGTCACCAAGAAGGCCAAAGAGGTCGAGTTCAGCACCGAGACGGTCTTGACCGACGAGATAGCCAACAAGTTGCTCAACTCCGGCAAGTTTGAAGTTGTCGAGCCGAACGTTTTCCTCCTCGGCTTGGTGAACCTGCTCCTGCCCTTCCTGATCATCGCGGTCATCATCTACTTCTTTTTCATACGGCAGATCAAAATGGCGGGCAAAGGCGCCATGAGCTTCGGCAAGAGCAAGGCGAAGATGCTGACCAAGGATAAGAACAAGATCACTTTCAAGGACGTGGCCGGCGTCGAGGAAGCGAAGGAAGAAGTCTCCGAGTTGGTCGACTTCCTGAAAGACCCGAAGAAATTCCAGAAACTCGGTGGCCGGATACCCAAGGGCATCTTGATGGTTGGCCCTCCTGGGACCGGAAAGACCCTTCTCGCCAAGGCGATCGCCGGCGAAGCGGACGCGGCTTTCTTCAGCATCAGCGGCTCCGATTTCGTTGAGATGTTTGTGGGCGTCGGAGCCAGCCGGGTGCGCGACATGTTCGAGCAGGCCCGCAAGTCGACTCCCTGCCTGATCTTCATCGACGAAATCGACGCCGTGGGCCGTAGCCGCGGACATGGTTTCGGTGGTGGCAACGACGAGCGGGAGCAGACGTTGAATGCGCTCCTTGTAGAGATGGACGGATTCGACACCCAGGAAGGAATCATCATCATCGCCGCGACGAATCGTCCGGATGTTCTCGATCCTGCGCTTCTGCGACCTGGCCGTTTCGATCGTCAGGTAGTCGTCAATCTTCCCGATGTCCGTGGCCGCGAAGGCATCCTCAAAGTGCATGCGAAGAACGTGAAGCTGGACCCGAATTCCGACCTATCCGTAATCGCTCGGGCGACGCCGGGTTACTCGGGCGCCGATCTGGCGAACCTGCTGAACGAAGCGGCTCTATTGGCCGCGCGCGTCGGCAAAAAGATGATCGGCATGGTCGACCTCGAGGAGGCACGCGTCAAAGTCCGCTGGGGCCGCGAACGTCGCAGCCTTGCGATGTCCGATGACAACAAGAAACTGACCGCTTGGCATGAGGCGGGGCACGCCTTGGTCAATGTGATGCTCAAGCACACGCATCCTCTTCATAAGGTTACGATCATTCCCCGCGGCCAGTCCCTCGGTTCGACTTGGTCGTTGCCCAAAGAGGATCAGCTCAACTACGGCCGTCTCCAGATGCACGACGAGATCGCCATGGCCATGGCAGGCCGCATCGCGGAGGAGCTAGTCTCAGGCGATATTTCCACCGGCGCTTCCGGCGACATCAATCAAGCCACTCATCTCGCCCGCAATATGGTTTGCCAATGGGGCATGAGCGACAAAGTCGGCATGGTTCAATACGGGTCGGACAACGAAAACGTGTTCCTTGGCCGCGATTTCGCCGCAAAGAAAGATTACAGTGAAAAGACGGCCCAGGAGATCGACGAGGAAGTTCGTCGGATCATCACAGAGGCCTACAACCGTTCAAAGCAACTCATCGAGACGAACCGCGACAAGCTGGAGATGATCGCAAACGCGCTTCTCGAATACGAAACGCTCGATGGCAGTCAGGTCGAAGACATCATCCGCACGGGAACCTTTACGCCGCCTCCGGTGAATCCGAAGAACATCGATCCACCCAGTGGGGCGGCGGCCGTGACGCCATTGGGTGATGCACTCAAGCCCAAGTCTCCCCCCTTGCCGGACCTTGGCGGTGCGGCCCCGGCCCCGGCCTAGTGCTTCGATAGGCTCTCAACCCCTGTCTTCCATCGGAAGACAGGGGTTTACTTTTTATGGGATGACGCGTCCGTTGACGCACTCGCCACCGATTCCCTAGCTTCCTCCCGCCATGATCATCGCTCCTTCGCTACTCGCCGCCGATTTCAGCCGATTCGGCCGGGATGTGGTCCGTTCCGAGAAGGCGGGGGCCGAGTGGTTGCACTTGGACATCATGGACGGCCACTTCGTGCCCAACATCTCCTTCGGTCCCGAGGTCGTCAGAGTGCTGCGTCCGCAGACGAAGATGTTCTTCGACGTGCATCTCATGTGCTCGAAGCCGGAGATCCTTTTCGAGCCATTTGCCAAGGCCGGCGCCGACCTTATCACGATCCATGTGGAACTTGGTGACCGCGTTGAAGGCCTGATCTGGAAGATCCGTTCGCTGGGCAAAAAGGTCGGGCTCGCCATCAACCCGCCCACGCAGATGCAGTTGATGGAGCCGTTCCTTTCGAAGGTCGATCTGGTCCTCGTGATGACCGTGAACCCTGGCTTTGGCGGCCAGCCGTTCATCCGGGAATGCCTGCCGAAGATCCAGCAAGCCTACACTTGGAGAAAAGATCGACGGCTCACCTACCGCATCGAAGTCGATGGCGGGATCAACTTCGCAACAGCCGCCGAATGCGCCCGGGTCGGGGCCGACACCTTTGTCAGCGGGACAGGCGTCTTCGGCCAGCCAAGCTTGAGGACAGCCATCAAGAAGATGCGGAAGATCGCCACTGACAACGCGCCTGAGGCATCTCCGGGACAGCCTGAGCCCGTCTCGGACCTCTTCGCCGGTCGTTGATCGGTTCGTTGCTGATTCGTGTTCAATCGGGCTGGTTCGTCGTTCACCTTTCTCCCATGGCTCAGATCAAGTTCGGCACTGATGGTTGGCGAGCGGTCATCGCGGAAGATTTCACTTTCGCGAATGTCGAACGGGTTTCACAGGCAAGCGCCGGCTACTGGAAGGCGCGTCCTCCAGAAGGCAGTCAGCCGCTGGTTGTCATAGGCTATGATCGCCGTTTTCTCTCCGACCAGGTTGCCAACCGTGTTGCCGAAGTGATGGCCGGCAACGGCTTCAAGGTCATGCTCGGTGATTCGCCCACTCCGACGCCCGCTGTCTCCTATGCGGTCAAGGCGCACAACGCCGTCGGCGGAGTCATGATCACCGCAAGCCACAATCCGCCCGCCTTCAACGGCTACAAGCTGAAGGCCTGGTATGGCGGTGCCGCCGATCCGTTCATCTGCAAGGAAGTCGAAGCCTATTTGGACAAGTCACCGGTGAAAGCCCTGCCCCTCGCGGAGGCGCTGAAGCAAAAGAGCGTCACGATCTGTGATCTTCGTCAGCCGCACTACGCCGCGATCAAGAAGCTCGTGGACTTCCCGCTCATCGCGAAGTCCAAGCTGCGTTTCGCCCACGAAGCGCTCTTCGGCGTCGGCGCGGGCTGCTTCGATGAAATTCTCTCAGGCACGACCTGCAAGGTGACTACGCTCAACGCCGCGCACGACGTCAACTTTGGCGGCATCAATCCCGAGCCCATCGCGAGGAACTACGTCCGCAGCGCAGCCTACCTGAAGAGGCATCCGCACGATCTCTGCCTCGTGACCGATGGCGATGCCGACCGGGTCGGCGGCATGGACGGCCACGGCAATGCCCTGAGCACGCATCAGATCATCTGCCTCCTGCTGCACCATTACATCGTCAACCGGAACCAGCGGGGCAGGGTGGTGAAGGCCCTGACGACCACGTCCATGGTCGACAAGATCTGCGAGCGCTACGGACTCGAACTCACCGAGACCGGAGTCGGCTTCAAGTTCATCGGTGCGGAGATCGTGAAGGGCGGCGTGCTTCTGGGCTTTGAGGAGAGCGGCGGAATCGGTTTTCCAGGACACATCCCCGAGCGCGACGGCATTCTCGCCGGACTGGTTTTGCTGGAGCTTCTCGCCACGGAAAAGAAACCGCTGACCAAACTGCTGGCGAACTTGGAAAAGGAATACGGTCCGCACCGCTACGGCCGCATCGACACCCGTTTCCCATTGGAGAAACGCGCCGCCTTAATGGATTTCTGCAAAAACAATCCGCCTGCCAAACTCGGCAAGTCATCGCTCAAGGAAGTGAAGTCCTACGACGGCGTGAAGTTCATCTCCGAAGATGGAAGCTGGCTGATGCTACGCGGCTCCGGCACGGAACCGATCCTCCGCATCTACGCCGAGACCAAGTCCGACGACGCGGTAAAGAAACTGCTCAAGCTCGGCGTCTCACTCACGCGCAAGGTTTGAAGATGGATTGCCGACACCCAGTGCTCAGTCGCCCGACCTTCCCTTGCGCCTTCCGGCGCGGATTGAATCCGTTCCTTCTGACCTGATTCTGCCATGCTGCCAGTCCTCATCCTCTTGGTGCTGGCGGTGCTGAGCGCGGGCCTTCAAGTCTGGCAGTGGCGTTGCGCGAGCCGATTCCCGTTGAACCGGCGCAATGCAGGCGAGCCGATGCCGACAAGTGTCAGCTTCTTAAAGCCGCTTAAGGGCTCCGACGCCGAAACGCGCGCGTGTCTGGAAAGCTGGCTCGTCCAGAAGACCGATGCGCCCGTGCAAGTGCTCTTCGGCGTCGGCACGCTGGATGATCCGGTGGTTCCCGTCGTCCATGAGTTGCTCAAGAAACATCCTTCGGTCGATGCCGAGCTGATCCTCTGCGCCGAAGTGCTCGGAGCAAATTCCAAGGTCTCGAAGCTCGTTCAGTTGGCGCGAAGAGCGAAACATCCGCTGTTCATTGTCAGCGATGCCGACGTTTTCGTGCCGGCCGATCTGGCCGCGCAGCTCCAGTTCCAGATGCGTGATCCTCTGGTGGGTTTGGTGAACTGCTTCTACCGCCTCGCCAATCCCGTGACGACGGCGATGCGCTGGGAGGCGGTCGCCATCAACTCGGACTTCTGGAGCCAAGTCCTGCAGTCCGTCGCACTCAAGCCGATGAACTTCGCCCTCGGCGCCGTCATGGCCGTCCGACGCGATGCGTTGGAGCAGATCGGTGGATTTGAGATGCTCGTCAACCATCTGGCCGACGACTACCAGCTCGGAAACCGCATTTCCAAAAAGGGATATAGGATCGAACTCAGCACCGTCGTCGTCGATTGCCGCGAGTATGTGCAAGGCTGGAAACAGGTCTGGGCGCACCAGCTCCGTTGGGCCCGCACCATCCGCTTCTGCCAACCGGCGCCGTTCTTCGCCAGCATCCTGAGCAATGCGTCCATTTGGCCGCTGCTGGCCTGGATGGCATCGGCGCGAACGAGTCTGAGCGTGGCTGGCCTGGCCGTTCCGCTACTTCTCCTGCGAATGATCGCCGCCGCTTCGATGCACCGCGCCTTGTCGCCGACAACGTTCCGCTGGTTAGACGTGTGGCTGGTGCCGGTGAAGGACGTCCTCAATGCCGCAATCTGGCTCATGGCATTCGTCGGCAACCGCGTCGTCTGGCGCGGTGTGAACTATCGGGTGAGGAAGGGCGGGGAATTGCTCCGCGAATAGTGCTGCCGACTAACCCGGTCAGCGCCGTTTCCACCACAAAGCCAGCTCCAGATTCGTCCGGTTGGGATACGAGCGCGGAGTCCATTCGCCGAGGAGTTCGAAGCGCGTTTCGAAGCGTCTCACCACTTCATCACGGGTGCAACCGAAGGGCGGGCCTTCGGTGTCGGGAATGAGGTAGTGGATGGCGAGGAACTGGCCGCCGGGTTTGAGCCAGCGGGCAGCCGCGACGGCGTAGGCGTCGCGTTGCGTCGGCTGGATGGCGCAGTAGAGGGTGTGCTCGAAGATCCAATCGAACTGGGTAATGGGTGCGTCGTCGAGGAAGTTGCCTCGGAGCACGCGGGCCTTCGGCGTCAGGCCTTCTTTGGCGATCCGTTCATTGCTTTCGCGGACGGCGCTGGGTGCGAGATCGAATCCGGTCGCATCGAATCCACACCCCGCCCATGCACGAACGTCATGGCCGCGACCGCAGCCCGGAATGAGGACGGTGCCACGCGGCAGTTCGGGACGGGCGGCGAGGAAATCCACCAAGCCGGGAGCGGCTTCTCCCTTGTCCCAACCGGTGTCGCCCTTTTGGTAGAGTCCTTCCCAGTCAGTGCTCATGCGATTGGATTGGGCTGGGTGTCGCGCAGGATCAATCCGTCGACGAGCTCGACGACGCGCGGTGCGACGGACGCGAGGGCGTTGTCGTGGGTGGCGATGACGAGCGTGGCTTTCAACTCTCCCTGAAGTTCGCGCAACAGCCGGATAATCTCGCCACCTGTGGCCGAATCGAGATTGCCCGTCGGTTCATCGGCGAGAATCAGAGTCGGGCTATTGATCAGGGCGCGGGCGATGGCGACCCGTTGCTGCTCGCCACCGGAGAGTTCGTAGGGTCGATGGTCAACGCGGTCTGCGAGTCCAACACGCGCCAACAGGCTGCGGGCCCGTCGCTCAGTCTCGCCGGCAGATCGACGCGCCATGCGGCCGGGCAGGGAGACGTTTTCGAGGGCGCTGAGTTCAGGCAGGAGGTGGTAAGCTTGAAAGACGAGGCCGACCCGTTCGTTGCGGAGCTTGGCCAACTCGCTCGCCGAGTAGGCGGCGAGATCGTGCCCGCCAAGGCGGATGGAGCCGCCGTCGGGCCGGTCCAATCCGCCGAGCAGGTGGAGGAGCGTGCTCTTGCCGGCGCCGGATGCGCCCCGGAGCGCGACGCATTCCCCGGGAGCGATCTCGATGCTCACTCCCTTCAGGACATCCAGCGTGCGGGGTCCGATGCGGTAGCTCTTGCGGACGTTGACCGCGGAGAGCTGCGGAGTGCCGGTGGTTGGCGATGCGGCGCTACTCATGGCGAAGGGCGGCGACGGGTTGGAGGCGCGAGGCGATCCATGCGGGGATGACGCCGGCGAGGACACACGCGGCGAAGGCGCAACCGCAGATCATGGCGATGTCTCCGATGAGGATCTCCGCCGGAAGTTCGTAGAGCTGGTAGATCGAGGCGGGCAAGACCTCGATGCCGGTCACCTTGTTCAGTGTCGCGAGGATCATGCTGCGATACTTCAGGACGAGCAGCCCAAGCCCAAGGCCCACGCCCACGCCGGCGATGCCGATGACGAGCGCCTGGCTGACGAAGAGCGCGAGGATCTGGCTGCTGGTCGCGCCGATGGCCTTGAGAATGCCGATCTCGCGCGTCTTCTGGACGACGAACGTGATCTGGCTGTTTATGATTCCGAAGGCGGCGACGATCACGATGAAGAAAAGGAGGAAGGCGATCATGTTCTTCTCCACGGCCAGCGCGTTGAAGAGCTGCGGATTCTCCTCCTGCCATGTGATGATGCGGTAGCTCGCGCCGAGCTTTGGCTCAAGTTCGTCGCGGACGCGGTAGGCATGGAACGGGTCGTCCAGCTTGATCTGGATGATGTGAACGTTCTCGTCGCCGATGTCATACATTTCCTGGGCGCGTTGGATCGAGGAGACGACGATCGACGCGTTATAGTCGGCGAATCCCACGTCGAAGATCCCACGCACGACGAACTCGCTTGGCAGGAACATCCGGTCGGACTCACTGGCCGCCCCGTTCTTTTGCTTGGAAAGGGATTCTTCGATCTTGGCGATGTTGGCTGGTGAATAGACGGAAAGCCGGTCGCCGACGTTCAGCTCCAGATTCTGCGCCAGGTCGCGACCGATGAGCAGTCCGCGGCCCCCGACATCGAAGGCGCCTGTCTTGATGGAGTCGGGCAGGATGCTGACCGTTTTCTCCTGATCGACGTCGATGCCACGGAGCAGGGGAGCCATGAACTTGGGTTGGCCTTGCTTCGGCTGGGTCTTGAGCAGGACTTGGCCGGCCACGAATGGTGCCATGCCGCGCACCGCCGAGTTGGAGGCGATCACCTTCTGGACGCGTTCGTAGTCGGCGATGAGACCGGTGCGATGCATCACCTTGAGGTGTGCGTTGAAGCCGAGGATGCGTGAGCGCCATTCCTTGTCGAAGCCGCTCATCACGGCGTTGACGATGATGAGCACGGCCACGCCCAGCATCACGCCGTGGATCGAGATGACGGTGATGATCGAGACAAATGTCCGGCGCGGCCGCAGGTAGCGGAGAGCGAGAAAGGCCTCGAAGGGCAGCGACGACATGGAACGGAAGCTAGGGCGAGGAATGAACAACGGTCAATTGGCAGGAGTTCTTCTCGGATCAAGGAAGACCACCTTGGCGCTCAGCTCCGGGGTAAGGAAGCGGTCGGGGTTCTTGACCTGCACCTTGATCTGGAGCGTGCCCTTGGCGCGATTGGCTTCGGGGGCGATCTCGGCGACGACACCGTCGTAGACTTTCGCGGGGTAGGCTTCGGGACTGATCCGGCATGGTTGACCGAGGGAGATCTTGGCGAGATCGGATTCGTTGACGTCGATCTCGACCTGGAGGTCGCCGAGGTCCGCGAGTGCGATGAGCGAGGCGCTCGGCCCGCGTGCGCCGCCGAAGGTCTGGGGTGAGACGAGTTCGTTCGCATCGACCAGCTTCTCGAGGACGACTCCGTTGACCGGCGAACGGATGACGCACCAGTCCATGAACGTCTCGATCAGTTTGCGGGCACCGAGGACCTGCTGGAGCTGCGCTTCGGACGACGCGACGGCGAGTTTGGCGTCATCGAGTGTCTTGTTCATCTCGACGCGTTGGGCGACCAGTTCGGTGGCCCGACGGAGATCCGTTGTGGATTTCTCCAGGGCGACCTTGGCGACGGCCAGTTGCCCGTCGCTCTCGGCCAGGCGCGCGCGGTATTCGGAATCATCGAGTAGCACGACGGTCTGGCCGTTGGTCACGACATCGCCCTTCTTCACGCCGATCCACGTGACGACACCCATGAAACGCGGGCTGAGCTCGATGCGTTCGCGGGCGATGATGTAGCCGCTGACCGTGAGGAGGGAATTGCCGCCGAATCCACCCGGGGCTGTCGAGGCCGATGCAAAACCACCGGCCGAAGAACTTGGCTTTCCCGAGCCCGATGACGCACCGGATGCACCCGAGGCATTCGTAGTGAAGCCGGTGGGCTTGGTTTTCGATGAGTCGCTGCCGGACTTCAGGCCGGCTCGGATCGAGTCCGATGCACGTGGAAAGGCGAAAAAGGCGACGACCGCCGTTGTCCCGAGGACGATTAGGATGATCAGCCAGACAGGCGTGCTGGAGCGGCGCTTCTGTTCGGAGGAGATCCGCAGCTTCTGGAGCTGGTCTTCGTTCAT
Source organism: Verrucomicrobiota bacterium (assembly GCA_038203875.1). Lineage (GTDB taxonomy): Bacteria > Verrucomicrobiota > Verrucomicrobiia > Limisphaerales > CANJSG01 > CANJSG01. The sequence continues at coordinate 9,567 of JBBRDN010000152.1, forward strand.
AGTGATTTTAGGGCCGAGATGACCGGCAAGCGCGAGGCGCGGATGGCGGGCAGAAGACTGCCGAGCAGTCCGATGACGACGGAGAAGGCAACGCCCTGAAGCATGAGTGCCGGAGTGATTCGGAACTCAAACACCGTTTCGGCGAAAGATTGGAAATCCATCGTGCCAGTCGCAACGCCGTTCATCGGCAGGGCCAGGAGGCAGCCCACCACGCCGCCCATTGCCGCGAGGAAGGCCCCCTCCACCAAGAAGCAGAGGACGACGGAACGGCGCGAGTATCCAAGGACGCGCAACGTCCCGATCTCACGGGTTCGACCCGCGACGCTGGCATACATGGTGTTCATCGCGGCGAAGATCGCGCCGATCGACATGGCGGTGCCGAGCAGGCCGGCGAGGATCTTGATGGGGATCGCGGTCATCGTCTGCTTGGAGTAGTAGTCGACTTCGCGCTCGGCACGCAGGGCCAGGCGTTTGTCCTTCTCGATCTTGGCGATGATAGTGGTGGCGGCCGCGTCGTCTTTGGGTCGGAGGAGAATGCTGGAGTATTGATCACGGTCGAAGATCGAGCGCGCTTCGTCGGCATCCATCCAAGCCTCCGAATCGAACGCACTGCCTTTGGCGTCGTAATGGCCGACGACGGTAAGCATGTCCGGGCCGGCCTTCACCGTGCCGCCGATCTGAAGACCGGCAAATCGTCCCGCCAAGCGCCGGGCGACAGTGATCTCCCGCTTGCCCGGCTGGAACCACCGCCCGTCAACGAGCGTCACCTGGGGGCGAAGCTCCATGCCGCGCGCAGTGATGCCACGGATGAGCGTGTTGGCCTCACCCAAACCTTGGATGCGCGGCATACTGACAATGGCGATGATCTCCACGGAGATGAGCGGTTCGTCCTTTTCGTTGCGCGCGATCTCGTCGAAATATTGGAGGGTCCGGAAGTTTTCGCGGCCGAGGAGGCTGCCGGATTCGGCCTGGGAACCTTTTCGGACGACAAGGATGTTGCGTGGATCGCCCGTGTTGGCGCTGGACGCCTCGATGCCGCGGGCAAGCGCCCGAAGCAACACGAAGACGGAGACCACCAGGGCGATGCCGAGCACGGTGGAAATCGTCGAACGCCACCGGACGACGACGTTGCGGAAGTTGTATTTCAGCGGAAGGGCCATGGCGTCAGTCCAATGTCTTGAGGCCGTCCACAACGCTCATCCGGGCGACGGCTATCGAGGGCCCGATGGCGGCGACAATGCCCAGCAATGCAGCGACGATGCCGGCGGTGGCCATGATCCTCGGGGTTACTTCGAAGTAGATGAGGAAGCCGTTGGTGAGCTTCTGGAGATCGATGTGACTCCACAGTAGCCACGAACCGCCGATTCCTAAAAGCGCGCCAAGGCCCGCCAGGCCAAAGCTCTCGGCCAGGATGAAGCTGAAGAGTTCGCGGCGTTTGAAGCCGAGCGCCTTGAGGACGGCGAGTTCACGGAAACGTTCGCGGATGGCCATGCTCATGGTGCTGATCGAAACGAGCACGAGCGTGAACACCACAA
>JBBRDN010000153.1:0-10973 GCA_038203875.1 Verrucomicrobiota bacterium
AGATCATGGGTTCGCCCTACCTCCTCGCCCACGGCATGGGGCGGCCGGTGAAGGACGCGGAAACAAAAGTCGCCTTCACGGAAGCCGGAACCTACCGCGTCTTCGCGCGCACCAAGGATTGGGTGGCACATTGGAAGGCCCCGGGCGCGCCCGGAAAGTTCCAGGTCGTCCTCGACGGCAAAACTCTCCCGCACACCTTCGGCACGACGGGCGCGGAGTGGTTCTGGGAATCCGGCGGCTCCATCGAGATCGGCGGCCCGGGCTCGCACACGATCGCGTTGCGCGATCTGACCGGCTTCGACGGCCGGTGCGACGCGCTGTTCTTTACCAATGACAAGACCGGCAAGCCTCCCGAGACGCGCGCCCAGCGGAAGTCGTTGCTCGGCCTGCCGACGGTTGCACCCGAGACGGAGGAGTTCGACCTCGTCGTCTGCGGCGGCGGTTATTCCGGTCTCGGCTCGGCCATATCGGCCGCGCGTCAAGGCTTGAAGGTGGCGCTGATCCAGAATCGTCCGGTGCTCGGCGGCAACGGCTCGAGCGAGATCCAGGTCTGGGCCCAGGGCGGAACGCGCCGCGGGCTTTATCCGCGCCTCGGCGAGATCGTCGATGAATTCTCCGACCGCGCGATCAACTCGCCCGGATTGGCCGAGGAGTTCGGCGACGCCAAGAAGGAAGCTCTCGTGCGGGCCGAGAAGAACATCTCCCTCTTCCTCAACAGCCACGTGATCGGCGCCGACATGCACGCGGAAGACCGTTCGAAGATCCAGAGCGTGCTCGTGCTCGATACCCGCACCGGAGCGGAGACGCGGTTCCGCGGAAAGCTCTTCGTAGACTGCACCGGCCACGGCTCCATCGGCGCGTTGGCCGGCGCGAAATTCTCCATGGAGGAGGAAGGCCACATGGGCATGAGCAACATGTGGAAGTGGGACGAGACCGACGGCGCTCCTGAATGGCCGACGACGCCTTGGGCGCTCGCGTTGGACTGGGGTGACTTCCCGGCCACGAAGAAGGCGGAAGGTTCCGTGGTCTTCCATAAGGGCGAATGGTTCTGGGAAGGCGGCTTCAACAAACATCCGCTGACCGAACTCGAACACGTCCGCGACTGGAACCTGCGCGCCGTCTTCGGCGCGTTCTCGGCCATGAAGGCCGGCCCGAAGAAGGAGCAATTCGCCAAGGCCAACCTCGCGTGGGTCGCGGCCATCGGCGGGACGCGCGAAAGCCGCTTGCTGACGGGCGACGTGATCTTGAACCGCGCCGACATCACCAACCGCACGGCGTTTCCCGACGGGTGTGTGCCGACGACGTGGGACATCGACCTGCATTATCCCAAGGAACAATACGCCGCCAAGTTTCCGGACGGCCCGTTCATTTCGCGGGCCGAGTTCGGCGCGGGTGTCGACCGGCGCAACGGCTACCCGATTCCCTATCGCTCCTTCTACTCGACCAACGTGGGCAACCTCTTCATGGCGGGTCGTTGCATCAGCGTGGATCACGGCGCACTTGGCACCATCCGCGTCATGCGCACCTGCGGCATGATGGGTGAAGTCGTCGGCAAGGCGGCCTACATCTGCGTGAAGGAGAACACCTCGCCGCGCGGCGTCTATGACAAGCATCTCGAACTGCTCAAAGAACTCATGCACCAGCCAGGTGCGGCGCGGCGTGAGGGTCTCGACGGTCCTCTCGCGGTTCCACCCGGCACCGCGCCGCTGCCCTTGGGCGAGTTCCGCAACGCGACCGAGATCGAAGGTGTCGTGATCGACGACGAACAAGCCAAGCTGACCGGCAAGTGGACGCCGGGCGAAAACCTCAAGCCCTTCATCGGTCGCCATTACCTCTATGCCGGCCCGGCCGAAAACGCGTCGGCCCGTTTCGAGTTCACCGTTCCGAAGAGCGGCCGCTACGAAGTCCGCGTTGCCTGGATGCCACACGCGAATCGTTCGAGCCAGACACCGTGCGTCATCGAATCAGCGGCGGGCCTGAAGACGATCTCGTTGAATCAACGCGAGAAGACGAATCGTCCGGACGGCTTCCACAGCATCGGAATCTACGAGTTTGCTGCCGGCCAACCCGGCTCCGTCACGCTGTCGACCAAGGGAGCCAACGGCAATGTCCACATCGACTGCGTCCAGTTGGTGGCGGTGCCCTGATCTGAGCAGCCCCCCGGATCACGTCCGCTGCCAGCGACGACTCGGGCGGTGGAATTCCTGTTCGGTTTCCACCTTGTGCGGGTTCTACTTGATGAAACCGCATCACCCATGGTTCCAACTCCAGGCAGACAGACCGCACAGGCCCAGCTGAAACGCTTCACGCAGTTCGGCGATCAACGGGCATTCGCCGAGGTCGTCCGCACGCACGCGGATCTCGTCTACTCGACCGCCCTCCGCTTGCTGGGCGAGCATCGGCATCTCGCGGACGACGTCACGCAAACGGTCTTCACCGACCTCGCCGCCAAGGCCCGCACGCTTCCCGACGATGTCGGCCTGGCCGGATGGCTGCACCAGCACACCTGCTTCGTCGCCAAGAAGGCGCTGCGGACCGAGCTGCGTCGCCTCCACCGCGAAGATACTGCCCACGCCATGAACTCTTCCGACGACGCCACCGACGCGCTCTGGCTCCAAGTGCGTCCGCTCCTCGACGACGCGCTGGGCGAACTGCCCGAAGCGGATCGCCAAGCCCTCGTGCTCCGCTTCCTCCAAGGCCAGCCGTTCAAGTCGGTGGCCGAAACGCTTTCCACCTCCGAAGACGCCGCCCGGATGCGCGTCGGGCGTGCGCTCGACCGGCTTCGCGACGTCCTCGCCAAACGTGGAGTCCTCACGACGAGCGACGCGCTCGATGGCGCGCTGACCTGCTTTGCCACCGTCGCCGCACCGGCCGCCTTGATCGCGGCCATCGCCGCTTCAACCGCTGCCGCCGCCGTCTCCAGCGCAGTCCCTCTGCTTACCGCCATGAAAGCTGCCAAAATAGCCGCCGCCGCGCTCGCCGTCGCCGGCGGGGTCCTGCTTGTCCGCCAGTATCGGGACCACGGGCGGCTTCAGGACGAACTTGCTGGGCTACGGCCGCTCCAAGCCGAACTCGACAAGCTGCGCGACGAGAAGGACCGCCTGGCCGCACGTGTGCCGTCGATCGACGAAGTGAACGCGGCGAGGAGGACTCTGGATGAAGTGCAACGGCTGCGAAGCCAGATTGCGACCCTCCAGAAAGGCGCTTCGATTCAGGCGGGGAAGGCGACGGACAAGGCCGCAATGGACGCAGAACCCGACTGGAATGAAATCGCCGGGCGGACCATCCATCAGTTCACGGCCAGCGCCGAAAGCCAGGTCAAGGCAGGGAATACCTTGGTTTTGGGAGGTTGGGAAACCGCACCGGGCAAGACAACGTTCGCCATGCTCACGCCGACCCTCTCGGAGGACGGGGCGTCGATTACGATTGAAAGCCGATTCATAGACACCCCGACGGAAGCTTTGAAGGAGATGAAACTGGAATGGAACAGATCAGGCACAAACCAGACCGGCGCCCTGGCTGAACTTGAAAGCGACACAGCCAAGGCGATCCTCGAACGGTTTACCCAGCTCAGGGGAGTCGATGTCCTCTCCAGTCCAAAGGTCTTAACAGGGAATGGGCGCGAAGCCCGGGTCGAAGTGTCCGAGCTTACATGCGTCGGACCGCTCGAGTTCAAACTCGGTCCGTGGTTCAATGTCGTTCCCGTCAGCCAGTCCGACGGAAAGATCCACCTCGCCATCAAGACAGGCATCACTCTGAAGGATTCTCCCAAGCCCTGATCCACAGGATTCTCTTGGCAACTCCCCCGCTTCCACTGTGGTCTAGCGCCCATGGATTCGGAGCCGATCATCGACCTGCACAGCGACCACCATTTCATGGGTGAGGCGTTGCGGCAGGCCGTGCGCGCCTATGAGGCGGAGGAAGTCCCCATCGGTGCGGTCGTCGTCCGGGGCGGACGCGTCATCGCCCGGGCCTTCAACCAGGTCGAGCTGCTCCAGGATGCCACGGCCCACGCCGAGATGCTCGCCATCACCCAGGCCGAGGAGGCCGTCGGCGGTTGGCGGTTGAACGACTGCACGCTCTACGTGACCAAGGAGCCCTGCCCCATGTGCGCCGGAGCCATCGTCCACGTCCGCTTCCAACGCGTCGTCTTCGGTCTGGGCGATCCCAAGGGCGGCGCAGCCGGCGGCGCATTGAACCTGCTCCAGTTCCCCGGCCTGAATCATCAGGCGGAGATCACCTCCGGCGTCCGCGAAGAGGAGTGCCGCCAACTGCTGCTCTCGTTCTTCAGCGAACAACGCGCGAAGAACAAGACGGCCCGCAAGAGTGGGGCCGGTGGCGACGCGGTGGACTCGGCTCTGAATTGACCCGCACTGCGGAAAAGAAATGGGGTAGCGCACGCGTCCCGCGTGCGCTACCCGGTCCGATCTCATCCTCTGACTCCAACCTCGGAGTCCGGGATTAAATCAGCGTTTCCCTAGAGCGGTTTAAGAAATGTCATGGCCGTGTTTTTCAAGGCTGGAAGCCTTGAAGGTGAATAGCTCCGGGCATGGGCAAACAGGCTGCGCCTTTGCTTAAACCGCTCTAGCGAGCCGACTTTTCCGCATCTAACTGCCGGAGATAAGAGCGCTCCGCGTTGGCGATCAGCCTTCGCCAGCCATCGGAATCGATGAAGGGATTCGGATTCGCGCCCTTCTGAAGACGTTCCAGCTTCGTCACGAGCGAGAACTGGTCGCCGTGCGGTCCGAAAAACACGTCGCACGGGAGGGTCTTCAGCTTCTTGAATGTGTCCGCGAAATCTTCCGCGATGCCGGGATACTTCGGGTTGTCCACGAGGCGAGTGGGCTCGACGATGCTCAGGCTGCTGGAAAAGACGACATGCTGGGTCATGCCTCCCTCCATCACCTCCATGGCCCAGGACGTCGCTCCCTTGGTATGCCCCGGAGTCAGGTGCGCCGTCAGCGTCGCGCCACCGAGCGTGACCCGCTCGCCGTCCTTCACGATCCGGTCCGCCTTTACCGGCGTGTAGGCCATCAGCTCTTTCGGGAAAGGGCTGAAATCATCCGCGCCGCCGGTCTCCAGCAGGTGAGCGTCGGCGGCACTGGCCACGATCTTCGCCCCAGTCGCCTTCTTCATCGATGCATGGCCGGCAGTGTGGTCCGCGTGGGCATGGCTGCTCAGGAGAAATTTGATGTCACGGACCTTGAAGCCGAGCTGTTCCACGTTCCGGCAGATCTCGGGAACCGAATCCTCGAAACAGGAATCGATCAGGATGTGTCCGTCCGGCGTGGTGATGAGAAAGGAGCACACGCCCTTCAAACCGACGTAGTGGATGTTGCCGATCAGCCTGGCCGGTGGAACAGGCGGCCGCCACGACTCGAACAAACTCCGCGAGGCCGCAAGGTCCTGCGACACCAGCGCTGCCCTAGGCGGTTTTCCCGCGGGCACCGTCGAAGGCGAGTTCGTCGTCCCCTGGGCCTGGAGGCCTTGAAACGGGGTAAACCAACCGGCCAAAATCGCAGCTAGAAGGATTGTGGAAGGCTTCATGGCGCGGGGCTGGAAGAAGCATGGAAATCATCCTACGGCTTCGGCTTGGACAGGCGCCTGAGGATCGACTCCGGGAGGTTGGCGGACTGGATCCACTTCTGGGCGGCGGCGGGATCCTGTTCGTTCCAGCGGCTGAAGGCGGTCTCAATGCGGCCGGAGGTCTTCTCCGAATCGGGCAGACCCAGGGACCACTGCAGCGCGGACTGCGGATACTGGTAGGCCACCGTATCGACGTAGACGCCGACGGCGGTGTCGCGGCCTTTGCCGGGCGGGAGTTTCGCCATCCAGTCGGCGACGGCATTGGGATCATTGCTGGACCACGCCTGCGCGACCGTGCGCAGGGCGCTGTTGCCGATCTCGCCTTCGGGAAAGGACGCGGCCCAGGCACCGGCGCCGGCGGGATCGCTGTTCGACCACGTGTTGAGCACCGCCTGCGCGGCGTTGCGCTGGCCGTCACCCGGAGGAAGCGTCGAGACGAACGTGGCCGCGTCCTGCGGCGAGATTTCGGCCCATCGATTGGCGATGTCCGAATACGCCCGCGTGCGCAGCTCATCGGGAAGTTTATGCGCCCATTCGACGGCGGCGGCCGGGCCGGCATCGACGAGGAACCTCGTCGCATTGCTCACCAGCTTCTTCTGCACGTCTCCCGTGGTTTCGTTCATGGCGTATTCCAGAACGGCGTTGGGATCGGTCTCGGCCCAGCGGTAACCGAGGTTCTGCATTGCGCTTTTTTTGGCCGGACCGTCCGGCAGCTGCTTGGCCCACGACAACGCCCCGTCGAGATCCTGATGGCTCCACTGCGACGCGAGATTGCCGGCCAGTTCGGCGCTGCCCGAAGCCGATGGCATGGAATCGACGAACTTCGCCGCCATGGACGGATCCGAGTTCATCAGGCTGTAGATCATGTTGCGCGCCGCCTCCTTCTGGATGGGCCCGACGGGAAGCTGCTTCACCCATTCGGCCGCGCCGGCGGGATCGCTCTGGGCCCATTGCCCGGCGACCGATGCGTAGATCTGGTTCTTGGCGGAACCGGACGGAAGTTTGTCGATGAACGCGGCCGCCGCAGCCGGATCGGTGTTGGCCCAGCCCTGCACGAGCGACTGCATCGCGGAAGTCCGCGTGCTCCCGGTCGGCAGCGCCGCGACGTAGACGGCGGCTGCGGCGGGGTCGGTGTTGGACCAGGAGGAAATGACCGACTGCAGCGCCTGGTTCCGCGAGTCCATCGAGCCGAGCTTCTCGGCCCAGGCCAGTGCCGCCTGGGGATCGCGTGTCGCCCAGTTGGAGGCCATCGAGGAGATCGCGTTGTTCCGCTGCGGACCCGCGGGCAATACCTCGACGAACGTCGCGGCCGCGACCGGATCGGTCTGGCTCCACTGGTGCATCATCCCGTTGATCGCCTTGGCCCGGAGTCCGGCATCGGGAATCGACTTGGCCCACGCGATCGCGCCGTCGAGATCGCGGTAGGCCCAGTTGCTCGCGACGTTCTGGATGAGTTCGTTTCGGAAGGAAGCGTCCTTCGAAGAAAGCACCAGCTTCGCCGCCTCCTCCGGATTGCTGCCGGACAAACCGTAGAAAACCTGGCGCAGCGCGTTGCGGCGCGCGTTGCCCGGGGGAAGCTGTTCTGCGAACGACATGGCCGCCTTTGGATCCGCCTGGGCCCAGGTGCTCAGAACGCCTGAGATCGCCTGCTCGCGCTTTTGTCCGGCGGGCAACTGAAGCGCGTAGGCCGCGGCCGCGGCCGGATCGGTCTCCGCCCAACCGGAGAAAATGCGGCTGAAGGTCCCGTCGCGAACGAAGCCGGCTCCATCGGCGAGCTGGAGGGCAAGACGCGGATCCGTGCGCGCCAGCGCGGGCAGGATCGTCGACGCGATCAACTGCTTTTTCTCGAAGCCGTCGGGCATGGCGTCGACATATGCCTTGGCTCCCATCACATCGGTCTCGGCCCAGCCCCGGAGCACGGAGGACAGCAGGCCTTTGGACTCGGGGCCTTTCGTGAGGGACTGCACGGAGGCGACCGCAGACTTGGGATCAAGCGTCGCCCAACGTTGGTAGAGCGCGTTCTGCACCGTCTGCCGGTCGTTCTGGTTCTTCAGCGTCGATGCCCAACGGGCGAGCTCGGGGAACTCCTCGGCTCCTGCGGACGAAACGGCCGCGAGGATCTCACCGTAGCGTGAGCCGTGGTTCCTGGACTTGGCCAACGTGGCCTCGATGGCCTCTCGGGCGCTGGCGAACTTGCGGACTGAGACGGACTTGGTTTCGACCGACGGCTTGGGCGCCTTTGGTTTCGATGGATTTGACCCACCAGGTTCGAGCGCCGACGGCTCGGCCGACCGAGTTTCGGAGCCACGACGAAGCCACGTTCTGTCCACCGAAACGCCCACCACCAACCCCGCAACGCCTGCGAGCGACGCCACCGTCCAAGTTGCTTTCGAGTTCATGGGATTCTTCGCCGAGCGGATTGGACAGAAGATGTCGCTCGAATGCTCATTGTAGAAGGAAAGAAGGTGATCCGCAGAATAGCATTCGTGACGGGCTGCCATTCGTGGTTTCCCAACCGGCTCACGCCCGTTTAGTTTCACGCCGTGCTTTCGACCGCAACCATCTGGAAGGAACTGTCCTCGCGTCGCCGCCTCAGCTTGATCGCCGGCCCGTGCATGGCCGAGAGCGAGGATCTTTGCTTCGAAGTCGCCCGCGCGATGAAGCGCACCTGCGACAAAGTCGGCATCTACTTCGTCTTCAAGGCCAGCTACGACAAGGCCAACCGCTCGTCTTCAAGTTCCGAGCGCGGTCCCGGCATCGAAGCCGGCTTGGCGTTGCTCGCCAAAATCCGGAGCAAGCTCGGTGTGCCCGTGTTGACCGATATCCATTCCGAAGCCCAGGTTGGTCCCGCCGCCGAGGTCGCAGACATTCTTCAGATCCCCGCGTTCCTTTGCCGACAGACGGACATCGTCCAAGCCGCCGCCTGCACGGGAAAGATCGTCAACATCAAGAAAGGCCAGTTCCTCGCTCCTACCGATATGGGCAATGTGGTGAAGAAGGCCGAAGCGTTCGGCGGCCACCGCCTGCTCCTGACCGAACGCGGATCAACCTTCGGCTACAACAACCTCGTGGCCGACATGCGGTCCATCCCGATCATGCAGAAGCTTGGCTACCCGGTGATCTTCGATGCGACCCACTCGGTCCAACTGCCGGGCGGCGGTGGCGACCGTTCGTCGGGCCAGCGCGAATTCGCCCCCGTCCTCGCACGCGCCGCCCTGGCTGCCGGAGCCGACGGGCTGTTCATCGAGACTCATCCCAGCCCCGACAAGGCCCTCAGCGACGGCCCCAACATGATTCCGCTCTCCGAGATGCCCAAGGTGCTGAAAAGCATGGTGCGAATCTACGAAGCCGTGCGGGCATGAATCGGCGCCTGCGATGACCATCAATCCTTCCATCCGGCATCAGGAATCCGGTATCCAAAAACGGATGCCTGCTCCCAGATACCTGCCCCCTGACACCCACCTATGAGCTCCATGGTCCATCCTCCTTTGGCCGATCGCCTCGCCGGCATCCGGCTGCTGTTGCTCGACGTCGACGGCGTCCTGACCGATGCGACGGTCCAGATCACCGGAGGCGCTCCGGAGTCGAAGACGTTTCACATCCGCGACGGCCTTGGCCTTGTCCTGGCCCGCAAACACGGCATCAAGGTCGGCTGGATTTCCGCCCGTCCTTCCGCCGCGACCACGGCACGGGCGGAGGAGTTGAAGATCGATTTCGTCCATCAGGACAAGGAGCCCAAGCACCTCGCCGCCGAACGCATCGCCAAGACTGCGGGCGTCACGTGGGACCAGATCTGCTACGTCGGCGACGACATCGTGGACCTCGGGTGCCTCAAACGCGCCGGCATGGCGGTGGCCCCGGCGGACGCCATCCCCGAGGCCCGCGACCTCGCCCAATACGTCACGTTGGCCAATGGCGGCCGCGGCGCCGTGCGTGAAGTCGTCGAGATGATCCTTAAGGCGCAGAACAAATGGGACGCGATCGTGGCCGAGTATGCCCAGTGAACGCGCCATGAAGTTGGCGGGATGTTCAGTGCTGGCCGGCCTGATGGCATGGCTTGCACCCGGCTTCCGGGCCAACGCGCAACCCGCTCCCGGCCGGGCCGGGTTCACCGCGCCGTATTGGGAAGGCAACAAACTGAAGGCCGTCTTCACGGCGCTCACCGTGAAGCCATTGGCGGGCGGCGAATTGCAGGCTTCCAACTTCGTCATGCGCGTCGTGCGCGACGGCGACCAGACGAAGACCGATCTGCTGGTGGAATCACCGTTCTGCACGTTTGACCAGACTTCACGCGAAGTCCGTTCGCCCGGCCCCATCCGCTTCAGCACCGGCGACACGAACTACCAGCTCAACGGCCATGGTTTTCGCTACGGAACCAACGGCTTGCTCTACATTTCCAACAAAGTTGTCACCACCATCCTGCGCCAGCTTCCGTCAGGAGCATACGAGCCGATCGAGGTCCGCTCGAAGCGCGCGCTCTTCGACCAGACCCTCCGGCAAGCGACCTACGAGCAGGACGTGCGGGTGGCGGACAACGACTTCACGATGACCAGCGGAAAGCTCACCGCGTCGTTCACCGACACAGGAACCAACCGCACCCAACTGACCCGCCTCGACGCGTCGAGCAACGTGGTTCTCACCGGCACCGCCGACGGTTCCCGCGCGACGGCCGAACGCGCTCTCTACTTCACGGAGAACGGAGCGGAGATCATCGACCTGACCGGCCAGCCTTCGTGGCGGGACGCCGAACGCGAGAGCCGCGCGCGGCGATTCATCATCAACAAGACGGCCAGCACCCTCGTCGCGGAGGGTGGCGCGTGGTTCAAGCTGCCCAGCGATTCGCTCGCCCAACCAGGCCAGCTCTTCGGCACGAACCTAACCGTGGGCACCACGGTCTCCACCAATCGTCGCGGCGGGTTCACCGAGCTGAGCGCCGAGAAGGTCTTCGTGCAACGTGGACCGACCAACGGCCCCATCCAGCGGATCATCGCCGAAACCAACGTGGTCATCTTTGCGCCGGAACGCGCCAGCCGTGCGACTGCCGCGAAGGCCGAGTTCAACGACGCCACCGGCGACCTGAAGCTCTCCGGCACCGCGCGTTGGCAGATCGACGAGACTTCGCTCGCCGGCGATGTCCTGCAGGTCAACCGTGCCAGCCAGAGCGTGGAATCGATCGGCCACGCGCTCATGCGGTCACGAATTCCCGCCAACACCTCGGGCGAAACCCGTGTCACCGCGACCAACCTCTTCGTCGAAACCAGCGCCGAACGCTTCACCTACGGCGGTTCGCAGGCGGCGTTCTCCGGCGGCGCCCAGACGCGAATCTACGAAGGCGAACTGCTTGCCGGCATCATCGACGCACGTGAGATCCGGTCCAGCTTCGGGCC
>JBBRDN010000154.1:0-10906 GCA_038203875.1 Verrucomicrobiota bacterium
TGGCGGTCATGCCCGGCAAGAAATTGACGGAGGTTTTCTCCGCAAACGACTTAAACCCGAGCACGGTAAGGTTCTTGAGGAACATGGCTACAAGCAGGAAGCCCAACCGGCAGGGGGTCTTCAAGCGGAAAGACCCCATTAGTTGGGGAAGTTATTCACAATCCACAAAAGCAACGTTCGCCAATCTTCAGAGGGATCGTTCTAGGAACTAAAGGAAGGCGGTTGGCTTGGAGGAGGATTCAGCGGGCGACTCCCACCAGCCCACAAGACCGACAACAAGACTCCACCCGAGCCCGGCCGAGACTTACTGCCCAGGGGACTGTGAGCTTTTTGGACTCTTGCTGAGCTGCCTCAGGCCATCCCAAGCGTAGAAAGCCCAGGCGATTCCAGCCACCACGGCGGCAGCGATACACCAGCGGCCAAACCACACGGAGTCCCACTTCAGCATTCCCCAGATGACCATCGTCATCTGGAGGACCGTGGCCAGTTTTCCAACGAGCCTTGGACGCACGCTGACGTTTCCGGTGGTGTAATGGATCACCGCCGCCCCCAGGAGCAGGAGGATGTCGCGGCTGATGATGGTGGCCGTCACCCAGAGAGGAATCCGATCCAGATGGGAGCCGTTGTCGAAACTGAGGACGACGATCCCCGAGACCAGCAGAAGCTTGTCCGCCATAGGATCGAGGAAGGCTCCGAGTTCGCTACGCTGATTGTAACGGCGCGCGATGTAGCCATCGATGCCGTCGCTGATCGCCGCGACGGCGAAACAGAGCAGCCCGATGAGCCGATGCATCTCATCCCCAGTCCGCGAGTAGTAGATCATCTCCGTCACGAAGAACGGGATGAGCAGGATGCGGGCGATGGTGATCTTGTTCGCGGTGGTCATCGAGGCACGCGCCGGCGTGGATCAGCCTACTGCTTCTCGTATTCGCCCTTGCTGGTTTTCTTCAACACGGTGAAACCGGCCTTCTTCGCATCCGAGATCGAGACCGGCTTCGTGATCGTCGGGGTGTTGAACGAGGAGATCAGCTTCCGCACCGGCTTGCGGCAGGCCGGGCACTTCGTGAGTTCAGGCGCATCAACGGGCCGGCGCAGGGTGAATCTTCCCGAGCAGGGAGCGCAGGTGCCTTCGCAAAGTTCGTATTCGTAGAGTGGCATAGGCTCGTGTTCTCAGTTGGCGAAACAGCCTTCGAACCCTTTCCGGAGAATCGCTTCGTCGAGGTCCTTGCCGATGAAGACGAGATGGTTGGTCTTGTGCTCGCCCATGTTCCAAAGGCGCTCGGCCTGCGCGTCGAATGTCTGCTGGACACCGTGGAAGACGATCCGTTTGGCGGAACCCTTGATATTCAGGATGCCTTTGCTCCGGTAGATGCGCGGGCCGAATTCGGTGAGAACATCGCTCAGCCAAGTCTCCGTCTTCTTCATGTCGAGCGGACGGTCGTCGTTGAAGTAGAACGAAGTGACGCTCTCGTCGTGGTGGGCATGGTCGTGCGTGTGAGTCGCGTCAGCGGACAACCCCGGACCATCCGACTGCAGGCTCAGGCCCGGACGCTTGGCCGGAAGATTGAGGGGCGCGAGCGTCTCGCGGGCCTTGAGATTGAGGATCAAGCCGAGGTCGATCTTGGAGCGTTCTGTCCGGTGAATCTTCGCCAGCGGGTTGATGCGCTTGATCCTCGATTCGACCCGGTCGAGGTCCGTGGCCGTAACCATGTCGGTCTTGTTGAGCAGGAGCACGTCGGCAAAGCCGATCTGTGGTTTGGCCTCGGGCGCGTCCATCAACTCCTTCTCGATGTGCCGGGCATCGACGACGGTCACGATGGCATCGAGCCGCACCTTGTCCCGCAGTTCGGGCATGGCGAATGTCTGCGCGATCGGTCCGGGATCGGCCAAGCCGGTCGTCTCGATGAGCACGTAGTCGAAGCGTTTCTGTTTCTGGAAGAGGTTGCTTAGGCTCTTGATCAGATCACCACGCACGCGGCAGCAGAGGCAGCCGTTGTTCAGCTCCACCACCTCCTCGTCCGCGCCGATGAGAATCTGGTTATCGATCGAGACCGAGCCGAATTCATTGATGATGACGGCGCAGCGGTGGCCGTGGTTCGCCGTCAAGATATGGTTCAACAATGTCGTCTTGCCCGCACCGAGAAAGCCGGTGAGGACAGTCGTTGGAATCGGTTCCTTCTTCTGCATGCGCGCCACTGTGCCACACGAGCCATGGGAGGCAACGACGGGCCGCATCCGGCACCTGACAACAGCGATGTTTCTCTTCGTCCCGGTCCGACCGTTCGCCATACTCCTACCGTGGCTTTGGTCCGCATCCTCATCGACGGTTACAGCCTGCTCCACCAGTGGCCGGAGGTCGCCGAGGGCAAGCCCCGACATTCCGCATCCGCCCGCCAGGAGCTTCTTGCCATCCTCCAGCAATACGGCGACGCCACAGCCACCCCGATCACCATCTTTTTCGACGGCGCAGGCGCACCGCCCGGAACCCCCAAACAACCTTCGTCGAGGAATCTTGAGATTCTTTATTCACGCGCGGGCCAGACGGCCGATGACATGATCGAGCGGACTGCCCACAGGATGAAACCCTACGGCGAGGTCCTGGTCGTCACCGACGATATCGCCGAACGCGACATCATCACCGGCCAGGGACATCTCTCCTGTAGCTGCGACAATTTCATCCGTGACATCGGTGCGGCGCTCAACGATTTCAGCCGCGACCTCGACGGCTACAACCGACGCGAACGGGCCCGATACAAAGACCGAAGATGAAGCCGGGATGGAGAAACCTTCTAGTCATTTTCACCGCCCTTCTCATGTCCGCGCCCGGCCTCGCGGCCGTCGAAAACCGTTTCCTCCTCATCGTCGAAGCCACCGCTGATTCGGCCCGGAACACCCAGGCCACCCGCGACGCCGTGGCCGATCTTCTTGTCAAGGGATTCAACGGAATCGCCAAACCCGGAGATACGATCGGAGTCTGGGTCGCCGGCGAACGGCTCGATACCACGTTCCCCATGCTCGTATGGCAACCTACGGCAGCTCGGGCCTACGCCGTCCAAGCCGACGCATTCGTTTCCAAGCGACCGTGGGTCGGACGTTGGAACGTCACGAACGCCCTGCCGGCCATCAAGGCCGTCGCCGCCGACTCCACTGCCCTGACCGTCGCACTAGTAAGCGCCCCAAGAACGAGACTCACGGGAATGCCGTTCAGCGAAAACGTCTCGGACATCCAAGACAACGCAGCGGCCGATCTCGAGCGGACTCGCCTACCTTTCGTCACTTTTCTGACCGTCCGCGAACGGGAGTTCACCGCCGCCGCCGTCAATTCCGGGATGGGGCCGTGGACCATTCCAAACCCGCCCTTGCCCAAGCCGGTCGTTGCCGTGACACCGGCAGTCAAACCAGTTTCAAAGCCCCTCGTTGCTGCAAAATCGATCGTCGGAAACGCGACCAAGATCGAACTAAGTTCGAACCCGCCGGCGCGTTTGCCGGAGGCGACACCCACGCCCGTCGTCGTGGACGCCAAGCCGCCTGAAGCGATTGCTCCCGCGCCCAAAGCGCCGCCGCTTCCGTCGCCCGCAGTCACAAACGCCATCAGCCAAACGTCTCCGCCGATCGTAAACGAGAACGCGGCCCGCCCCAAAGCACCCGAACCCAAGCCCGTAGCGATCGTCCCGCCTGTTAAACCGGAACCGGCCGAGGCCGTCGCAGTGGTCGAAGCGAAACGGAAGATCACAGCACCGCCAAGCAGTGCACCCGTCGCTGTGACCAAGGCGCCGGAACCGACCGCACCCATGGTCGCGGAAGCCATCAAGAATCCGGAGCCTCACCCACTTAGGGCGACACGTCCCGAGCCCGCCCATGCTCTGGTTACGCCACCCGCCGTCGCCTCCGTGGCCAACACCGCGAATTCAGGCAACGGTTTTCTCTTTGCGGGAATCGGAGTCGCTCTCGCAGTCGTCGTCCTGGGATGGCTGACGCTTCGTCGCCCAAAAGCATCGCAAAGCAGCTTGATCACGCAGTCGCTCAAGCTGAAGTAGCGACGCGCGGTTCGGAGGTGATCCGCAATTCACCGGCTGGTTTTCACTCCTCCCCGGGCCACTTCTCCAACCCGATGACCTTCAGCGACGGCTCAAACGCCTTGTGCCATTCGGCCGTGTCAGCTGCCTTGAAGACATCGTAGATCGGCTTCTTCCGATCAGGATCGGCGACGGAGCCGCGCTTGTTCGACCACAGACCGAGCAGCAGTCCTCCCTCTCCCCGATGATCCACGTGCCGATGAAGGATGAAGCTGTCGATCCCCGGCTCACGCTCAACCAGTCGATACGCATAGGCATAGGCCGCAGCCTGCACGGCTTCTCCATCGGCGCCCTTCGGAGTGTGAAATCCCTGTTCACTAAGAATGATCCGTCTCGGTTTGCCGGCATAGCTGAGGTCCGCCCGACGGAAGAACTCGGTCAGGACGGGAAGGTTCTTGAACGTGACTCGTTTGCTGCCGGCGTCCGGCGTGGCCGTCTTGTCGTTCCAGAAACGCGGCTCGAAGAGGTTCTCCGGATACGGATGAAACGCCACGTGCCACGGAAAGTCGCCGCCGACTTTCGAGCGCGCGTTCATGTATTCAAGGAACGGCCGCGCCGCGAACGACTTGTCGGGCTCCTTGGTGCGATACCCGATGTTCCAATGGTGCTCGAGCGACAGATACACCCGGCTGGCCGGCGCAAACTGCTGCAGGGCCGTCCAGGCCAGCCGCGTCGCGCGCAGATAGTCGTCGGCGAACTGCTCCATCGTGGCCGATCCCATGTTGCTCCAGTCCCAATGCGAGTTCACCTCGTTGCTCATGATGAAACCGACCACGCGCCCGAACTGCCGGTCCGGACGGCTGTAACGTGCGCCGAGGAACTCGAACAACGCCCGGAAATGCCGGAAGCCTTCCTCGGTCGACGTGTTGAACGCAGCGAGCTTGTTGGGCGCGGTGGGCGAATAGTTCGGATGCACAAGCCACTGGTCGATCGCCGGATCACCTGTCGGTCCGGCGAGCACGATCAAGCTGACGACCACTCCCGCGTCGGAGAGTTGCTTTACTTGCCGGTCCAGGCCTTCCACCGCCTGGCGATTGAACCGGTAAGTCTGGCCGTCGACCGTCCATTCCAAGACGTCTTTCCCGTCGAGCCCGCGGAACCAGCCGCCGAGATACAGGTTGAGCGCGGCGTGCTTCACTCCCAGCGCCAGAGCGTCGTCGACCATCTGGACCTGCAAGCCCTTCTTGCTCGCGGGCTGAGGAAACCGCTCGTCCCACAACGCCACGCCGTCGAATCTCTGCACGTGGCGAACAGGGCCAAACGGCTTGGCCGAATCCATCGGGCAGAGAACGAAGCCCGAGTAGACGCGGTCCAGTCCCTCGGCGCGGCGGGCGAGATCAATGTGCAGTGGTTTCTTCGCCGTCACCGAGGCCAGGGGCACACGGTTCGTGAGGACGGATGGGCTCTCCCAAGGCGCGAGCGCGAACAGCCGCAACGGAATCCCGGCCGCGTTGCCCCGCAGCGAAACGGTCGTGCGTGTCGCCGTGATATTGGTGATCGCGGCACGGGAGGGAACCAAGGTTAGCAGGAAAAGGAACAGGAAGAGTTTCCATCCACGAAGGACACGAAGAGCACCAAGAAAGCCGGGCCCTTCGGCCTTTGTGCTCTTCGTGTCCTTCGTGGAGAAACCTGTTTTGGTGGAAGCCATGCCCCTAGCGGACGGCGGCTTGGAGCTCGTAATTCAAAAACGAGAGGCAATAGATCACCGCCGTCTCCACGCGCAAGACGAGCAGCCCGAGCGTGATGGGTTTCGCTCCGGCCGCTTCGGCCAGATCCAGTTCGGCCTGAGTGAAGTCGCCCTCCGGGCCGATCCACACAGCCACGGACTTTGGCATCCCGCCGTGCTGGCTTCGATGCGTCTCAATGAATTCACGCGGATGCCGGCTGCCCGGACGCAGTGCGCCGACGAGTTGGAGATCAAACCTCTCCTGTCGCGCCAGCCACTCCTTCGGCGTCAGCGGCGCCTCGACCTTGGGCAGCCAGGCTTGGCCGCATTGCTTCGTCGCTTCGACCGCGATCTGCTGCCATTTGGCGGCTTTGGCCTCGGCTCCGTCGTCGTCGAGCTGCGTGACGACGCGCTCGGACAACAGCGGCACAATCCGGGCGACGCCGAGTTCCGTGGCCTTCTGGATGATGGAATCGATCAACTTCCCCTTCGGCACGGCGAGCAGGAGCGTGATGCGATACGGCAACTCCGGGTCTGATTCGGTCTTCATCACCCGAAGGTGAACTTCTCGTTTGGAGACCGCGTCCACTTCGCAGGCGAAGACCTTGCCCGCGCCGTCCAACACCGTGACCGCCGTGCCCGGACGCAGCCGGAGCACATTCGCCGCATGATGAGCCTCGGAACCGGTCAGCGCGAGCTGGGTTCCCTTGCATTGCTCTGGCGGCAGGTGGAAACGGTGCATGGCCGACGCAGGGGGAATCGAGTGCAGTTACCGGAACAGACGCTTCACTTTCTCGAAGAAGCCGCTGCTTTCGGGGTTCACGTCGGCTCCACAGAGAGCGGCGAATTCCTCCAGCTTGGCCTTCTGCTGGGTGTTGAGCTTCTGCGGAACCTCCACCTTCACGCGGACAAGCAGGTCGCCGGTGCCGTAGCCCTGGACGTTTTTGATGCCTTTGCCTTTGAGGCGGAAGGTCGAGCCGGTCTGGGTGCCGGCGGGAATCTTGATCTGCGCACCACCGGCCAGCGTCGGCACTTCGACTTCGCCGCCGAGCGCGGTCACGACAAAGTTGATCGGCACTTCGCAGTGCAGATCGTCGCCGTCGCGCTGAAAGATCTCGTGCTCCTTTACGTCGAGCACGACATAGAGATCGCCCGTGGGGCCGCCGCGCAGTCCGCCTTCGCCGTTGCCGGAGGAACGCAGGCGCGCACCGGTGTCGACGCCGGCGGGAATCTTGAGCTTGATGGTCGAGGTCTTGTCCTTGCGGCCGGCGCCATTGCACGACTTGCAGGGCTTCTCGACGATCTTACCGCGTCCCTCACAGCGCGGGCACGTCTGCTGGATGCTGAAGATGCCGCGGTTGCTGATGACCTGGCCGCGACCACCGCAGGTCGTGCAGTTCTTCTGGCCGGAACCTTTCTCGGCGCCGCTGCCCTCGCAGCCTTCGCACGTGGCGGCCTTGGTGACGGTGATATCCTTTTCGCAGCCCAGCGCCGCTTCCATGAAGGTGATCTCCAGGTCGTAGCGCAGGTCCGAGCCGCGCTCCGGTCCGCCGGGATTGCGGCGCTCCCCGTTTCCACCGCCGAAGAACGCGTCGAAGATGCTCTCCGCCCCGCCGCCGCGGTTGCCGAAGACCTGTTCGAAGATGTCGGACGGGTCGTGGAAGCCGCCGCCCCGCGCACCCCCGGCACCGGCCCGCTGGCGCGGGTCAAACGCGGCGTGACCATATTGGTCATAGGCCGCGCGTTTCTGCGGATCGGACAGCGCCTCGTAGGCTTCGCCGAGTTCCTTGAACTTCTCCTCGGCTCCCTTGTCGCCGGGATTTTTGTCCGGGTGATACTTGATGGCCAGCTTGCGGTAGGCCTTCTTCAAATCGTCGGACGTGACACCCTTGTCCACGCCGAGAACCTCGTAATAGTCGCGTTTGATCGCCATGTCGGTGGGCTTTCTCAGGACTTGGCTTCGGTCGATTCAGCGGCAGCGGGCTTCTTGGCCACGATTACGCTGGCGGGACGCAGCAGGCGGTCGCGCATCTTGTAGCCCTTGCGCAGCTGCTGAAGGACGGTGCCCTCGGGCGCGTCCGTGGACTCCATCTGCGAAAGCGCCTCGTGCAGGTTAGGATCAAACGGCTTGCCGATCGCGTCGATCTCTTCGACGCCGGATTCCGACAACACAGCCTTCAACTGGCCCTGGATCATTTGCACGCCGGCCTTGAGCGATTCCACCGTGGTGTTCTGCGCGGAACCGGTGGCCGCCATGGCCATGTCGAAGTTGTCGATGACCGGCAGGAGCTTGTTCAGGAGACGCTCCTGGGCGGCACGCATTCCGTCCTCGCGGTCGCGGGCGGCGCGTTTGCGGAAGTTGTCGAAGTCGGCATTGAGACGGACATAGCGGTCCCAGGTCTCATCCGCTTTGGCGGCCTTCGCCTGGATCTCGGCGAATTGCTCCGCGGTCACGATGGTTTCGGTGACGTCGGAATCGTCCGCAACCACGTCGGCTGGTTGCGTTTCGTCTTTGTTCGGAACGTTGTCGCTGCTCATGAATGGAAATCTGAATTTCAAAGGCCGCGCAATCTAGGCATGTCCCGTCGTCCCGGCAATAGCCCTGCGTGGGTTCTCTGGGAGGCTGGGAAAGATGGGTTTATCCGCGAAAGACGCGAAGGAACGCGAATGAGTTTCAGCAGATACTCGCTGCCCTTCAGCCTAGTCTGCATGTTCTTCGGTCGAATCTTCTTCGCGCCCTTCGCGGATAAACCCGCCCGTTGACGTTGCCCGCGGCTGCGGCAACTTCGCGGGCATGAAGACGCTCCTGTCCGCATTGATCCTCGCCATCGCCGCCCAGGCTTCCATGGCGGCCATCCAGACCAAGGTCATCGAATACAAACAGGGCGACGCGGTGCTCGAAGGCGTCCTGACCTACGACGATTCCATTTCCGGCAAACGCCCCGGCATCCTCGTCGTCCACCAGTGGAAGGGCCTTTCCGACTATGAGAAGAAGCGGTCCGAGATGCTGGCCAAGCTCGGCTACAACGTCTTCGCCCTCGACATCTACGGCAAAGGCGTCCGCCCCGCCGCGCCGGCCGACGCCGGCAAGGAAGCCGGAAAATACAAGGGCGACCGGCCTCTGCTCCGTGAACGCGCCCTGGCCGGACTGGACGTCCTGAAAAAGGATGAACGCACAGACGTCTCGAAGGTCGCCGCCATCGGCTACTGCTTCGGCGGCACGACGGTCATCGAGCTCGCCCGCGCCGGAGCCGATGTCGCCGGGGTCGTCAGTTTCCACGGTGGCCTCGATTCACCGACTCCTGCCGACGGTGCCAAGATCAAGGCGAAGATCCTCGTCTGCCATGGTGACATCGATCCGTTCGTGCCGCAGAAGGACATCGACGCCTTCAACGGGGAGATGCGCGCGAACCACGTCGACAGCCAGTTCATCTCCTACCCGGGTGCGGTCCACAGCTTCACCGACTGGGGCGCCACCGGCACGATGTTCGGCGCGCAGTATCAGGAAGCGGCCGACAAGCGTTCATGGGAACACATGAAGGCGTTCTTCGCCGAACTGTTCAAGTGACGCCGTAGAACTTGGCGCAGTTCCCACCGAAGAACTTCGCCTGCGCAGTCGACGAGCAACCGGCCACGTAATCGGCCGCCAACCGATGGGTCCGCTCATAGCTGGCGGCGAAGAGACACACCGGCCAATCGGAGCCGAACATCAGCCGGTCCGCGCCGAAGGCGTCGAAGACCACGTCGAGGTAGGGACGGAAATCTTCCGGCTTCCATCTCGCATGATCCGCTTCGGTGACCATGCCGGAGACCTTGCACGAGCAGTTCTGCAACTTAGCCAGTTCGCGGATCCAGCGCGTCCAGGGTTCCAACGTTCCGTCCTTGATCGCGGGTTTGGCGATGTGGTCGAGGACGAAAGGCTGCTCTGGGCAACGTTTTACCAGCTCGATGGCGGCCGGGAGCTGCTTGGGGAAGATGAGCAGATCGTAGGTCAGGCCGAATTGCCGGAGCTGCGCGATGCCGCGCATGAATACGGGCCGAACGAGGAACTGGTCGTCCGGTTCGTCCTGCACCACATGGCGGACGCCGAGGAACTTCGGATGCCGCGCCAGACGCGCCAGATCCGCCGCGACGCGTTCGCTCCGCAGATCCACCCAGCCGCCGACGCCCTGCACCCGGTCAGCCGCATCGGCCACACCAAGCAGCCAGTCCGATTCCGCCAACGACTGCCGCGCCTGCACGGCGATGGAACCGTCGAAGCCGAGCGGCTGCTGGAGCGTCGCCAGATCCGCCGGCAACCAATCGCGGTGAAGCGGTGAGCCGGTGGGAATCCACGGATACTGCAAGGCATCGTGTCGCCAGAAATGTTGATGGGAGTCCAAACGGATGCCGGATGCCGGATGCCGGATGCCGGAATTGTCACGTTGATCGGGCGTCTGCATGGGATGAGAGACCAGGTTCTATTATAAGGTATTCAGCGTCCAAGCTACACCGCCACCATCGCTTTGATCACGCCGGTTTCCGGTTTCACGTAGCCGGGGAAGGCGTCTATCAGGCCGGCGAAGTCGGTTCGGTGGGTGATCCAGGGGGCGGTGTCGATCTGGCCGTCTTCGATAAGCTTGATGATGCGGGTGAAGTCGGAGGGAAGCGCGTTGCGGCTGGCCATGATGGTCAGCTCGCGGCGGTGGAGCGCGGGGGCGTGGAGGAAGGAGATTTCCTGCTGGGTAATGCCGACGTAGACCAGCCGGCCGACGAAGGCGCAGTAGTTGAGCGCATTCGCCATCGACCTGTTCGAGCCGGTGGCGTCGATGACCACGTCGGCGAGCTGGCCATTGGTGAGTTCGACGAGGCGCTTGAGGTCGTCCTCGTTGCCTTTGGCGAGAATGGTGTCGGGCACGCGCAACTTCTCGCGGACGAACTGGAGCCGGCTTTCCACCATGTCCATGACGATGGTTTTGGCTCCGCTGATGCGGGCAAATTCGATTGCGGACAATCCGATGGGGCCGGCGCCGATGACGAGGACATGTTCGCCGGGCCTGGGCGCGCCGCGGTTCACCGCGTGGCAGCCGATGGCGAGGGTTTCGACGAGGGCGAGCTGCTCGAAGTCGAGCTTGGCGGAGCGGTGGAGCTTGCGAGCAGGCAGGATGATCTCACGAGTCAGGCC
>JBBRDN010000155.1:0-10817 GCA_038203875.1 Verrucomicrobiota bacterium
GGCCGACCCCACCATCCCATCCGGTGGGGCTGCGGTGCCCCGCAGCCGTGATCCTCCGTCCGCTGTCGCAGGCATCGGACAAATTACGGGACGGCGCAGCAGCGACCGCCCTACCAGAAAGTCCGGAACGCCGGTCGCTCCCGAATTTTTCATTTCTCATTTTGCATTCTCCCCTGCTGTCCCCACACCACTCGACACGCTTCCTCGGCCTGTGCTTAAGTCCGCGTCTCTTTATGGACGATACGAACGCGCTCATCGAACAACGCCGCAGCAAGCTGGCCTCCCTCCAGGCCAAGGGCATCGATCCTTTCAAGAACAAGTTCAAGACCGACATCGACTGCGGCGAAGCGCGGGAGAAATTCGAGAAAGGCGAGTTCGCCGAAGGCCAGCCCGTCGCCATCGCCGGCCGCATCAGCTCCCACCGCGACATGGGCAAGAGCCAGTTCCTCGACCTGAAGGACGTCTCCGGCCGCATCCAGATCTACGCCCAGAAGCAGACCCTCGGCGACGAAGGCTTCGAGATCTTCAAGCACCTCGACCTCGCCGACTTCATCGGCGTCAAGGGCACCCTCTTCAAGACCCGCGCCGGCGAGATCAGCGTCAAGGTCGAGAGCTTCACCATCCTCGCCAAGGCCCTCCGTCCGCCCCCGGCCAAGTGGGAAGGGCTCGCCGACACCGAGATCCGCTACCGCCAGCGCTACCTCGACCTCATCGCCAACGACGACGTGAAGAACGTCTTCCTCAAGCGCTCCGCCATCGTCCACGAGATCCGCTCCTTCTTCCACGGGCGCGGCTACGTGGAGGTCGAGACGCCCGCCATGCAACCCATTCCCGGAGGCGCGGCGGCGGCCCCATTCAAGACCTTCCACAACGCGGTCGGCTGCGAATTCTATCTCCGCATTGCGCTCGAGCTGTATCACAAGAGGCTGCTCGTCGGCGGCATCAACAAACTCTTCGAGATCGGGAAGAACTTCCGCAACGAAGGCCTCTCCCGCCGGCACAACCCCGAGTTCACCATGCTCGAAGCCTACGAAGCCTTCGGCGACTACGAGACGATGATGGAGACGGTCCAGTCCCTCATCTGCGGCGTCGCGCAGAAGGTGCTGGGGACCCTGGCGATCTACCATCCAAGGCGGGACTCGCTCGAAACACGCTTACGAGGGATTGAGCAAACAACGAAAATCATCTTCGGAAACTGCCCTCCCGATATTGCTGCCATTTCGCAGGCGGCCCTCGAAGAGCTCTCCAAGCTTTCTGCTTCGTCTTCACAAAAGCCCACCGAGGAGACCGCGGCTGCCGCACAGGCCATAGTCCAGAAGCTTTCTGAATCTGCGAAAGCCTCACCGAACTTTCAACTGGGGGTGGGCCTTGAAACCAATCTGAAGAATTTGGACAAGCTCGCGGAGCTTTCAGAATGGACTACACGGAAAGAAATTGATCTCTCACCACCTTGGCGCCGCGCGAAATATAAGGATCTCGTCCGCTCAGTCGCCGGCCCGGATTGGTTCGAAGTCAGCTCGGAAGAACGCCGCCGCCGCGCTGCGGAAGACCTCAAGCTCGGAGGCGACATCGCCGCCGGCTACGAGGACTTCGAGGTCACCGGCGCCGTCTTCGAGAAGCTGATCGAGCCCACGCTCATCAACCCCACCTTCGTCACCCATCTGCCGAAGGAACTCGTCCCCCTCGCCAAGCTCTCAGCCGACGACCCGACCACCGTCGAAGTCTTCGAGTGCTGCATCAACGGCCAGGAAATCGCCCCCGGCTACACCGAGCAGAACGACCCCGTGGCCCAGCGCCAGGCCCTCGAACACCAGGCCGGCGGAGAACAGCAGAAGCTCGACGAGGACTTCCTCGTGGCGCTCGAACACGGCATGCCCCCCGCTGGCGGCATCGGCATCGGCATCGACCGCCTCTGCATGATGCTCCTCGGCCAGGAAAGCATCCGCGACGTCATCCTCTTCCCCCAGATGCGCCCGAAGTGAGCCCATGTCCGAGGAGCTTTCATCTCTGGCGAGTCGGCTGTTGCAGAACGGATGTGTGGTTCTCTACCACAATCCGTTCTTGATGGAGGCCCATTCCAATCAACTGTTCTCCGATGGCTGGAAGTTCATCGATGTCTATGCGCCGGAGGATGGCGGGCTGGACGAGTTTTATGACTTGGTCGCTTCGCAGTTAGAATTCCCAGCTTACTTCGGGCGGAATCTCGACGCGTTCAGCGACTGTCTGTCCGAGATCGAGTTTCCGGCTTCGGGTCGCTTGGCGCTTGGATTGATTCGTTTTGATCGGCTGGTGGCGACAGACCGGAGATTCGCCCAGCACGTGCTGGACATCTTCGCGGCCTCCGAGCGCCGTTGGCTGATGGAGGGAAAGCGCATTTTGTTCATGATCCAGTCGAGTGATCCTGATCTGCACTTCGTTCCAACCGGAGCGCAGCCCGTGATGTGGAATTTCGAGGAATGGTTAGATTCCAAACGAAAACGAGGTTCCTCAGGTCAGTAGCAGCCGCAGAGCGGCGAACGGGCAGTCAGCGCCGAGCTGCAGCTCGGCCCCACCATGGTGGGTAGAGCGGCGTTGCCGCGCCGCGCCATTTTCCCGCAAGGACCAGCGCAGCGCGGTCCTTGCTCTTGTGTGGCGACGGATAATTTCTAGTGACGGGGAAGGAACGTCCGGGAAACGCTTCCTTTGGTCCAAAAGGGCTCCACACGGTCAACCATGATTCAAGATGAATGCCATGCCCCTGTTTCAATTTGTGTTCGAGACCGCAGCAGGGTTCCGCCACATGGCGGCCCGGCTTCTTCTCCTGACTGCGACCTGCCTTCCCCTGCTGGCCCAAACGAGCGACGACAACTGGGATGACCGGTTCGGTGCTCCAAGCGCGGGCGATGTCAAAAGCATCCTGGTGAGCGGAACCAATCTGCTGGTGGCGGGCAATGCCGGGGCCGCAGCGGGTGGCGGCCGGGCGGACTCCATCGCGCGGTGGAACGGACGCGGCTGGTCGCCGATGGGCACGAGCCTCACGGGTGTCGTCAACGTCGTCACGGAGCACGGAGGCTTCGTCTATGGGGGCGGCGTGTTCGTCACGGCGGGGGATGCCTACGCGAACGCCCTGGCCAAATGGGACGGGACCAACTGGACGAACGTCGGTCTCGGAGTGACGAACGAACTCTTCGCCGGTTTGGTTGCCGTCAATGCGATGGCCCGCAAAGGCAGTGATCTCTACGTCGGCGGCGCCTTCACGAAGGCGGGCGGCGTGGGCGCCGGATCGATCGCCAGATGGGACGGCACGAACTGGTCGCCCCTGGGCGTGACCGGCCTTTCCGGAGGAATCAACGCCATCGCCGTGTTGGGCAACGACGTCTATGCGGCCGGTTCGTTCACCAGCATCGGAGGCGTCAGCGCGAACAGCATCGCCCGATGGAACGGCACCAGTTGGTCGGCGCTGGGCACGGGAATCACCCAAAGCGGCGGCAGCCAGGCGGGGCAGGTCTTCGCCCTGACGGTGAACGGCACCGACTTGTATGTGGGCGGGTTCTTCACGGCTGCAGGCGGCCTCGCGAACTACGGCTTCGCGAAATGGAACGGCACCTCTTGGTCCCAGCCGGGAGGAGTCGGTTCGTCGGGAACTGTCCGGGCCATCGCGGTCAACGGGACCAACCTGTATGTCTCCGGCACGTTCACCTCGGTCGGCGCGCTCACGCCGACGGGGGGCGTGGTCGCGACGAACATCGCCCGGTGGGATGGCATCAACTGGTCCGGCGTGGGCGGCGGGGTGAACGGCGCGAACTACGCGCTGGCTCTGGACGGAAACACCCTTTACACGGGCGGAACCTTCTCGCGGGCCGGGGACGTGCTGGTCAACAGCATCGCCAAGTGGGACGGGGCGACCTGGACCGCTTTCGGACGCGGCTTCGACGTCAGCCTGGCCGCAATCACGGTGAAGGGAACCAACGTCTACGTGGGTGGAAGCTTCTCGCGGGCCGGCGGCGTGGCGATCAACCGCATTGCCCGATGGGACGGCGCGGACTGGCTGCCGCTTGGCACGGGTGTCGGCGGAGGCGTGTCGGCCTTGGCCGCCACCGAAACGAATCTGTATGCGGGCGGAAGTTTTAACACGGCGGGCGGCGTGACGGTGAACCGGATCGCCAAGTGGGACGGCACGAATTGGTCGGCGCTGGGCAGCGGAGTGAACGTCGGCGTCAATGCGATCGCGGTCTATGGCAGCGACGTTTTTGCCGGCGGGGGCTTTTCCACGGCCGGAGGGGCCAGCGCAGCCCGCATCGCCCGCTGGGATGGGACGAACTGGTTCCCGATGGGCTCCGGGGCAAATGGACTGGTCAATGCGATGGCCGTATCCGGGAACGACCTCTACGTGGCCGGCGCCTTCACGACGATCAGCGGGACGAATGCGGCCCGCATTGCCCGCTGGAACGGAACAAGGTGGTTCGCCCTGGGCACAGGCATCGGGAGCTCGGCGATCGACGCCATCGCGGTCGACGGCACCGATGTCTACGTCGGCGGAACCTTCGTGATCGCGGGCGGGGTTGCCGCAACCAACATCGCGAAATGGAACGGCAGTAGTTGGGCCGCCCTCGGCCCAGGGGTTGGCGGCAACGTGTCGGCTCTCGTGGTGAGAGGCGGCGAAGTCTATGCGGGCGGCTCTTTCATCACCGCAGGCGGCAATCCCGCCAAAGGCATCGCCAAGTGGGACGGCTCCGCATGGACGCCATTGGGAACAGGGGTGAGCGACACGACCCCGAACATAGCCCGCCAGGTCCTGGCCCTTGGGGTGGGAAACGGGGGCGAGCTTTATGTCGCAGGAGATTTCGGCCGGGCCGGACTGAAGCCCGCTTCGTTCTTCAGCATCTGGCAGCCGACGATTCCACCACCATTCATGATTGGCAGCGCGGCCTTCACAAGCGGCAGCCTGATCATCAACTGGCCGAGCAAGGCCAACGCGATCTACCAGGTGATAACGACCACCAATCTATCGCAACCATTTGGTCCCCTCGGCGGCCCGATACCGTCCGCTGGAACCACCACTACGTATACCAACGCCGCCAACAGCAGGCCGGCCCAGTTCTTTCGAATCCAGGAGATCGTGCCCTGATTCCGGGGGGAACCGATAGGCGCGAAACCAACCGGTCGTGCTTCACGGCTCCTTCGGCCAGGAATGCATCCGCGACGTCATCCTCTTCCCCCAGATGCGCCCGAAGTAAGGCGGATCGTTCGGCGCTCGACGCGCCGAACGGCCAGTCACGGCCGAGCGGCAGCTCGGCCCCACCGTTGTGGGAGGAAGGGCCGCGTTGCCCTGCAGCGCAAGAATCCGACTACAAGTAGATCGCCGAATCCGCGTCGAGGAAGAGGGTGCAGTGCGGCTGCGTGCGTAGGTAGGACGCAGGGCAACTTTCGGAGATCGGTCCCTTCAGCAGGTTCTTCACCGGCTCGGCTTTCCGCTTCTCGGGCGCGACGCAGAGCATCCGCTTGGCGGTGCAGAGCGCGGGGACGGTAAGGGTGAAGGCGTAGGGATTGACGGCTTCGAGGCTGGGGAAATGGCCTTCCTTGACCTGCTGCATCTTGCAGGCGTCGTCGAGCTTCACGATCTTGATGAGATGCGGGTCGTTGAAGTCGGCCACCGGCGGATCGTTGAAGGCGATGTGGCCGTTCTCACCGACTCCAAGGCAGCAGAGGTCGATGGGCTGGGCCTTGAGCAGCGCGGTGTAGCGCGCGATTTCGTCGAGCGGTTCATCGACGTCGCCCTCGATGAAGTTGAAGACTTTGGGCGTGATGCGGCTGAGGACCTTCTCGCGCATGTAGAAGCGGAAGCTGGCTTTGTGGTCCCGGCTGATGCCGAGGTATTCGTCCATGTGGAACAGGGTGACCTTGCTCCAGTCGATGCCGCCGAGCTTGATCAATTCGTCGAGGAAACGGATCTGGGAATTGCCTGTCGCCAGAATCGCGGCGGCCGAGCCCTGCCGGGCGAGCGCCTCGCGGAAGATGCCGTGGGCTTCGGCGGCGACGCTGGCCGCCATCTCCGGCTGGTTGGCGTAGATGCGCACGGGAAGCTGGTCGACGGTGAGGCTCTTGATGGGTTGATAGGCCATAGGTTTTGGAAAAGTTCGATGCGTCAGGCGAACGGCAATGCCACGACGACGGCGGGGATTTCTCCAGCCGCAGCACGCACGGTCAACGCGCTTCCGGGCTGGTTGCATTCTTTACGGACGTAGGCGAGCGCGATGGGTTCGTTCAACTTCGGCGACTGGAGCGCGCTGGTGATGTAGCCGACTTCTTTGCCTTCCTTCACGAGTTTGTCGCCGCGGGCCGGCAAGCCGCCCGCAAATTTCAGTCCGCGCAGGGCCTTGGCTACCTGGCCGTAGGTGCGGATGCGCGCGATGACTTCCTGGCCGATGTAGCAGCCCTTGTTGTAGCTGACGGCCTTTCCTTCCAAGCCGGCCTCGGGAGGAAGATTGGTCTCGTCCATGTCCACGCCGAACCGCGGCACGCCGGCCTCGATGCGCGCCGCGTCGAACGCGGTCCACCCACAGGCGCATCCGCCCGACTGCCTGGCGGACAGGACCAACTTGTCGGCCACGGCGCCCAACGCGGCCACGGGCACGAACAGATCGAACCCGGCGGAGCCAAGCCGCGGATGATTGACGACGTAGATGTCCCCGAGCGTTGCGTCGGCGACTTTGATGAAATGCAGCGCGTTGCCGGGAACGGGCTTTCCCAGTTCCAACCGCGCGACGACCTCGGCGGCTTTCGGACCCTGCACGCTGAGCAAGCCGTAGTGCGGCTCGACATCCACCGCCTGCACGTCGTCGGCGATGATGTATTTCTCCAACCGCTCGATGATCGTCGTGGTCAGGCCCGGTTCGAAATCGAGGAGGATCTCGTCCTGCAGCCGGAAGATATTCAGGTCGGCCTGCATGCGCCCCTTGCCCGAGATGATCGCCGCGTAGCAGCCCTGGCCGACTACGAGCTTGTTGACGTCGTTCGTGACCTGGCCGTGGAGAAACCGCACCCGATCAGCGCCCAGCAGGCAGACGCGTCCGCGCGCGCCCAAGTCGATGACGCCCGCCGTCCCGGTGAACGCGCGATGCTCCGCGAGCCAATCACCGTAGTCGCCCACGACCTCGGCATCCGCCAAGGCCATGAAACGGCACGACGGACTCAGTTCCGCATGGAACTCGTGGAGGGACAGCGAACGCATCTGGAAACGCTGAACGAGCAGGCTCCCGGGAACAAGCGATAGAACGGTGGACGAAAGAAGAAAGACTGCGGGCTTGCGGATCAGGTTTTGCCGGAAACCGGATCGAGGACAGTTTCCGGGAGCGAATTAGCCCGGCGACGGCGGCGCTTCGCCAACTGGCCATCGACCGGCCCGAAGACCCACGCCAAGGCGAACAAACCGCACGACGCGACGACCATCGCCGGGGCGATGGCACAGTTCAGCCATGTGGCGAGATGGAACCCGCCGAGCGCGCTCAGCAACGCCTGCAACGGCACGCTCGCCAGGGCCCAGGGCAATCGATCCGTGACCATGCTGGCCGTCGTGGCGGGCAGGATGAGCATGGCCACGACAAGGATCGCTCCGACGGAATCGAAGCAACTCACAACGACGACCGACAGCCAGCCCATCAAGGCGTAGTGGACGACCGAGGCGTTCACCCCGAGCGATCCGGCCAAGCCGGGATCGAAGGAGCTGACCAGAAGCTGCCGGTAGAAAACCATCAGCAGAACCGCCGTGATCACCGAAACAACGGCCATGCGGACCACCGAAGCAGGCCCGAGCTTGAAGCCGGCAATCTGCACGAACGGAAACTCCAGCGGCACATTGACGATCTCCCCATGCAGCACGCAGTCGAGATCGAGGTCGATCTGCGAGGTGAACAGGCTGACCATGATGACGCCCAGGGCGAAGAGGCTGGTAAAGACGATGCCGATGGCCGCGTCCTGTTTCACCCTGCTCTTCTTCTGGATGAACTCGATCAGCACCGTCGTCAGCACGGCGGCGAACAGCGCGCCGACGAACATGGCTCCGGAACTGCGCGACTTGAGCAGCAGGAACGCGATGACGATGCCGGGAAGCACGCTGTGGCTGATGGCGTCACCGACCAGCGCCATCCGGCGCAGCACGAGGTATTGACCGACCAGCCCGCAGGCCGTGATGGCGAAGAAGCCCATTAGCACGACCCAGATGTTTCCCTGGAAGTCGCTCGCCCAAGGCGTAACGAAGACGCGCTGGAAATCGAAAGCAGGAACCAGTTCGTTCATGGCCCGGACCTCCGGAATCCGATCGTGGTGTCGCCACGCGACGGCGCAGTTCCCCGAATCTCTCCGATGGCGGGGATGGCCTTGCCGTGCGGATCAACCGTCGCGAATTGCAGCCGCCGTTCCAGTTCGCGCACCAGTTCTTCGCCGAGGACATGCTCGATCTTCTCGGCGTCCTCGTGGACATGGTCCGGGGATATCTGCGCGGCATGGGTCAGGTAGAGCTCCCACAATCGGTGGTTACGAACGATCTCCGAGGCCCGCTGCCAGCCGCCGGGCGTCGGGTAGACGACTGCGCGGTCGTCGGAAAGCGTGGCCCAGCCTGCCGCGACGAGACTGCGGATGCGGACGAGCTCCTCCTCCAGTGTGGAGCGCCGGCGTTCGGCCAATTCGCGGACCAAGGCGCCTTCGCCTTTGAAGCCATGCGCTTCGGACAGGTGGTAGATGGCCTTCAGCGTGTTCTCACAGGCGACGCGGGCGTTGCGCGAACGTTGATGCCACCACCTCAGCAGCAGGCCCTGGCGCGGGCTGAACAGAAACGCGACGCCGAACAGGCTCGCCGACGCGAGCACGATGAAAGGGCCCGTGGGCAATGCCGGCGCCAGGAACGACACGAACGACCCGGCCACCCCGGCGGCGACTCCGGCAGCCACTGCGATCGCGAGCATGCGGTGCATCCGATCCGTCAGGAGGTAGGCCGTGGCCGCGGGAATGATGAGCAGGGCCGAAACAAGGACCACGCCGACAGCCTGCAAGGCGATGACCACGGCAAAGGCGAGGAACAGCATCAGTCCGTGATGAACCCAGCGCACCGGCAACCCGCTGGCGCGGGCGAAACCGGGATCGAAACTCGTGACCAGCAACTGCCGGTAGAACAAAGCCACGCCGAGCACCGCACCCACGGTGACGATCGCCATCAACTTCAGATCCGTAGGACCAATCGCGGCAGCCTGACCGAAGATGAAGCTGTTGATCCCGCTTTTGTTCCCGGTCGGCAGTCCTTGGATCATGCTCATCAGGCACAGGCCGATGGAGAAGAAGCCGGCGAGGACCATGCCGAGCGCCGCGTCTTCCTTGATGCGGGTGGTCGACGTGATCCAGCTGACAAAGGCCGTTCCAAGCAGGCCGGCCAACGTCGCCCCGACGAAGATTGCCAGCGGGTCCTTGGACATGTTCCAGAGGAATCCCAAGGCCACGCCCGGAAGAACGGCGTGCGACAAGGCATCCCCCGCCATGGCCATCCGGCGCACGACGATGAAGCTGCCCAGCAATCCGGTGCTGACTCCGATCAAGACGGCACCCAACAGCGCATATCGGACCGACGGATC
Organism: Verrucomicrobiota bacterium; assembly: GCA_038203875.1. Taxonomy (GTDB): domain Bacteria; phylum Verrucomicrobiota; class Verrucomicrobiia; order Limisphaerales; family CANJSG01; genus CANJSG01. Next base: position 9,600 of record JBBRDN010000155.1, read on the forward strand.
GCGAAGGGTAAAGAACCGGATCGCCTGCTGCACGACGCCCGTCTCCACCACATCCCCGACGCGTGCCGCCTGGGCTGAAGTCGGAACGCACGCCATGACCAGCAACAGCACGAGGAAGAATGTTCCGCGAACAAACCCGGCCTGATCGAAGGCAAACACGCTCGTCGCGCGATTCTCCGCGTCGCCGCCCAGGCGGCGAGCGAGGAGGGAACTGACGGTTTCCTGAAAGCTGGGAGACATCGATTTCAGGACTGTTGTTTCACGGCTTCGGCCACGTCGGTCAGGATCGTGAGGCGTCCCCCGTAAGTTTTCTGGAGAAGCTCATTGTTGAAGACCTGTCCGGTGGGTCCGAAGGAAACGACACGCATGTTCAGGAGCAGCAACATGTCGAAGTATTCCTTGGCCGTGCTGAGGTCGTGATGCACGACCATCAGCGTCTTGCCGCGCGACTTGAGTTCTTGGAGCAGCGCGATGATGGCCGACTCGGTCGCCGCATCCACTCCGGCAAAGGGTTCGTCCATGAAATAGAGGTCGGCCTCCTGGGCCAGCGCGCGGGCGAGGAAGACGCGCTGCTGCTGGCCACCGCTCAGGTTGGAAATCTGGCGATTGGCGAAGGGCAGCATCTTCACCTGGTCGAGGCAGGCACGGGCGACGTCGACATCATCCCGGCGCGGCCGCTGGAACAGTCCAAGCCTGCCGTATCGGCCCATGAGCACGACATCGAGGACGTTGACGGGAAAATCCCAATCGACCGACTCGCGCTGCGGCACATAACCGATCCGCCGGAGATTCTTCTTCAACGGCTCGCCGAAGACCTTCACCCACCCGGCGCTGACGGGCACCTGGCCGAGAATGGCCTTGATGAGAGTGGACTTGCCGGCGCCGTTCGGCCCGATGATGCCGATGAGTTTCCCGGCGGGAACGACGAGGTCGATACCCCAGAGCACGGGCTTCTTCTGATACGCCACGGTGAGATCGTGCACTTCCAGCGGGATGGCGTCCGTGGGCGCGGGCCGCGGCGTGTGCGGCGTGGGAAGCGGGACGGTGTTGTTCATGGCGTTGAGCCGAAGCTCACTTCAGCGCTTCGACGACGGTGTTGAGGTTGTGCTTGATCATGCCCTCGTAGGTGCCGAGGTCGTAGCCGTTCTCCATTTGGCCGGGTGTGCCCATCGCATCGGAGAAGAGTTCGCCGCCGATGCGCGCGCCGGAATCCTTGCT
>JBBRDN010000156.1:0-10806 GCA_038203875.1 Verrucomicrobiota bacterium
GCAACCTCGCGCTCGACGATGCGGCTGAGACCGTCGCGGACGTAGGTGATCGTCACGCCGTCGGACCGGGCGACGCGCTTCAACATGCCGAAGCCGTCGTATTCCAGCCGCGCCGGGATGATCGACGGTGCGAACTGTCCCGGCAGCCGGACGTAGAGGGGAGCGTTGGTGACGGAGCCGCGCTTGTTGTATTGGACGGGGAATCCATCCGCTAAAACGACACGCTGGCCGGTGAAGGAGAGGTTCGGGAAATAGCCTCGCAGATCCCCGGAAAGGCTGCCCTGGGCCGGGGCGTGGAGTTCTCCGTTCGTGTAGGAAAGACCGGTGAGTGTGGCCGCGCCGGTGGTCACCGTGTTGGAGGCGGTGGAGAACCCGATGTCTTTCAGGCGAAGAGCCAGTCCCGCCGGATGGCGGTCGAAGACATGCGAGCGGCCCGACTCGTGGACCACAGCTTCGCTCAGGACACGTGCGCCCGGAGTCAGGGAGTAGTTGAAGCCGGCACTGGGGACGAAACCCCCGACTCCGTTGATCGACCCATACTGGATCGATTCGAGGTCGAGATCCGAGGCGTAGTTCTTACGGATCACGAGGCCGCCGGTGTAACGGATTTCCGACCATATCCCCGCGCCAAGGAAGGTCGTGGTGTTGACGCCAAGACCGCCTGCCGTCGTCGGTAGTCCATAGATATCGGGACCGTAGGAGATGGTCAGGCCGGAAGGATAGCTTTCGGACTGGAGACGGTTCTGGGAATCGAGCGTGACCCGCCATGTGCCCGAGGAGGACGTTTCGCCCACCGGCTCGCCATACTGGCTATAGACGTAGGCGACGTTGTTGGCGCCACGGTTGACCGCGGTCTGGCGACCCAGCCCATCGACAAGGATGGTGAGGGTTTCGCTGTCGGCCGTGGTGGTTTCGAGACGTTTTGTGGCGGCGTTATAGCCGAGCGTCTGTGTGACTTCGCCATCGCCCAGCTTGATCTGGCCGGGCTCAAACGTGTCGGTGCCGCGGTTGAGATACGACGTCTTGTCACCGTCGGGATAACCCAACTCCTGCACCAGGTTGTCTCCGTCGAACTTATAGGAAATCTCGCCGACGGTCGAATTGCCGACGGCCGTCAAAAGGTGTTCGGCGTTGTATTGGTAGTTGATCTTGGTCCCGTCGCTGAAGGTGGCCGAAAGCATCTTGCCTCCGGGAGCGTGGGTGAAACCGCGCTCAATGCCGTCCGGGTCGGTCATCTTCTTGAGGTTGCTGAAGTCGTCGTATTCGAATTTGGAGATCTCGCCGAGGACGTCGACCTCCTTGAGGCGGGCCCGTGCGTCCAAGGTGAGCTGCCTGGTTATGACCCGGCCGGACTTGAGCATCGTGACCTTCTCGGTCTTGGCGACGTCGCTGCCGGCATCGAAGTTGGAGTAGTCGATCTCGACGTCGTTGAGCCGGGACTTGGTGGTGCGGCCGCCTTGGTCGCGGATGCCGGTCTGCACGACGACCCCATCGATCTCCACCTCCTTCAGTTTGCCGTCGGCGAAATAACGCATCGTCCGAACGCGACCGCCCATGCCGGTCGAGGTGGAGAGCCGTCCGGCGGCGTCATAGGTGTAGTCCTCCTTCAGCAGGCTGGCTCCGCCCAGGCTTGGGGTAATTTCCTTCGTCTTGAGCCGTGTCCGGGCGTCGGCGCCGTCATCGTAGGTGAAGGTGGTCCTGGTCCCCTGCTGGTCGCTGGTCTCTATACGCTTTAGGGAGTCATAGGTGAACGAGGCGTCAACGCCGTTCTCCGTCATCTTCTTGAGCAATCCATTGGCATGGAACTCGGCGATCTTCTTCAACCCCGGGCCCGTCTCGGAAGTCACCCGCACACCGTCGTAGCCGTAGGTCGTGACCTTGCCGCCGATGGTCATGGTCTCCAGCCGGCCCTGGCCGTCGAAGACATAGTCCGTGGCGAGCTTCTGGAGGCCCGTTTCCTCAAGCTCCAGCTTGGTGACCTTGGCCTTATGGACCGAGTCCGCGTAGCTCATGGTCATGGCGATCGACTGCGATCCGCTGCTGATGGTGCGGGTCTTGGTCAGGCCGTCCACGTAGGCGAAATCGACCGTAGGAAGGTCTGTGCCGTAGATCTGCTTCGGTTGGCCGTCGTCGTTGAAGGTGATCGTTTGCTGCCGGTTGCCCGCGCCCGTCTGGACGACCTGGCCCTGGGTGTTCCGCTTGTAGGTGTTGGCGGCCGAGTTCATCGGTTTCTCCTCCGTGATGAGCCCGTCGTCGCTACCCGATCCGAAGCTCATGGCGGTGGAGAACAACAGGCTGCCGTCGTCGAGATCGACGGCTCTTGCCTGGTTGAAGTTGTTGAGCATATCAGTCCGGATGACCGCTCCTCCCCCGGTCTTTGTCCTGATCTGGCTGAAGCTCTGTTCGTAGTCGGTGACGATGCCGTTGGCGTCGGTAGAGGACGTAAGACGATTCAGGAGCTTCGGCTCGTAGGTCATCTTGGTCACAACCATCTTCCCACTCTTGGGACCGCGCTCCGTCCGAATCACATTGCCACGGAACCGGTGGACGGTGTTTGTCGCGTCGTAGATGACGCGGGCTTCATTGACGTCGTCGGCGACCTCAGTCGGCCGGCCTTCGTCGTCGGCCTTGAAGCCCCTGTTCGCGAACTTCGTAGGCCGTCCCTTGTCATCCACCTCGAAGTCGACCTGATGGCCGTTCCTGGTGAACGACACCGTGGACGAAGGCAGCGCCGCGCGGTCCTCGGAGGTCTCCTTGGCCCCGGCAAACGTCGTGACCTGGCCATCCACGGTCAGAGTGCTCACCAGCCCTTTCGGGTCATAGTCAATGGTCATTCCGGGCTCTTCGGAACCGTCGCCCCGTCCGACCTTCAGCAGCAGGTCGGGCTCCGCCGCATCGTAGGCATGGACCGTCTCAGCGCCGAACTTCGGCTTGGCCTTCAGGAGATTGCCGGTGTCGTCGTATTCGTAATCGACCTCCGATTCGTTGCTCAGGCTGGACTGGGCGCGGACCTTGCAGATGCGGCCCCATTTCGCGGCCTTGTCGCTCGGGGTGTCGTTGAATCCGCCACTGTTGATGACGGCGGGAGGAGGGTAGAAATAGCCGAATTCAAGATAGATGCCCCGATCGCCCGTAACGCGGTCCAGCTTGCCGTCCTCGCGATATTTGAAGGTGATGAGGCTGTCCTTGGAACGTCCCTTGGACTTGGTGATGCGCCCCGTCCCGTCGAAGAACATCTGGATGCCCGTCGGATGGACCATCCACCACGTCCCGTCCTTGAACTTATAGAGCACGGAGAAGATGCCGGGCGGCGACTCGTAGAACCGGGCGATCTTGTTCGTGCCGCCGGAGCCCAGCACCTCGTCGATGGCCGGGTCCTTGGCGTAGAGGTTGATGTTGGTCGAGTTCTTGTTGGCCTCGCTGATCAGGGTGAACCGGAAGGCGTTGCCCGCGCCGTCGTAGAACATCAGGTCGCCGCCCGTGCCCGCGACGGCGTTCGTCCCCGACCCGGGCGGACAGTCGGTTACGCGGAAGTCGAGCGCGAGATCGTCGGCGATTTCCTGGAGCCGTGCGTTCAGGCTGAAGTCCCAACCCCGGCCGAAGGGCCCGACGTAGCGCGAACGGCTCTCATAGACACGCGTCAAGTTCAGCGCCTGTTCACGGCCTTCGACCAGGATGTCGGGATAGACCGCACGGGCCTCGCCCCCCTGGAGATCGACACCCATGTAGCGCGGCGCGGCCGATGGAAAGGAGCGGTTGGGGGAATCCGTCATCTCGGCTCGGAACGCCCTGTAGATCCGCTGCACGACGGGCTCGAAGCGGCTGCCTGCGATCTTGCCCTTGAACGGGGCCAGGTAGAGCGGCGTGTTGCCGTCGTCCAACGCGATCCGGAGATTGTCGCCCGCCCAGAGCACCGTCCGCTTCCGTCCGTCGTTCTTGACCAGGTCTTTTTCCTCCGTCGTCAAGGGCTCACGGACGAGGACGATCGCGTCGGTCACAAAGGTGTTGAAGTCGTCGCTGAACATGTCGTCGGAAAGACGCCTGGCCCTCAGCGCCTCCACCGCCGGCTGCATCTGGTCCACGCGGATGCTGCCGGCGGCGGATCCGACGAAGACGGCAGGCCGTTCCTTGCCCGCCGGCCGCGCCAGATGGCCGCCGAGATCGAGGCTTTCGACGGTGACGAAGATGTTGGTCCCGGCGCGGCCGGAGGCCCGCAGCACCGCGTAGAAGTGGACGGCCTCGTGCGGTGGGCTGTTGGAGGTGCCGAGCGCGGGCGGAACTCCCGGAGGACAATGGACCTTCCACGCGGGCGTCAGGATGCGGGGCTCCGACCAGCGGGACTTGAAGTTCTGCACTTCCGCGAGGCCCTTGGAGATGATGGAACCAACATTGGTGACCGCGTAGCCCTGCGCGGAAACGAGGCGGAAATACGGGTCACGGACCTTCATGAAGACGGAGCCGCCGGCCGAGCCGACGAATTCCAGATCGGTCGCCGCCACCACCCGGCCGGCCAGGCTGCCGGAAATGCGACGGGTCACGGCAGGTGGCTTGTCCGTGGTGTTGTCCGGATGCCAGAGGAGCGAGCGGCGCAGGTAATAGATCCCGTCGGTGGTCCCCACCGCATACTCGTCCGGCCCGGACCGTGTCAGGGTAAACGGTTTGCCGGGAGCGATTCCCGCGAGGGTCGGAAGCTTGATCTTCTGCAACAGCACGGGGACCTGCGCGTTCGAGAGGTCGAGCACGTCGATGTCGTTCCCCGTGATGACAAGGGCGGCGTTGATGATCTTCAGTCCAAGCGGGCCTTCGACCGGAAGGTCCGTGTCCAGCAACACCCGTCGAGGAGCTTTGGACGCGTCGGTATATTCCAATGCACCCGTGGTGTCGGATCCGTCACCAACGAAGGAGCCACCGTTCAACACGAGTTGGAACCGCCCTGGTTTGCCTCCGCCGGGCGGCATGACCACTGCCAGCGTCCCTTGCCGGACGTCGAAGTCGTCGAAGAGCCGTTTATCGGCCAACGTGATCACGGACTCGTTTCCGAAAAACGTCAGACGCCTGGGCAGAGGGAGTTCATCGCCGTCGTCCACGAAATCGCCGTCGCCATTCGCATCAAGCCCCGGCACGGCGGTGGAGGGCGCGATTCCCCGACCGCCGAGGATGAAGGCCTGAAGATTGATCTGGTAGATCAGTCCGGCCTCCGGGTTGAGCTCGCCGATGAACAGGTTGGGCGGCGACCAGCGCATCTGGGTGAAGGCCGCGGCGGGATCAGGATTGGCCACTTCGCTGGCGATGCGGACCATGTTCGTCGGGTTCGTCACATCCACCACCCACATGATCTGCCCCGGGGTGTCCGATCCGAGCGCGCCGCCCACCACCGCGATGAGATGATGGTTGGTCATGATCGGCTCGTTCTTGTGCGCGCCGTTCGTTCCCATGGAGAAGCTGTAGTAGGGAATCTTGGCGACGGCCCTCGGAAAGAACGGCAGACGAAGTTTGCCCGCAAGCTCGGTCGTGTCAGTCGTGCCGATGTTGTGGGCCTGCAATTCGCCTTCGCCGTTGACGCGGGCGATGGAGAAGGAGAACGCGCCGATGGAGACCGTGCCCGCGCCCGGTCCGCTCTGCTGGAGCGTCGCGGTCAGGTCCGGCGGAGTCTTGAACGGCAGCACCCGTGGCCCGCCCATGAAATTTCCCGATAGGTCTCGGATCTTGGCTGACTGGAGCACGGCGGAATAGTCCTCCCCCGGCAGCAGGCCACCGATGCGGAGACGGAGCTGCCGTTGGTTCGCCGACAAGGACGGAAACACAACGACGCCCGGCGGCGAGATGGCGACGACATCCGCGTTGGTCGCCAGTTGCGGATCAATCGGCTCGCTGAACTCGAAGACAAGGTCCGAACCTCCATCGCGTCCGATCATCGTGTAGTCGGCCGGAAAGGCCGCCACGACGGTCGGCGGCAATTTGTCGTCCGGATCACCCTTCGGCAGACTAGGACCGACGGTTCCCGGGCCGGTGCCGAAGAAGAAACGGAACCGTTTCGTCGTCGTGTTGCCCGCAGGATCACCCGCCGCGACCTCCATCGTGATCGACGACCCGATGTCCACCTTGAAGTCGACGTCATAGCGCTGCTGGGTCGCGCCCTCGGCGTTCGCGGCACCGAGCGTCAGCGTGTAATTGGTCGCTACGATCCGGTTGGTTGCGCCGACGACGAACGAATCGTCCTCGACGACCTTCACGGAGCTGATCGCCGGCAGCCCGGAATCGTCGGTGACCCTGAAACCGATCACCACGTTCGTCTTGATGGGCATTACCAATGCGGGCGGCAGCGGCTGGATATTCGGAGGCCGGGTGTCGTTCGAGCTGCCCGGCGGCAGGTTGAAGACAAGGTTCAACACGCTGCCGACGATTGGCCCGGCGCGGATGCCCTCCGGGGTGAAGACCTTGACCGCCCGGATGCCGCTGAAGGCGGGGTGGTAGGCGCGCAGGATAATGGGCTCGGGGTTGAAGGTGTTGTAGGGGACGCGCGTGACGTAGAAGCCGAGGGAGTTGGCCCGGGCGGTGATCGCGCCGGCCCGGAGACCCAGCGAATTGTTCACGCCGAAGTCGATCAAAACGACCGCGCCCCGCACGATGGACAGATTCTTGCCGGAGGAATTCACCAGCGTCCTGATGCTCGCTTCGGTCACCTCGCCAAAATCCGCCGGAGCGGCCACCACGCGGCCCACGATGACGTGGTTCAACTGGAACGCCCCCATCATGATCATCGTGAAGGTGTTCAACGCCGGATCGCCCATGGCCCCGAGAAACGGCGGCGAATGGCTTACCAGCCGACCGTCCTCGTATTCCAGTTTGTCGACGATCTCGAACATCTTCACGCCGTCGACTTCGAAATTGCGGCAGAGGACGAAGGCGCGGTTCGTGGGCGATTCCCCGGGTTGCAAGCCCAGCTGGTTGATGTCGATCGGCGCGGAGATGTCGGCCGACTGGAGCTGCTCCGGCCCTTCGCGCTGGAGGCGGAATCCGGAGAGCACCTTCGCTCCGCCTTCGGGCTGGTTGTTGCCCAGTTCCTGGAGCAACTGCGACGCGGTCAGACCCTGGAAGCGGAAGATCGTCTTCCCGTCGATGGAGCCCGGCTCGGAGATGAACTGCATTGTTCCGTATTCATTGGCCGATTCGATGATTCCACCGCCGGCGAAGAGGCCTACGCGCCCGTCGCGGAACATCTGCCGGCTGGCCGGGACCGAGATCCGCGTTCCGTTGCGGTTCACGATGACGGCGGAGATGAAATCGTCCTGCGTGCCCTCAATCCGATTGGTGAAACTGCCATCGGGCTTCGACAGCACGGTCGCCGCCCGCCCGGAAGTCTCGTTCAACAGGATCACCGGGGACTCCGGCTCGGCCGTGCCCGGCGAGCCGAAGAACGCCACCAGTCCATTCGTTGTCGGCTCATAGATCGTCAACGCCGCCAATGCTCGGTTTGCGGCGGCCGCTTCGGTGGTGAAGGAGAAACTCAACGCGCCTTCGATCCTTCTCCCCTGAAGGTCGGTGAGATTGGCGGAAAGCACCACCTGGTGCAGGGTTGACGCCGCGAGCTGCGCGGCCGGCTGGAGCGTCGCCACGGTGCCGGCGAGGTTGAGCGACACGGCGGCGGGCACGTTCTGGTTTGCGGCTCCGAACAGGCCGAGGCCCGTGGCCAGCGTGGCCGGATTCATCGGCCGGCTGAACGTGAGCGAGATCGAGGCGACGCGCGAAACCCCGTCCGCGCCATTGGTCGGCTGGATCGACAGCACTCGCGGCCCCCGGCCGGTCAGCGCGACTTCCAATCCCGTGGCGGCGATTCCGTTAGTCACCGTCAGGCTGATGTCGCCGTCGTCCGAGGTCGACAGACTCCGAAGCTGGACGGAGGAAAGCCCGGCCGGAGAAAGGAGTCGGAAGAGCCCGCTGAACCGTGAGAACGTCAACCAAGGCGTGCCAGCCGATCGTGCGGACAATCCTTCCGCAGGCTGGTTCGCGACGTTGAGGGCGATGCCCGACAGGAGCACCTGCGAACTCGGCACGCCCACCAACACGAACTGGCCGGAGCCGTCGAGACCAGCTAGGCGGTCGGCGGAGACGGGTTCGAGACTGGTCAGCTTGCCCGAGGCATCGGTGCTGAAACGTTCGAGAGGTTCGAGGCCGTATTCGCCCTTCTCGTTCAGCACACGGGCGAGCACGGCGAGGCCGTTGGTCAGCGGAATCGTTCCCTGAAGCGCCAAGCGGCGACCGTCGCCGAGGTCGCCGACGCCCAGTTCGAAACCGCCGACCAGGCTGAACCCGTTCAAGGCGAGCTCGGAAAAATTTGTGGGAGCCACACTGCGGATGACCGCCGCCTGGTCGCGTGTCAGCGAACCGAGCCCGGCGACGACGCGGAGATCTCCCTGGGCGATCTGGCCGCCGTTCGTCGCGAGGACGCCGCCGCGGAATTCGTCCGGCGCGAGCACATCGACGCGCAGGATCGCCTCCGCGAGTTCGTCGCCTGGAATAAGGAGGCTAGGCCGGATGGGAACGCTGGACTGAAGGGCTCCGGCCGCGGAAAGCGGCCCGCGCTGGTAGGCGACGAAGAATCCGTCGCGGCCGGGCAGCAGACGGCGGCTGCCGGTGCGCAGTTGATACACTTCGGTGAGATCGCAGAAGAAGGTCGCGCCCGAAGGCACAAGGCCGGCGGCGTTGGTGAAGGTAAGTTCCGCGAGAGCGGTGACGAGATCGGGATTGCGGCTGGCCGCGCGCGAAGGCGGGTTCATCCGGCCACCCGCCGTCCATCCGCCAAAGGTCAGGCCATTGGTCGAAACTCCGGTGAGAAGAGATCCGATCGCGGGTGTCGCCGGACGCAGGGGTGCGGCGTCGCCCACGACCAAGGCATAAACGCCCGGCCGTTCCACCGCGACGTTGATCGAGTTGCTTCCGTTGCCGACGGGGGTTTGCACCGCCACCCAGCCGGCCGGTTCCTCGTTCCACCGGGCAAAGACAGCCGTTTCATTGGTCGCAATCGGGCTCCAGGGTTTGACGGACGCCGTGGCGACGCGGGCCTGCGGCAGATTCACGTCCAGCCAGAAGGCCTGCAGCGGGCTCCAGCCCATGGGCAGAAACCCGGGCAATCCCTGGCCGCCCAGCGGCGTCAGCGTCACGGGTGCCTCGGTCACAAAGCTGCCCGGTTCGAATGCCACCGAGACGCCGGCGGCCGCGTCCGCCACCGAACCGCCGGATGCGACTCCTATGACGACGGTGGTCGTCGACTTCGCGGTCAGACGAGGTCCGGGAACAAGCGCGACGGGGTTTGTCCCCGCAGAAAAGACGCGCCAGGAAGTCAGGTGGTTTGTCTTGGAGAATTTCCATGTGGCTGTTTCACCGGGCAACGTGATGAGGCCGGAACGGGATTCGGTGGCGAACCCGTTTGTATCCACCATTCCCACCCGCTCCGCCGCCACGCCTCCGAGGGCGACCCCCGCCTCATTGATGGACCGGGCGAGGACAAGCGGGCTGAAGGATGGACGGCTGCCGAAGACTTTGGGTGTGATCACCGGCGAACCCGCGCCGAAGGCAAGGGTGAGAGTCCGGGGCCGGGAAGTTTGGCCCGGCGCGAGAAGTCCATTTTGGGTCAGGCCCGTCAGGTCGTAATAGGGTTTACCGGGTGAACCTCCATCGATGCCGTCGGCTCCGATGGGACCAGTCGTTCCCGTGATTCCTTCGATCGAATGGATGACGGGGCCATTGAGATCACGAGTGCCCTTGTTGCGGACGGTCACTTCGAGATTCCAGACGTTGGAGGCGCGATTGAAGCGCATCGACTGGAAGAACACCTCGGCCTCGGCCGAGAGATCCTGTAGTCGCAGAGTGGAACCTTGAAGCGTGAAGCTCTGGTCCTGGGCCACGGCCGACGCGGCAAGAAAGGCGGCTGCGGCAAGAACAAGACCGCGCCGAATCATCGACTGGAGGAGGAGTAAAATCATGGCCGTCTGCGGAAGAGAGGGATCAATCCGGCCAAACCGCCCAAGCCAAAAAGCAGAGCGGCGGAGGGTTCTGGAACCAAGGCCACGTTGCCGAGAAACGCGGTCGATCCGAAGGCGTTCTGGTTGTCGAAAAGGTCCATGACGATCTTGATGTCCTGGCCGAAGAAAGCCGCCGGCAGTTCCACCAGGACCAGATAGGCGTTCGCCGTTTGGCGGACGGGATCGAGGATCGGGAACGCCACCAGCGACGCGCTCAAGGCCGAGGCGGAAAGCGGTATGGTTCCCGGCGTCTCGGGCCGCCAGACGAATCCGGTGATGTCGGCCGTGATGACCACGGTGATTTTTTGGCCGGAAAGATCCGTGACATTAACCGTGACCGAGTCGGGAATGACCTGGGGAACCACGCGCTCATCGGTCGACATTCCGACGATCATCTGCAGCATGTTGGTCAGAGCCGAAGGCCTTCCGGGAACATCGACCGCAGCCGAACGGATCGCGAAACCTCCCCCTGTCATCAGAGTGGTTCCCTGAAGCGACCCTTGGGCCCAGACGCTTCCGCCAGCCAGCATCAGCACCACTGTTCCAGCGAGGGTCATCGACGACAGGATTTTTTCAGGGCGGCTCACTTTTTTCTGGGATGACGCCGATGCAATCCGCCAAGGGCAACGGCGGACTGACCAGCACCAAACTGTTTCTTCGGAGAGGCGATCTCCGAGTTGCATGAATTCCATCCGGAAATCCTCCGCAAAGGATCCCCATATTCTTCAATAGGTTTTCAAACTTGGACTGGAGCCGGCCACCTGGACTTCAGAAGTGCGCGATG
>JBBRDN010000157.1:0-10771 GCA_038203875.1 Verrucomicrobiota bacterium
CTCGTCAGCCCCGGTAGCTCCACCAAAAAGGAAGCTCCGGAAGTCCGTTTCCTCACATTTGCTCCAAGCAGCTACACGAAACGGTATGATTCCGTGCGGGCCGGTCTCGGCATTGCACTGCACCTAAAACGGCTCAGTGAAGAGAACTCCCTGCCCGTCCGCGTCGGCTTCATCAATGGCGTGCCCGCCTTGGGCAATGAAGGCGAAGCCCGCGCCCTGCTCCGCGGCGCACCGGTGCTGGTGCTCGGAGGTTCCACGTGGTCGCAGGGTTCATCGTCGCCTCTCAGGAAGTTCTTCGAGATCACCGGCTCCGAATCGCTCTGGGGCGTTTCCGCCTCCGTTTGGACGACGGCTGGCGGATCGCACACCGGCGGCGAGATGGTCGTGCAAGACAGCATGCGTTCACTCATGGGGATGGGCGCGCAGACCTTCACGCTTGGCCAGAAATTGATGGTGTTCTCGACCGATGAACGCATCGGTTCCGCGCCCGGCGAGTTCACCCTGCTCGACAGCTGGTATATGGAACAGTTCGCCAAGGTTCTTCTTCTCCAAGCCCACACCAAGGGCGACCCGGCGACGGCCAAGGAGATCGCGCAAAAGCTCAAGCTCACCCATGCCTACTACTTCGGGCACCCTAAGACGAATGAGGAGCTGATCACGCGGCATCAGGAAACGGTCAAACTCATCAACACCGCACTCGAGGCGAAGAGCCTCGAAACGATCGCCGGCCGAATTGGCCTCGAAGCCCCCAAACTGCGAACCCAGCTTCCGGAGAAGACGGCCGCACCCTGAACGGACTCGGTTGACTCACCTCCAACCGATCGCCGGTTCCCGAGCAGGAACAGGCGAGTCCGACCTTCATTTTGTGCAGGCGGACCAAAAAGGACCACCGCGAGCCTGATACGTTGGAACGCCCCAAGGCCGCCCGTTGAGCCTGTCGATCTGGCACAACCCGTGCGACCCGATCTCCGTGCGGCCGTCGGCCGCTAATTGTGACCACCGCAGAACCCGCCATCTGGCCCTCACCCGAAACGCTCAAACAGCTCGTCAACCAGCTTCAACACGGGCCCGGTTCCGTCGGTCGGCCTGCGTCCCTCGAGGATCGTCCGCTCCGGGGCACCACGCTGTTCCTCGCGAGATGCTCGCTGCACATGCATGCGGGCAAGTTCGACGCCTACGTCTTCCAGGACATCATCCACAAGGGCTACATCATCGCCCTCGCCCACGGCGACATCAGCGGAGCCGAGCGCCTCTACACCCGTATCCATTCCTCCTGCGTCACCAGCGAGACCCTGCGCGGCTGCGACTGCGACTGCGTCCAACAGCTCGAAGGGGCGTTGAAGGTCATCGGTGAAAAGGGCAACGGCATCCTGTTCTACCTCATGCAGGAAGGCCGCGGCGTCGGCTACGTGGCCAAGGCCCGGGACCGTATGCTGGTCCAGGCATCCTTCGACCAGATCTCCACCTTTGAAGCCTACAAGGCGATGGGCTTGAAGAAGGACCACCGCAGCTACGAGGACGTGGCCGACATCTGCTTTCTTCTCGGGATAAAGGCGCCGTTCGTCGTCCTCACGAACAATCCGGACAAGATCGCCGCGATGACGTCCCACGGCTTGAAGGTCGACCGCACCGAAGCCCTCGAGTTCGAGCCGTCACCGTTCAACCTCGCCTATCTCACGTCGAAGGCCGCCAGCGGACACATCCTCACCCAGCACGACTCGATGCTGGTCAAACGCGCCTTGCCGCCCGAGCCGGTGATCCCATTCCGGCCGCATGCGCTGGCGGATGCCCAGCGCTTCATCTACTCGGCGTCCTATTTCCTCCCGGTGAAGCCGGTGGACAACGAGATCATCCTTTCAGAAGAACAGTTCCACGAGCTCTTCAAGGAAACGAAAATCGAGACCTTCATGACGTGCGAAAACCCGCTCGTGCTCGACTACTACGTCATCCGTGGCAACCGCCTCCTGATTCGAATTGATCCGAAGAACCTGATCCGGTTCAAGGCTGCCAATCCCGGCACACCCATCGCCGATCTCCTGACCACTCCCTACTGGTTCCGCGTCCACGTCTACTTCGACGTCGTCACGAGCCAGGAAGCCGTCGTGCTGACCTATGGCCGACCATTGCTTTACGATGTTCCGATCGTCCGGCTCCAGAGCGAATCGCTCTTCAACCGGTTCCCACTCGTCAGCATCGACAACCGCAACAAGTTCAAGCGGTCGCTCCAGCACATCGTCCACTACGGTGTCGGTGCGATCTTCCTCCTCTACTTCGACGGCCGGGGCGCGGGCTTTGGCGCCTATGCCACGGATCGGATGATGACCGAGCAGGGCGCGTCCTTCACCAGCGACGAGGCCTACCGCAAACTCGGCGTCGGCTATGACAGCCGCGACTACGACGCGATCATGCGCCTGCTTCGCCATCACTATCCTTCCGGAAAAATCCAGATGGTGATGAACTCTCCCGGAAGCCTCGTGAAGAAGAAGGAATACGCCACCGCGCTCAACGCCCACGGGGTCGATGTCCACAAGTGGATCTTCCTCGACGACAGCTCGCTCTCGGAATGAACGCAGACGCTCTAGGCCATCAACTGCTTGCCGAACGCATCGCGCGCGTGCCGGAACTGCTCCGGTCGATCTGGGAGAAACCACCCGGCGAGGCCCGCTCTTTTTCCCGCCCGATCAAACGCGTCGTGGCAACGGGCATCGGCAGTTCCGAGGCCCAGGCACGCTACTTCGCATGGCTGTTGAACACCTTCACGGATATCCCGGCCCGATTCGCGCCATTGGCCGTATTCGTCGATCCGTTCGGCCCGACCGCAGCTGACCACTCGCTCGCGGTCTTCAGCCAAGGCCTCTCGGCCAACGCGGGTTTTGCCCTGAGCCAGACACGGTCGTTCGCCCAGACGCTCCTCTTCACCTCGGCTACCGAGGCTGGACAACGCGCTGCCGGAAAACCGGCACGCGCCGAATTTCTGGCGCATCTCACCAAAGGCGGTGCGGAGGTGATGCCGTTTCCGATCGAAGACGAATACACGATTCTCATCCGCATCATCGGCCCGGCCTGCGGTTTCGCCGCCGCCCATCAATTCGTCGAAGCACTCCCCGGCAGCCGCCTCAAGCCGCTCGCCCAGCAAGCCGGAGAGCTCCTCGCCTTCGCCAACAATCCAGTTGGCTCGCAACTCCGGGAAGATCTCGTCGTTCGGGCGGACCAATGGAAATCCGGCGGCGTCCTGTTGCTGCCGGCACCATTGCCCGAGTTCGCCCAGAACATCGCGTGCAAGTTCGTCGAAGGCCTTTTCTGGTCCGCGCCGTGCATCGTGGAGTTGATGCAGTTCGCCCATGGGTCTTTCCAGTTGCTCGCCTCGGGCCCAAGGCCTGTCTGCGTCGTCCGCGGCCCAACCCCCTTCGACGCCGACCTGACCAAGCGTGCCACGGATATGCTTCGTTCCATCGGTATCAAGCCGACGGTCATTCCGCTCCCGGTCGCGCCCGCGATCGCTCCCATCGCGCTGGAGCTATTGCTCAATCCCGTCTTCGGCGAACTCATCCGCCACTTCGGAATCGACCAGGCGAACTGGCCGGGCAAAGGGCTCGACGGGCCCATCTACCTCCTTGACGGCCCCAGCAACGTGGCCAACCCGTGACACCCCACGCACCATGAGCGCACTACGTTCCATACCTGCCCACTACGACGAGCTTTTCCCACCGCAGGCCGTGGACCACGGGGTGCGCCAAGTCGCCGCCGAGATCACACCGTGGGCCGCCGATGTTCTCTTGAAGACGGGGGAACAGGTCCTCGCCGTCTGCATCCTCCGGGGTGCCGTGTTCTTCTTCTCCGATCTGCTGAAGGCCGTTCCCGTCTCCATAGAAGCCACCTTCTGCCGGTGCCGCGGCTACGTCCCAAACGTGAACGGCGGACTCGCCGAACGTGTGAAGGTCGAATGGTCCGAGGCCGATTTCAAAGGCCGCCACGTTCTCCTGCTCGACGACATTTGCGACACCGGCCGAACGATGGCCCACATGCACGGGTTTTGCATGGAGCGTGGTGCCGCCGAAGTGCGCGCAGCAGTCCTTGTGCATCGCCTATTGGACCACGCGGTGTTCATCCCCGATTTTGCGGCATTCCGCTATCCCGGCAAGGAGTGGCTCGCCGGCTACGGCATGGAAGACAGCTCCTGGCGCATGAACTACCCGGCGATCTACCGCCTCCGCGGCTCCGGGGACTGACCACCGCCCAGACGACGCCATGGTCGTCCAGTTCGATCACGCATCACGGTCAAACCGGGAATTCCGCTACGCCGAGTGCTTTCGGGAGCAGATCGGAAAAACGGAGGCTCGAAGCATCCGGCGGGAAGCAGTCGAAACCGAGCTTGTCGCTTAACGACGCGTAGCCCGCCTCCGAGCGGCGAAGTGGAAGATTCAAGCGGGCGACCCATTCCCCAACCAGGCACTCCATTTCGGATCCGATCGGGAAAGAGTTGTAGTAGTCGGCGCGCAAACCCAGCCGGCCGGACCAGTCGGTTCCGGCATCCGGGCTGTCGCGAAGGACCGCGTGCAGCACCAAGGTCCGGGCAAACTGACGCATGAACCAAACGTCGATCAGATCGAATTCGCCGTCCCGGGCGAACTTCTGGTTGGTTCCGAACACGAGCGTCTTCTGGGAAAAACTGAACGTGCAGGCGCCGGCGCCCTGCAGGCTGCGCAGAGTATCCGCCACGGCGATCTCCCCGCCGGTGTGATTGCCGCCCGAAGTCGCGAAGGCGGTGGCCGGTTTCCCCCAGATCGCGCAACCGGGGGTAAGCTCGAAGAACTTGCGGACAAACCATGGCGACCCCTGCCCGTAGGTCGGCGTCGCCACCGCGAGAACGTCGCCGCCGTTGAGCAGCGCGTGGACCTGTTCCTTGGAGGTGATCGCGGGCAGCGCCCAGAGTAGTTCCACCCCGTGTTGCAGGTGGATTTCGACGATCGCCTCCTGCACGAAATGGACGATGCCGAGGCACGCGCGGTGGCTGTCATGCCGCTCCGTGGCGGTGCTCGGCGAGAAGTGCAGGATGCGAATCGTCCGGGGCATGCGAATCATTTCGATTGAGCCAACACGACGCGGAAGCCGGTTTCGTCGTTCCTCATCTTGGGGAAGGCGTTGTTCCGTTTGGCCGAGAGCAGGTAGGCGGGGCGATCACTCCCCCAGCAGCCGCCCCGGATGATCTTGGCCATGGACGAAGCGGTATAGGCGTCCTCGCACCATTCCCACACGTTGCCGGAGAGGTCGTAGATGCCGAGCCGGTTCGGCGCGAAGCTACCCACCGGCGCGCTGCGGGAAAACCTGTCCTCGTAGACTCCGGGAATCGTTCCCCACCACGAGGGCTTGCCAGCGGCGGATTCCGTTCCGGCGTAGTTGCCGAACTCTTTCGGCGGCGGCCAGAAGGCGCCCCACGGATAGGCTTCCCGGCCATTCGACAGCCGTTCCTCCGGCGTCTTGCCGTTTTCCTTCTCCAGTCCGATGGCCGCGCTCCATTCGAGGTCGGTCGGGAGTCGATAGACCATCTTCGAGGAAATCTTGCCCTCCTTGCGTTCCTTGGTGGTCAGCCAACGGCAGAACGAATCTGCGTCGAACCAGCTCACCCCAACGACGGGATGGTCGTCCGTCTGCGGGAATCCAGGGTCCTTCCACGTGTGGCCGTTCGGCAGCCAGTCATAGTCCTCCGCACCCAGCGTGAACATTCCGGCTGAGGCGTCGTGCCCCGTCGCCTCGACGAACGTGCGGAAATCTTTCAGCCGTGTTTCCCAGACGGCCATCTGCACTCCGGTCCCGGGAAGTGCTACGAACTTCTGTCCCAGCGAATTGGTAAACGCAGCGCTCACCTGCGGATAGACCGAGGCAAGGACCGAGAAGTCGGTCATCTCCTCGGCTGTGACGGGCTTCTTCAGGACCTTCGACTTGTCGAACACCGCGCACATTTCCACCCAGCGGTCCCGGCTCATCTTGCCGAGCCATTCCGCTCCGGTAACCCGGGCCGAGATGGCCGCGATCTTCTCCAGGGACTTGGTCTGATACTTCAGGTCCGCATCGGGCATGAACTTGCCGACGACGAACTTGGCCGTGCCGGGGATGTCCTTGAACGCCTCGCGCCAGCCGCGGTTCGACGCTTCGAGAAACTTCTGCAAGAGCTTGGGATCGCGCTTCAGCAACTCCTCGCTGGTGAAATAGACCTGTGAGTAGGCCACGTAGCCGTGGTCATACCCGGGAATAAAGTTGATCGCGTGGCCGGTCGTTTCCAGCGCCACCGCTTCATCAATGAGATAGCCCATCAGCACATCGACCTCCCCCTTGATCAGCGGCTGAATACTGTGCTCGACGTCGATGCAGGTCATCTTGCCCCGGTCCACGCCGGCGTGGGCCAGGACGATGTCGAGCGCCTTGTTCGCATCGGGATGGACGCCGAGCTTCTTTCCGATGAGATGCTTCGGCTCGGTGATGCCCTTCGACTTCAGGCTCATCAGGCAAAAGGGGCTGCCTTGGAACATGGTGGCGAACGCCTTGATCGGAAGCCCCTCGGCGCGGGCGTTGATGAGCACGCCGCTCTCGGAACAGCCGATCCAGTTGGTGCCGGTCGCGACGTTCTCGGCCACCTTCATTTCCTGGTCGACGGGCCGGATCGTCACGTCGAGCCCGGCCTCGGCGTAGTAGCCCCGTTCCTTGGCCAGCAGTAGACCGGCGAACTGCACGTTCGGCTTCCAGTCGAGTTGCATGGTCACGGGAATGAGCTTCTGGGCGGCGTGCGCGGCGGGGACCGCAAGAGCCAATGCGAGCAGGATGACAAGGGCAGGACGGGTCTTCATTTCACAATCTCCACGATGATCATCTCCTCCGGCGCGGCGGCATGCTGGGCCTGGAGTTCGGTAACTTGGGCGAACGTCTCCCCGATCACTCGGCGGGCCGGAATCGAGAAGCTCATCGACGCCTCGTCGAACGGATACGGATCGAGGCTGAAGCGACGTGGTCCAACACGTTTCACCGCCACGGTCCGGAAACCGCCCGCCTTGATCGGCAAGGCGTGCAACAATGACGCCGGGCCATCAAAGTCGACGCAGGAAAGCAGCGAAAGGTTGTCGCAGGCTTGGAGCAGGCAGAAGTGCTGTCGGAGTATTTCGGCGGACAGATCGGTGTCGGAATACTTCCCCGCGTCGCCGCAGATTGCGCGAAGTTCCAACTGCCGATCACGCTGCCGAGCCAAGAAGGCGTCGAGCAACGGAAGCTCTGCCGGCTTGATGGTCGTGCGATCGGCGTGTTCACCAAGCAGGTTACACGTATGCATCGATATGAGGATCGCGGCGTAGGGATTCCGGACCGCGACGACTTCGAGCGCGTTGCCGCGCACGCCGAGGTAGTCCTGGAGATCAATTTCCTCGAAGGCGGTGTATTTCCCCACGAGGTCCGCCCCGAAGGCACTTGGTTTGCCCGCGCGGGTGACGAGGGGCTTCTTGTCGCGCTCCGCCCAGCCGTCGTCATGGCTCGCAATGCCGTGGAGGACGTCGTCGCGCGGCTCGGGCGGACGGAAGAGATCGTTGCCCCAATGCTTGGCGAATTCGCCGGCCAGCCGGGCGTGGTCGGGATGGCGGATGAGATACCAGCCGTCGGATGAACGTTGGCGGAGCATGCGATTATTCGGCGTCCGGCTTCATGGCGGACGCGTGCCAATTGTGGAGGAAGAGCCACTCGAAGAAGACGACGGTGAAGAAGAAGCACGAGCCCAGCGCTGCGCAGGCGATGACGAGGGCGAAGAGGTAGTCGGTCTGGAGTTGGCTGTTGGCGTAGATGATCGAGTAGCCGAGCCCGCCTTCGCCGACCGCGTTGGAACTGGCGAACATCTCGCCGGTGAACGCTCCAATGACCGAAAGGCCTCCGGAGATTCGGAGTCCGACGAAGAAATTCGGGATGGCGTGGGGAAACCTGAGCTTGAAGAGCACCTGGCTCCGCGAGGCATTGCTCATGCGGAAAAGGTTCAGCAAGTTTTGGTCGACGCTGATCAGGCCCTGGGTCGTGTTCGCGATGATCGGGAAAAGGCAGATGATGAAAACGATCAACAGGACCGACTTAATCCCGCTGCCGAACCACATCAGGATCAGCGGCGCGATGGCCACGATCGGCACCGTCTGAAGCAGGATGGTGTAGGGAAACATGCACCGTCGAATGAGGGCCGACTGGGCGAGGATGAACGCGATGATCACGCCGCCGATCACGCTGAGGATGAAACCCCCGCCCGCTTCCACTGCTGAGATGCGAACGGCGGAGAACAGGTTGTCCCGTTTCTCCCATCCGACGCTGATGACCCGGAGCGGATCAGGAAGGATATAGGCCGGCACCTCGAAAAGCTTCGTCCCGCAATACCAGAGCGCGAGGACCGCGATGAAAACGCCGACGGGCCAGCCCAACTGGGATAGGAAACGCTTCATGCCCTGGCCTCCTTCGTTTCTAGACAGATGTCACGAAGAGCCTGAGAGACTTGGCCGACGAGATCCAAGTATGCGGGGTCGCTTCGGAGCTGGGGAAGACGTGGGAACGGAAACGGGATCACGATGTCGCGGCGGATGCGGCCGGGCTTGGCCTGGAGCACGACCACGCGGGTGGAAAGGAAAACAGCCTCCGCCACGGAGTGCGTGACGAAGAGCGCGGTCCATTTTTGCTCCTCGCGCAGACGCAGCAGCTCCTCGTTCAGGTAGTCGCGCGTCATCTCGTCGAGTGCGCCGAAGGGTTCATCCATCAGCAGCAGCTTCGGCCGCGTGGACAACGCGCGGGCGATGGAGACACGCATCTTCATGCCGCCGGAAAGCTGGCGCGGGTAGTGGTTCGCCACATCGGACAGGCCGACGAGCTTGAGCAGTTCGAATGCCTTGGCCCTGCGCTGCGGTGCAGTCGTGCCGCCTTCGAGTTCGAGGCCGAGCTCGATGTTGCCGATCACCGTGCGCCAAGGGAGCAGGGTCGCGTCCTGGAAGATGAAGGACATCAGTTCCCGCGCATCGTCGGGCTTCATGCCGTCCACCGTGATCTCACCGCCTGAGATCGAGCTGAGGCCTGAGAAGAGCTTGAGCAGCGTGGATTTCCCGCAGCCAGACGGGCCGATGAGGCTGACGAAATCGCCGGGTGCGAGGTCGAGCGAAACGTTTTCCAGCACGGTGACGCCGTTGCTGAAGCGCTTGGTCAGACCGGCGACGGAGGCGAAGGGTTTCGTCTGCCCTTCAACGGCCGCGGCTTTGGATGGAAGCGTGGCGGTCATCGTCAGGTCGCGAGGGCGAATTCAATGGAGGATGGCGCGTCCGGCGTGTGCAGCACCTGCTGCATGGCCTTCTTCCAATCACGCGGCGTGGCCTTGGCCGGGTGGATCTCGGAGCCCGGATGGCGGTCGTAGAGCGGAAAAGCGGAGCTGGCGATCTCGACGCGGATGCGTTCCCCGGCGGCGAAGAGGCACGACGTGGCTTCGAGCGGAAACTCCCAACAGTTCACCGTGTCGGCCTTGTGCGCGCCGTTCGGGAAAAGGAACGAAGACCGCGCGGCGCCGATGGAGATGTTCAGGGCGCGTCCGTCTTTGCCGACCTTGACCAGCTTGGCCACGAGGTCGGTTTCGTCGCGTGAGGACTGGGCGAAGAGGCGGACCTTCGGCGAACCGTAGATGTGAACCGGAGTCATCAGTTCCGGCGAGGTGTAGACCAGCAGGTTGTTGCCGAGCTCCAGGCGGTTCTGGGCGAAGCATCCCTGCATC
Source organism: Verrucomicrobiota bacterium (assembly GCA_038203875.1). Taxonomy (GTDB): domain Bacteria; phylum Verrucomicrobiota; class Verrucomicrobiia; order Limisphaerales; family CANJSG01; genus CANJSG01. The sequence goes on from JBBRDN010000157.1 coordinate 9,761, forward strand.
GAAGCCGGACCACCGGGCGCCGTGACTGGCACCTCCGGATCGTGGACGAAGGTGTCACGGGGTTCTTCCGTGGTCGGTTTCGCGAGCGAGAGTTGGCCGGAACCTTTGGAGGAGTTCGCACGGTCTTCGCAGCGGAGGAACCACGTCTGTTTCGGAGTCGGCGAGAATCCCGGCCAGCTCTTCGGCTGGTGCCAGTCGTTCGCACCGAGGGCGAAGAGGTTGAGCTTCGGTTCCTTGCCGAACTCGCCCGAGTCCTTCAGCCAGTGGTTGAACCAGCGCAGCAGCAGCGCGTCGGTGTCGAGCAACGCCTTCCGGCCGAAGTCCGCTTCGCCGACGAAGTTGCCCCACGGGATATGCGTCCACGGCCCGGCCACGAGGTATTGGTTCTCGCGGGCGAAATCGGAGCCGGCATGGCGAGCGAGGTTCTCGAAGAGGTCGATGCTCCCGTGCAGATACATGTCATACCAGCCGATCAGGTGGAGCGCGGGCAGCGCGATGTCGCTCCAGCGTCGGCTGAGATCCTGCGCGGCCCAGTAGTCGTCATGCCGTTGATGGGCGACCCAATCGCGGAAATATGCTGGAAGGCCCTTCGCACTGAGATGCGGCAGCTCCCCGTAGGGCGCGGCTTGGAAGGTGGGGCCGAGATTGGCCCACACGGAATCAAGGGCGGCGCCGGGCATCTGCAGCTTCAGATGATGCGCATCACCGCGAAGCATCTGGGTGGCCCAGCCGATGGCTCCGGCCAATCGCAGCACGCCGTGGTGGTAGAACCAGCCGTTGTAGAGATCGCCCGCCGTCTGGGCCGGGGCGATGCACTTGAGCGCCTCGGGCTGTTCGGCGGCGGCGAGGAGCTGGGTCGTCCCCTGATAGGAGAAGCCATACATGCCGATGCGGCCGCTGCATTCGGGCCGTTTGGCGAGCCAGTGGATCGTCTCCGCGCCGTCCTTGCCTTCGTGGCGGAAAGGGTAGAAGCGGCCGCCGGAATCGCCGCGTCCGCGGACGTCCTGGATG
>JBBRDN010000158.1:0-10736 GCA_038203875.1 Verrucomicrobiota bacterium
GAATGCCTGACCCATCTCGGCTTCGAGGTCAGGGTCGACGCCGACCCGGCCGAAGACTGCAACCGCACCATCACCGTCCACGGACTCGGCGGTCGCATCCCAAACGCCGGCACACCGGAGAAGCCGCTCAAACTCTTTGTCGGCAACGCCGGCACGGCCGCACGGTTCCTCGCGGCCATGGTTTGTCTCGGCTGCGGCAGCTACCAACTCAGCGGCATTCCCCGCATGCACGAACGTCCGCAGGCCGCGCTCTTCGAGGCCCTGCGTGAACTCGGCTACCGCATCGATTCTGCGACCAACAAACTCCCGGCCGTCTTCCATGGAGAGGGGAATCGGAAATCGGAAATCGGAAATCGGAAATGCGTGGTCAGCGTAGAAGAGAGTTCCCAGTTCGCCTCCGCGTTGATTCTCAGCGCGAAGAGTGGAGGGTGGGAGATTGGTATTCTTGGAGGAAATGTCGAAGAGCTCCCCTATGTAGAGATGACCCGGAACCTGGGTCTTCCTTTGGATCGGATCGACTCCAATCGCAACCAGAGCTTCATCGTCGAACCCGACTCATCCAGCGGTAGTTATTTCTGGGGATCAGCCTCGCTGTTTCCAACTGACCTGATGGGCACATTCCGGGACACCTCAAGGTTCAAAGTTAGGTATTGGCCAACCTCAAATTATCAGATTGATACCGAGTTCCCGAGATACCTCCCGCTCGCAAAGACGATTTCTCGGGCAACCGATCTGGGCGATTCGATCATGACCGCAATCGTCTTGGCTCCGTTTGCAGGTTCGTCAGTCCGCTTCACCGACCTCGGCCGCCTCCGCGTGCAGGAGTGCGAACGTGTCGTCGCGTTGCGGACCGAGCTGACCAAGTGCGGCGCCAAGGTCATCGAAGAAGGCGACACACTGACGGTGTATCCCTCCGAACTCCACGGCGCCGAAATCGAGACCTACAACGACCACCGCATGGCCATGTGCTTCGCCGTGCTCGGCCTGAAGGTTCCCGGCATCAGGCTCCGCAACCCCAGCTGCGTGAAGAAGACCTTCCCCAATTTCTTCCAAAAACTCGCCGCCCCCGCCCCCCACGGCCTCGGTGCGACCATCCTCGATGCCTCCGGCCGCAGGCTTTGCAGCGGCGACCTCTTTGCCGGTTGAAGTCAGTCTGCGGCTTTTGTGAATCGGAGCCGGCCCGTTCCTGGTGGACCATTCCATGAACGGCTGTGGTTGGGCCGACATCTCGGGCCGGCAGTCCACGCCGAACAACTTGGCCGCTCAGGGACCGAGCCCAAGCTCGCGATAGACCCAGTGCTGCCGGTATCCCAGACGTATGCCTTGCTGCGCCGCCGCCTTCGCTTCGTCGCGGCGGCCCTGACGGAACAGCGCACCGGCAAGGTCCGCATGGAACTGGGCGAAGCCGGGAGTCAACCGGATGGCTTCCCGGTAGCCAGCCTCCGCTTCGGCGAGTCGATTCTGTCCCAGGAGCGCATGTCCGATCCCGCCGCTGGCCCATGAATTGTTCGGGTCAAGCCGGAGCGCCTCGCGATACGGCGCCTCGGCCTCGCGCCATTTTCCCTGGCCCGCAAACGTGTGGCCGAGTTCGAGGTGCGCCTGCGGATTGAGCGGGTCCAGCCGCGAAGCCTGGCGGAGCGCGGCTTCAGCCTGGGGCCATTTCTGGCCGGCTCGGAGCGCGGCACCGAGGTTCACGCGGTAATCCGCGTTCGTGGTCTCCAGTTTCACGGCCGCTTGGAAGGCCGTCTCCGCCGCGCTCCAGTTCATCTGATACGAGCAGGCGCGGCCGAGCATCAGGTGGGCGGGGCCATAACCCGGCTCAAGCCGGACTGACGTGCGCAGAAAAGTCTCAGCCTCTTTCCATCGCCCCTGCTGGCCGAGGGCAAGCGCGAGATTGTAGGGATGCCATGGGCTGGAGGGGTCGCGGCCGCCCGCTTCGCGAAACGCCGTCTCCGCCTCGACCCAGCGTCCGTTCCGATAATGTTCCTTTCCGGTGAAATCGAGCGCCACCGCCTGCTGTCGGGCTTCCGCCAGGACCAGCGTCGCCGTCCCGTCGGAGTTGGTGACGACCGCAGCCGATGCATTGGTCACCGGGCGCTGCGTCGTGGCGGGATCGTTTGTCTTTGTGGACGGGGGTTTGGCGACGATCGTAGCCGGCCGTGGCGCGGGCGCTTTGCGAAAAGTCCCGTCGGAATAAAAAGCGAGCGCCTGTCCTTCGTGGAAGCCGTGCCTGTCCTTGAAGAGCAGCATGGGTGGCTCGTCGGCCAGTTTCGTCGCGATCTCGTAGGCCGTCAGCCCGTCGATCTGCTTTGCGTCCGTGATGCGGTTGGACGAGGCGGGGCAGGTGAACGTGTCGAGGTCCAGCACGAGTCCGTGCGAGTAGAGGTCGCTCATGCGCATGGGAGGCTTGCCCTCTGTGATCGAAAGGTAACGCGCGTAGGCTGCACCCAACACTTGCAGGTGGTCTCGGCACGCCGCCTCCGCCGCGTCCTGTGCCCGCAGGCCGACCGGCCACAACGCCGCCACACAAAGCAAAGCCACGCAGAAAGGTTTCAAACACCAACTCATGATCTTGTTCTATTCGGCCAAGGCCCGCACTCCGGTGGATGAAGTCTGCAGAGGTGGAACCTGTGATCCGTCCCACGCGCCCAGGTCCGTTGTAAGCCGCCGGCTCGGATCGAAGACCGGGGCTCCGGCCGCGAGAGAAGCCGTCCAACTGGCATCCGCCATCCGTTCGTGGGCGGGCAGGCGGAGTTGCGCCCCGGTCTTTCTCCTTTGCCTGCGCAACTCCAGATCTCTCCGCATCTTTTCCTCGTTGAGCAGCCTCTCCTTGTATTGCATGGCTTTGTCGTAGCCCCGCGTCGGATCGTATTCGGGCGACGCCGGATCGAATCGCCTCCGCAGGACCGATTCCAGAGCCGACTCACCGGTTCGCGGGTGGGCCATGCCGCGTTCCGACAAGGTCTTGACGGCGGCGGCGGCCTCCTGCTCGGTGAGTCCGGTTTGCGTGAGCAGTTCCATTAGCTCGTTTTTGCGGCCTCTTTCGCACAGGCCCTTGATCGATGTCACCGCCTCCTCGAGGTCCGCGTAGGACAGCCAGTCGTCCATGCGGTTGATCCAGCCATACAGCTTCCCGCTCCCTCGCCGCACCGCATCCGGATTGTCGAAGGCCATCGCCCAGACCATCTGGGGATAATAGAGCGCCTGGGCCATGAATTCGAGAGGGTCGTTGAACAACTGGTGGCCGTTCTGGTGCATCACCAGCCGTTCACCGAGCTGGCCGTAGCCGAAGTCCATCGCGCCCACCTGTCCGCGGCCCAGCTTCACGACATTGCGAAGGTGTCCGTCGGTGTCCCCGATCCAGGTGCGGAAGACCCGCTGGAACGCGTAGTTCTTCTTGAGCGCGAGCAGAGCGGGTTCCTTGAAGGTCCACAGCTCGCCTTCGTTTTCCATGAAGCGCGTCAGCACGCCCGTGCCGAATTCGGTGACGGATTCCTTGATCTCGTTGCCCGCCGCATCGAGCAACTTGTTCATTTCCGCGTCCAGCTTGGTCCGCAGAAAGGTCACCTCGACGCCGAGGTCCGCAACCCGGCAGGAGCCCGGCGCCATGGGCTTGAGCCTGTTCAACAGCGCGGGACCGGCGCACTCGGCGAGGACTTCACAGGCGACCTTGTCCATGATGACCGGCTGCGCGCCGGGATGCGCCTTGAGGTGTTTGAAGACATAGAGCGTCTTGCCGGTGTCCTTGGCCTTGACGAAATAGACCGGATTCATGCTCTTGCCCTGGTAGTCGAGGATGAATTCGCCCGACTTGATCTTGGCGAGGATCTCCTTCAGCTCCGTGTCCATCGGAATCGGAGCGGTTGCCGGATGCGCGGCGTTGGCGGCCGCTCCGGCCGAGGACATCTGCTTGCGCAGTTTGGCGGCTTCGCCGGCGGCGAATTCCGAGATGGCGGTGCGCTCGTGAAACAGGGCGGCCATCGCCTCGTCGCCGGCCGACTCGGCCTTGGCCATAGCCTTTTTGTAAAACATGTTGGCCTGGCCGAATTCCTGGGCGCGCATCAGGTCGTCCGCCTGCTTCAAGGCGATGCCCAGTTCGGTGTCCAGCTTGTAGCCGCCTGCCGGGATAAGCGGATCGGGGGTGGTCGCGCGTGCCGTCTGAAGCGCCACCGGCGAGCGCGGCGTCGGCAAAGCGGACGGGACCGCCGGCGGCGGCCCGGGGGGCGTCGGCGAGGCGAGGGGAGGAACAATCGGCGGCGGTTCGCCCAAGGGAGGATCGGCCGCCGGCGGAGTTGGCGGCGGACCCTGCGCCGGCGCGCTTTCAGTCAGGGTGCCGGACCTGGCCTTGGTGATGGCGGACCGCGCCTGGGTGATCTGGGAATTGGCCTCGGTGATCGCCTCTTCGACGCCGGCCTTGATGGCCTGCGCGGCGGCGAGAGCCCGTGAGGCCTCCTTGACATTGCCCTGCTCCAGCGCCTTGGCCGCCGCCGTGATCGCCTCGGTCATCTCCACCTCGGGATGGCTGCCCGCAAGGACGGTGCCGCGGCTGGAGCGGAGCCCGGCGCTGCGGGCGGCGGTGACTTCCTCCTCGAGCAGGCCGCGCGCGACGCCGCTGGCGGCGCTGACCCGCTGGTGGATCCTTTCGAGCGAGTTGAGGGAGGCCGTGACCTCGACCAGCATCGACTCCTTGCTGGCGACCACGCCGGCGAACTCCTCGATCTGGGCGGCAAGCTTCGGCAAGGGCACGCCCGAACGTTCGAGCAGTTCGTAGCCGACCCGTTCGGCTCCCAGCAGGGCGATGCATTCGACGAGCACGCGCAACGCGCCAAGATGATGCTCGTCTGCGATGTGCGATGCGCCGCCGACGATGATCATGGTGGCCGAGAAGCGCGCGAAGAAATTCCCGGCCGCCGCCGCCTTGGCGCCTGCCTGAGCGGCGACGCCCGCACCCCGGCCCGCGGTGGTCACGCCGTGCATGAAGGCCGCGTCGGCCTGCACCGCGTTGCGCATTGGGTTGACGAGCCACGTCATCAGCATCTCGTTCCCCGCGAGCTTCTCGGCCATCTCGCCGACTTTCAGGCCGCGGTAGAGATACTCGCTCATGCGTTCGGCCTGCGCGCCCTTCGCGAGCAGGTTCGCCTGGAAGCCCGCCTCGGTGATCCCGTTCAGCGCGAAGTGAAAACCTTCGGCGCCCTTCACGATGGCGCCCGGCCCGAACATGCAAGCCAGAGCCTGCGGGCTGAAAAAAATGTTGGCGAAGGTCTCCTTCCCGGACACGGCGGGGTCGAAGGAGTCGTAGTAGGAGCGAGCAAGCAGAGCCTCGATCTCCGGCGGGCTTCCGCCCACAAGCGCCTTGAGGTCGGGCAGGCCGGCGAAGGTCTCGCGGATGTCGCGGCATAGCCGTTCCGCCTTGTCGGCTTCCAGCGGCTTGCGGTCCGCGCGCCGCAGGGTGAGGACCTGGCCGACGGTCTTCGGGTCCGCAACGGCGATGTCCGCCAAGGGCAGCCCGTTCTGGCGAAGCTTGAGGATGGCCATGAGGGCGACCTCGTGCTTCGCCAGTTCGGTCTGTTCGATGTCCACGGATTCGGCGAGGGAGCCCGGCACGTTCGTTTCACCAAGACCCAGCGCAATGACGCTGGGCAAGGAGGTGAAGAAGACCGATCCGGACTGCTTGATCCCCTCCCACCAGGTGAGTTGCGAGTCGGATTTCGCGTAGAAGCCGCGCGCGTCCAAGTATTGGTGCATCGCGGCGAGAGATATCTTGCGCCCGTGGTCGAGCTTGCCGGCGATGATGGACAGGAAATCCAGCTCAAGTTTCCGGACCATCTGACAGGCCTCCATGTTGGAGGGGTTTAGCCGGAACGATTCACGCGCGTCGAGCAACGCCTGTGCGCGCGCCATGCGGGCCGCGCGTTCCACAGGGCTGTTGGGCGGAGGCGGCAGGGGCGAGATGCGTTGGAGCCAGAGCTTGCGGTCCTCGGACTCAGCCCGTGCGGCGGCCACCTTGGCCGAAAAGAGAAGCGCCACATCCCTGACGGATTGCTCCGGAAATTTCAACTCGGCCACGAGCGCCCGCGCCTCTTCCGATTCCAGCAAGCCGGCGCTTTCGTATAGCCGCAACTGCTCGATCCGCCCGAGATCCTTGTAGGCGTCGAGCGCGTCGAACATCCCTGCGCGCCTCGCCTCTGCGGATTTTCCCGCCTGGATCTGGGCGCTGGTGACGCGTGACCCGAGCAGTTGCGCCGCCTCGGCGAGCAGGGCCTTCTGGTCGGCGTGGTGCTGGTTGTTGGTTTCGAGCAGTGCGTTGCGCTTCTCCCGGAGCATGGCCAGCGTCTGCTTCGAGAGCGTGGGTGCCGGTGGGCGGGGCCGTTGCACGGCGACATAGGGCTTGCTGTTCTTGATCCACCAGTCGACGCCTTGGTCCTCGGTGAGTTTGGGGTAGGCGGACTGGTCCAGCTCGAGCAGCCAGAGGAATTTGCCGTCCACATCCGCCTTGGCCTTCAACAGCGTCTGAAGCTGGCCGTGGATGGCCGCGACGCGTGTCTTGACCTTCGAGCACAGCTTGTTGAACTCCACGCGCCATTCCCAGAAGCCGTCGTCGAGCGGGTCCTTCGTCGCCACGACCGCGTCCACGCCCGTGCGCCCGACGCGGTTGTCTTCGATGTCGCTGAGGCGCACGGCGAAAAAGTCGACGTGCTTGTGGGGTTTCTGCTCGCCCGCATCCGCGTAAAAGTTGATGTCCGCCGAGTAGATCCGATGGGTGTCGATCCGTTTTTCCGGCGGCCAGCTCCAGTTCAGAAGATTCTGGTCCCTGCTGTTCTCGGCATACCCGCTTATCCGTGCGGGGTAGAAGTCCACCTTCCACGATTCGCGGTGCAATCCGGTGGCCGAATCGAAGCTGCGCGCCCACTCGAACGTGGTCGAGGCCTGCAAATAACCCCATCCCGCGACCGCTCTCGGCTCCGTGTTCGTGGCACCGCCATACTGGAACGCCTTGAACCGGACCACCGCGCTCTCCAAACCATACCGGGCATCGGACGGATACCCCCCCTTCACCATCTGGCGCACGGTGAGATTTCCGTTGGTCCACAGGTGGTCATGCACGCGCGGCGGCATTTGCAGCACCACTTCGACTTCGGTCGCCGCGTGGTTCGTCCGGTTGTTGGGGCTGCCCGAGGTCACACGATGCTTCGTCGTCAGGGTCAGGCCCTGCACCGCCGTGCCAAGATCCTGGAAGCGCCATTCCTCGGTGCTGCCCGATTTGAAGGCCTTGTTCCAGTCGCCGCTTACCGTGAGTTTCGGTTCGCGCAGTTGCCAGCCGTTCTGGCGGATGGGGATTTCAAACTCGCGCTCTGCCGCCGGCTTGCCGCGCTCGTGGATGGCGACGACGAGTTTGCCCACCGTCCTTTCACCGTAGTGTTTTGCCCACACGTCGCCGGGAATGCCGCCCTGGAACGAACGTCCCTCGTAATTGGTTTGACCGGCCATTTCCCGCGGGTCGAGCACGAGGAAGAAGCTGACGCGGCCCGGAGCGACGGCGGGACGGCCGTTGGCCCACAGCAGCGACACCTTGTCCTCGGGACGCGCGGTAAGGTTGTCGAGCCAGTTCCGCTGGAACCAGTAATACTTGGCCGGCTGCTCGGTATAGACCGGCTGGCCGTCGAGGCGATACAACGCCGCCGACCGCACCAGCGGCTGCGCGGACTGCGCCCGTCCGCCGTTGGTGAACGTGAAGCCGCGGAAGTAGACCCGGAACTCGTAGTCCTTCGCATACACTGCCGGCGTCCGCGGATCGTCGGGACGCGGCACGGCGTATTGCGTGAGTTGGCGCACCTCCGTCTCCATCTGGAACGGGACTTGGACCGTGAACGGTCTGTCCGCCCATGCGAACGCAAGCTTGGTCTCGTCCGGGATCCAGCGCCTCTGCTTTGTCGTGCCCAGGTCCACCTCCGCCTCGACAGCGCCGGTCAGGAAAATCTCCCCGCTGATTGCCCCCATGCCCCCGGCGTTGATTGCGGAGGTGTTGCCCGGCTGGGGGGACTGTCCGTGCGTGGAGAAAGACAGCGCCAGCACAAGCATCAACCGCCAAACAAAACCGCGATGTGTTTTCATAGGTTTGAGGCAGGGCCTGCTTTGGACACGGGCCAGTCCATCCGACTCTGTTGAAACGACCCGTCCATCAGGCCCGAATCCGGCACCAAGGGCAATTCCGACTTGGAGGGAAATCGGGCTGCGGCAGACACGCGCGCCATCCAGGACGCGGGTTCATCGACTCACCTCACCGACCTCGGCCGCCTGCGCGTGCAGGAGTGCGAACGCGTCGTGGCGTTGCGGACGGAGCTGACCAAATGCGGAGCCGAGGTCATCGAGGAAGGCGACACACTGACGGTGTATCCCTCCGAACTCCACGGCGCCGAAATCGAGACCTACAACGACCACCGCATGGCCATGTGCTTCGCCGTGCTGGGTCTGAAGGTTCCCGGCATCAGGCTCCGCAACCCGTCGTGCGTGAAGAAGACCTTCCCCAACTTCTTCCAGAAACTCGCCGCTTCCGCCCCCCACGGCCTCGGCGTGACCATCCTCGATGCGTCCGGCCGAAAGCTAACTGGCGATGAGCTCTTCGCCGGATAGCGCCGTTATCCCACAGCCCGGTCTACGGTCGCCGAACCCGAAAGAACACGCTTGAATTGGTCGGCCGCGATAGGGTCGCCGTGAACAGCTCCGAGGGCGCGATGTTTGTGCTGACAGGTTCCCAAACCGCGAAATCGGAAGCCCGCTCGAAGACGCAGGCAGAGCCCGGTTTCGTCTGCACCTGGAATTCGAGCAGCCCCGTGGAAACAATCGAAAATCCAACGATCCGGACAGGCACCGGTCTGACCGAGATTGTTCCCGCGGTGGAGGAGCCGATCCACGTCTCAACGGGAAGCGAACCCGTCGCGTCGGTCGAGACGCTCCAAAGTTCCATTGCAAGGTCGTAGACTGCGCCCGGCTGAAGCGTATTTGCTGAAACGGTCAGCCGATTCGACACCCCTGTCAGGGCCATCGGAGAACCGAATGCCGGCGTAGAGAAAACTGTCGACCCTCCCTCGCGGTCGACGATACGGACTGCGGCATAGTTCGAAGGCGAGCCATGCCAATCTATCTGCAGGGACAATTCGAGGGTCGGATCGACGTTCTCCGTCCCTCGGTCGTTCAGAAGTTCCGGTGCAGGGGGCAGGGAGAAGTCGGGCAGCGTCGTCTCAACAAGGAGATCTGAGTAGCCCGTCGTGACTTTCCACCTGTAAGCGCCCCGAGGAAACACCGAGCGCAGGGCGGCTTCATCGTTGAAACGGTTCGAGGAAGTATAGGTCGCCGGATCGCTGGCCGTCGGCAGGAGCGAAAGCGGCTCGGAAAGCGGGGCCGACAGGCCGGCGGCAACAACCTGCATCGCCGTAGCAACCCGGACGGACGCCACAACCTCAAAGGCCCCGTTTGTAGCCAGCCGGGGCGGCAGGCCGGATGATTTCAAGTAGCGGGACTGAAACTTCATTCCAAGCATCGGAGGCGGGACCACGAGGCCGTTGGTGGAGATGACGAAGGTTCCTCCGTAGTCCTTGTCGAGAGGATCACCGTGGCCCTGCTCCGCGAACGCCTTCTCGTCGATGCTCCAAAGAACCGTGGCTCCGGCGGGGAAAGGGTTCGCGCTTTGCACCGTGAGGCGCCGGCCATCGGGGCTCCAGTTAAGGAACAGGGTGTTCTGGGTGTAGGGCGCTCCCGAAACGATCTGGACGACCACCAGCTGCGTCGGCTGCATGGGGGAGCTGAAATAGAACTCGATGGGGGAGTTAGGAAAAACCGCCTGTTCCGCCTCGCGCGGAGAAACGGAGAGAAGAGTTGGAAAAGCTCCCGCACTGCGTGGCGCTAGACTTGCCAGGGACAGCATCGCGATTACTGACATGCCGGTCGCCCGCCTGCTCTTGGAACCAAGGAATCGAATGGCGGCGCAGACGGCCGCTGTCCATGTGGGCGAAACAATCATGGCGCGTCAGTTTGCTTGGATGAGCCTGAAAAAGGCGGCCGGATTCGTGGACCCGAACGACAGGCCGAAGGATTTCCCGACCGGGTTTGTGGACAGGGCCGACCAGTTCGTGAGATCGGTCGATTTCTCCAGCACGAAAACGCCGTCGAACGCCGCTGTCGCCGTCAGGGAGAATTGTCCGGAAGCATAGGCTGCGGAGAGGATCTGTGGATTGTTGCACCCCGCAGTCTTCAAAACTGCCACTGTTTCGGATCCGAGCATCGAGACGAGCGAAGCCCCTTGGACGTCATGCGGCGAAACAATCCACCGCGCCAGTGTCACATCATACTCGGAGCAGGCTGCCAGAAAGCCGGTCGGCAGCATCACCTGGTTCGAGGATCCATTCAGCGCCCCAGCTGCGCCTCGATAAGGCGAACCGTAAACGAATTCTCCGTTCGGACGGCGTGTCAGAAACACCTGAACGAACTCGTCCGAATTTGCTCCGGCATTGAACCGAATCGATAGGGGTTCGTTCGTCGCCGCGTTTTTCAGATCAGCGAGATTAAGGATCCAGGGAGGACTCGGAAACTGGAGCCCACCGAGGTTGGTCGCCAGGACAAGGTTCGTGCCTCCGATCGGGACTCTGATCCGATATGAACCCGGCCCTGCGTCGATCTGGAACGAGCTTTGCGAGATCGCAACAGATCTGTAGCTGAAGTCATCGCCGCCATAGGCCACG
>JBBRDN010000159.1:0-10735 GCA_038203875.1 Verrucomicrobiota bacterium
AGCGCGGGTGCACGCGTCGAGGTGGCCAACGACTACGCCAAGGAGAACGATCCGTCCCGCGGCAGGCAGTCTAACCCGGAGCACGCCTCCAACGGCCTGATGTGGTCTCTCGACAACTGGATCTACAGCGCGAACCACACGACCCGATTCCGCAACGTCGACGGCACCTGGAAGCGGGAGCCGACGACGTTCCGGGGGCAATGGGGCATGTCCCAGGATGATTTTGGGCGCTTGGTCTACAACTCCAACAGCGACCAGTTCCGCACCGACCTGGTCCCGTCAGCCTACCTGCAACGGAATCCCAACCTTCGTTCGCCGGTGGGTCTGAACGTCGATCCGATCAAGAACCAGTCCACCTATTCGATCCGGGTGAACCCCGGCGTCAACCGCGGCTATCAGCCCGGAACACTCAGGCCGGACGGCCATCTGGCGAAGTTCACCGCCGCCAGCGGTCCGGTGGTCTATCGTGGCAACAACTTCCCCGAGGACTACCGTGGCAACGGCTTTGTCCCCGAACCCTCCGCCAACCTGATCAAGCGCAACATCATCAAGGACGAGAACGGGGTCGTGACCGGCAAGCAGGCGTGGGATGACCGGGAATTCCTCGCGTCCACCGACGAACGGTTCCGCCCGGTCAACCTCTACAACGGGCCGGACGGCTGCCTCTACATTGTCGATTTCTACCGCGGAATCATCCAGCACCGCATCTATCTCACGAGCTACCTGCGGCAGCAGATGGAATCCCGCAACATGCAGGGACCCACCGGCAACGGCCGCATCTACCGCGTCGTCTACGAAAACGGCGCAAAAACTCCGGCCCCGAAACTGGAGACGGCGAAGATGGCCCCGTTGATCGAGGCGTTGTCGTCTGACAACGGATGGACCCGCGACACCGCCCAGCGGCTGCTGGTCCAGAAGCAGGACGAAGACGCAGCCCCGGCTTTGAAGAAGGTCGTGGTGTCGGGATCGAACCCGCTCGGCCGGATCCACGCACTGTGGACACTGGATGGCATCAGCCAACTCGACGAAGCGACTCTGGTGGCTGCGTTCGCGGACAAGCACCCGAAAGTCCGGGCGACGGCGGTGCGCTTGAGCGAGTTTTTCATCCGCGCCGGATTGAAGGACACGTATCTGCCCCACTTGATGAAGCTGGTCGGAGACCGCCATGGCGACGTCCAACTGCAGCTCGCATTAACCCTAGGAAACATCCCGGACGCTTCCGGGCTGAAGGCCATGGCCAAAATCGGCAGCCAGTCGGCCGGCAACCCGATCATCCGCGACGCTCTGCTCTCCGGTCTGTGGAAACGCGAAGTCGAGTTTCTCCAACTGGCGGCAGGCAGCCCCGATTGGAAACAGGGAACCGACGCCAACAAGGCCATGCTCTCCGGCATTGCCCGTTGCATCATGACGGAGGCCAAGGCGCCCCGGGTCGGCAAGATGTTCGACATCCTCGTGAAAGCCGAACCCTGGCAGCAGGACCTCGTTTTGACCGCCATTGCCGAGATGGTTCCGACCGCGCAGAAGGGGAAACAGCCCATTGGGTTCAAGACTGTCCTGTTCACCAAAGAGCCCGATGGCTTTCTCGCGCTGGAGAAAACCGCCGCTCCTTCGATGAAAGGCAGCATGGCCAAGGTCTCCAAGATGATCACGTGGCCGGGTCAACCCGGTTATGTTCCGCCGCCGGTGATTCCCCCTCTGACGGCCGAAGAGCAGGTCCGGTTCGAGAAGGGATCAGTCCTCTTCCAGGCGAGCTGCGCGGCCTGCCATCAGCTGACGGGACTTGGCATGGATGGGTTGGCTCCGCCATTGGCCGAGTCCGAATGGGTTAATGGTCCCGTCGAGCGGATGGTCCGGATCGTCCTGCATGGAGCGCGTGGGCCGTTCTCGGTGCGAGGCCGTTCCTGGGAACTCGAGATGCCGGGTTTGGCCACACTGGACGATGACCAAATCGCAGCCATCGCGACCTACGTTCGGCGCGAATGGGACAATGCCGGCTCGCCGGTAACACCCGCTCAGGTGAAAGCCGTCCGTGCCGATACGGCCAGCAGGCAGGAGGCATGGACCGAAGCCGAGCTCATGAAGCTCAAGTGATCCCGGAGTTCATTCCGCAACAATCTTGAAACATCATTCGACCCAGCCGTGTCATAACGGCTGGGTCGCTTGACTTTAGATGAAGCGCTGACAGCTTGGCGGCTCTCCAGCCAGTGACGTAGCGGAGGAAATCCGGCCTGTCAGGCATCGCAAGATCGAATCGCAACCCAACCCAAAATGGCCAAGAAGAACGGAGCCCTGAAGTGGATCATCATCATAGTCGTCCTCCTGCTCATCGTGGGAGGGGCTGTCTCCGCCTATTTCCTGCGTGGAGGGGAAAAGCCGATCTCAGTGCAGGCCGAGAAGTCCCAAAAACGCAGCCTTACTGAGCTGGTTACCGCTACAGGCAAGATTCAGCCCGTCCTCCAGGTCGCGATTGCCCCCGAAGTGTCCGGCGAGATCATCGAGCTGGCCGTCATCGAGGGCCAGAAGGTCCGGAAGGGCGATCTCCTCGTCCGCATCAAGCCTGATAACTACATCGCCAGCACCAATTCCGCCTACGCCAGCATGAAGTCTTCGCAGGCATCGGTCGCGGTCGCCGAAGCGAACCTGGACAAGGCCGAGAAGGAATGGCGGCGCAATCAGGAACTCTTCAACCAGAAGCTGGTTTCCGCCTCGATTTTCCAGGAATACGAAACCGCCCACAACATCGCGAATTCCCAGCTTGCCGCTTCCAAACAGCAGTCCGCCATGACTACCGCGACCTTGGCGCGCTCGCTCGATGACCTCGCCAAAACAACGATCTTTGCGCCGCTGGATGGGACGGTCTCGCGCCTGAAATCACAGAAGGGTGAACGCGTCGTAGGAACCGGCATGATGGCCGGAACCGAGATCATGACGATCGCCGATCTTGACGCGATGGAAGCCCGCGTGGACATCGGCGAGATGGACGTCGTCCTGATCAAACAAGCCCAGACTGCACGCCTGGAAGTCGATGCATTCCGGGATCGGAAGTTCGTCGGCAAGGTCTACGAGATCGCCAATTCATCCAAGCAGAGCGGCATGTCCGCAATGGCGGAGTCGATCCGGTTCGAGGTCAAGATTCGCATCACGGACAAGGAGGAGTTCCGGCCGGGAATGTCGGTCACGGCCCAGATCGAAACCCGCTCCCGCACCGACGCTGTCTCGATTCCCATCCAAAGCGTGACCACCCGGCTTCCGAAGGAAGTCTCCGACCAGATTAAGAAGGAGCAACCGCCCGCGATGTTCGCAGCCCCCATGGATCCGAGGGAAAAGGAACTGCTTGAGAAGAAGAAGAAGGATCCCAGCCGCAAGCCGATCGAAGTCGTGTTCGTGGCGGAGAACGGCGTTGCCAAGATGAAGCCCGTCAAGCGGGGCATCAGCGACGACAACTTCGTCGAGATCGTCGAGGGCCTGGCCGACGGCGACCTCGTCATTACCGGGGGATTCAAGGCGATCAACCGCGATCTCGAGGACGGCAAGGCCATCAAGATCGACGACGGCACCAAGCCGAAGGGCGGATTCTCGTTCAGCTTGGGAGACGGCAAGTGAGCCTGATCGACATCCAAAGGATTTCGCGGCTCTACCAGATGGGCACGGAAACGATCCACGCCTTGAGGGACGTGTCGCTCCAGATCCAACGGGGCGAGTATCTCGCCATCATGGGCCCGTCCGGATCCGGCAAGTCGACCCTGATGAACATCCTTGGCTGCCTCGACACGCCGAGCGGCGGAAAGTTTATCCTGAACAAGAGCGATGTGTCCGGCATGGACGACAATGCGTTGTCCGAGATCCGGAACCGCGAGATCGGCTTTGTCTTCCAGTCGTTCAACCTCCTGTCCCGTTCCACGGCCCTCCAGAACGTGGAGTTGCCCATGATCTACGCGGGCGTTTCCAAGGGCGAACGGCTTGAGCGGGCCATGAATGCCCTGGTCGCGGTCGGTCTCGGTGACCGGGTGCATCACCGGCCCAACGAGCTTTCCGGTGGCCAACGCCAACGTGTGGCCGTGGCCCGCGCCTTGGTGAACAAGCCATCGATCCTGCTGGCGGACGAACCGACCGGAAACCTCGATTCGAAGACCGGTGTTGAAATCCTCGCGCTGTTCGAGGAACTCGCGAGCAAGGGAAACACGATCATCGTCGTGACCCACGAGGAGGAAGTGGCCCAGCATTCCCGTCGAATCGTGCGACTTCGCGACGGACTCGTCGCGGCCGATGAGATCCTTCACAAGAACGGATCGGCGACAACTGCGGCCTCTCATGCCGTGCCACCGATTCCGGTAGCGGCCCATTCAGGACCGCCTCCAGTCCCTCCCGGCGCTCATTGACACCAGGTGCGACGATGACTTTCTTCGCCGAAATCTTCGAGGGCCTGCGCATCTCCTGGGCTGCGATCCGAGCCAACCGGATGAGGTCGGTCCTGACGACTCTCGGCGTCATCATCGGCGTCCTCACCGTCACCATGATGGCGACGGCGATCAACGGATTGAACTCCGCCTTCCAGACGAGCATCTCGATCATGGGAGCCGACGTCGTCTACGTGCAGCGGTTCGGATGGTTCATGGACCGGAACGAGTGGCTCCGGAGCCGCAATCGCCGTGAGATCACGATGGAGCAGGTCCGCGGGGTGGAACGCCAATTGACGACGGCCAAGGCGATTTCCCCCGTCGCGATGACGCGCAAGGACCTCGTCTACCAGAGACGGAACGGAGGAGCGGTCCAGATCATCGGAACGACCGAGAAGCAGGTGGAAACAGGCGGCCTCAACATGTCGCAGGGGCGTTTCTTTGCAGCAGCCGAAGTGGAAGGTGCGCGCCCGGTGTGCGTGATCGGCGACGACGTCGCTACGCGCATGTTTCCCCAGGAAAGCCCGCTCGGCCGCCGCTTGCAGGTGGGCGACCGGACGTTGGAAGTGGTCGGGGTCGTGGAAAAGCGCGGCCGGTTCCTCGGGATGTTCAGCCTCGATGAAGTGGTGTTTGTCCCGGTGACGTTCTTCTTCAACGCCTACGAACAGCGGCCCGATCTCCGGATCGACGTCAAGGTCGGCAGTCTGGCCGGCATCGAAGACACCCGCGAGGAGCTCATCGGCATCATGCGCAAGCTGCGCAAGACACCGCCGGGCGCGCCGGACGACTTCGCCATCAATCAGCAGGAAGCCTTTGTGCAGAACTTCAGCAAGGTGGGCGGCACCATCGCCGCGCTCGGGCTGTTTGTGACCGGCTTGTCGCTCTTCGTCGGGGGAATCGGGATCATGAACATCATGTTCGTGTCCGTTTCTGAAAGGACCAAGGAGATCGGGATCCGCCGGGCCATCGGAGCCAAACGCCGGACAATCCTTCTTCAGTTCCTCATCGAATCCGTGCTGCTCTGTGTGATGGGCGGAACCATCGCCTTATTGCTGTCTGCTCCGATCACGCTCCTGGTCGCCCTCTTTCTTCCCGCCGCGCTGAGTCCTTCGATCATCCTCATCGCATTGGCGGTTTCGATTACGACCGGCGTCATCGCGGGGTTCGTTCCCGCCCATCGCGCTTCCCAGATGAGTCCGGTGGATGCCCTGAGAACCGAGTAGCCCATGAACGTTTCCGAACTGGTCGAGAATTGCGGCATGGCCCTCCGGGCGGTGGCCACGCACAAGCTGCGTTCAATGCTGACGCTGCTCGGCGTCGTCATCGGCGTCTTCTCTATCATCGTCGTTATGACGGCCATCCGGGTGCTGCAAGGCAGCATCGAGACGAGCCTGAGCCAGTTCGGAAAGGACGTCCTCGTCATCCAGCGGAACCCGGCCATCTCGTTCGGGGGTCCCGAAGTCTGGGAGAAGATCAAGCGACGCAAACGACTGACACCGGACCTCGGGGAGCTGATTCGGGAGAAGGCAAGTCTGGTCAAGTCCGTCGGAATGCAGAACGGGCTGTTTTCCGGCGAAGTGACCTCGCCCTACGGCAAGACCGAACCGTCGTTCTCGCTTCTGAGCCTGACCCCCGATGGATTCCCCGCCAAGACGCTGTCGATTGCTTCTGGCCGCGCGCTCAATTCCTCGGACGAAGAGAACGGGAGACTTGTCTGCGTCATCGGAAGCAAGACGGCCGAAGCGCTCTTCCCAAACAGTTCGCCGCTCGGCGAGACGATCAAGATGGACGGCATCAGCTACATGGTGATCGGCGTCCTCGAAAGCAAGGGCGCGATGTTGGACAACTCGCAGGACTCCGTCGTCGTCATCCCGCTATCGACCGGAATGAACCGTTACGGGCGGTCGCCTTGGGGGCTTACCATCCTTGCTCAGGCGCGAAGCCAGGAAACATACAATGATGCCATGGAGGAGATCCGCGGCATCCTGAGGACCGCGCGGAAAGTCCCTCCCGGCGAAGCCGACGATTTCGAGATCTTCACCAACGATTCTCTCATCGAACAGTTTCGCAGCATCACCTTCGCCGTCCGCGTCGGCGCGGCTCTCATCAGCTCGATTGCGCTCATCACGGCGGGCATTGGCATCATGAACATCATGCTCGTGAGCGTCACCGAACGGACCCGCGAGATCGGCATCCGCCGGGCCATTGGCGCCAAGAAGCGCAACATCATGACCCAGTTCATCACCGAAGCGATTTTCCTCTGCCAACTCGGCGGCATTGTCGGCATCGCCCTGGGCATCGCGGGCGGAAATGCAGCGGCCTACTTCTTCGAGGTGCCGCCCGTCGTGCCGGTCGATTGGGCGATCATCGGATTCCTCGTCTGCGCGGCGGTCGGCGTGATCTTCGGGACGTATCCGGCCTACAAGGCGGCCCAACTCGATCCGGTCGAAGCGCTCCGTTACGAATAGGATCGCGCCCTAGGAGCCATGGCCGCAGGGAACACCATTCGAAGGATCGCGCGGGTTCGATCTGCGATGTTGCTGTCGCTTTGCTTGATCCTGACCGGGTGTGAAACCAGCCGTTTCCTAGGACAGGCCGTCCATGGCCAGATCGACATGTGGCGGCGGGAAACGCCGATCTCGACCCTCCTGCAGAAAACCAACACGCCGGCCGACACCAAGCGCCGGCTGGAGCTGGTCCAAGCCTATCGCAAGTTCGCCCAAAAGGAGTTGGGGCTGCCGGCAGGGCGAAGCTACCTCGGCTACGCGGATCTCGAACGACCGTTCGTTTCGTGGACTGTTTCCGCCACCCCGGAGTTTTCGATGGAGGACAAGAAATGGTGGTTTCCCATCGTCGGAAGCGTCAGTTACCGTGGGTATTTTGAGGAACAGGCGGCGAAACGTTATGCCGCCACGCTCAAGGCGAAAGGGATGGATGTCTCCATCGGTGGTGTTTCTGCCTACTCCACCTTGGGCTGGTTTGCCGATCCGGTTCTGAACACGTTCCTGTTCGATCCGGAGGAAGAACTGGCCGATCTGATCTTCCACGAACTGACTCATCGGCTGCTCTACGTCCCCGGCGACACGGACTTTAACGAAGCCTTCGCCACGTTCGTCGCCCAAGAGGGTTTACGACGTTGGTTCCGGGTCCATCCCGATTCTGAGATGGAGAAGAGGTGGAGGGCCAAGGAGGCCAGATGGGCGGAGTTTCGCAGCGCGGTCCTCGAGACCGGCTCCCGGTTGAAACGTCTTTATGCCCGCCCAATCGCGGAAACCGGCACCGATCTTCGTGCGGCGAAAGCGGCCGAGATCACGCGGCTGCGCGATCATTTGACGGAACTGAACCGCAACTGGGCAGGGGAGCCCGATATTTCCGCTTGGCTGATCAACCCCATCAACAACGCTTCGATCAACTCGGTCGCCACCTACCACCGGTGGGTCCCCGCGTTCGCCGAACTGCTTCGGGAACATTCGGGCGACCTGCCAAGCTTCTACGACGAAGTGAGGCGCACAGGGAAGCTGCCGGAATCCGAACGGCGCAAACGGATGGAATCCCTCCAAACCCGGGCCCGATCCGGCTCGGCGGACTCGAAAGATTCAGGTTGAGGTCTCTTGGGGCCGACTCTACGTTCGTTACGTAGCAACAAGATTCAACCTATGAAAAAGCTTATTCTCTCCCTCTCCGCCATCGTGTTCGCCACTGCGCTGTCTGCCTCAGCTGAAGACGTCACGCTCTCCGGCAAGGCCACCTGCGCCAAGTGCGACCTCAAGACAGCCGACAAGTGCACTGACGTCCTCCAGGTCACCAAGGGCGGCAAGACCACGACCTACATGCTCACGGTCGACAAGGACAAGGCCTTCCACAAACAGATCTGCTCCGAGGCCAAGGAAGCGACCGTCACCGGCACCGTTTCCGAGAAGGACGGCAAGAAGTTCATCGCCGTGTCCAAGTTCGAAGCGAAGAAGTAGTCGAACCTAGATTTTGCGAAGTCCCGTCACCGCAAGGCGACGGGACTTTTTCTTTCTCAAGATTGCGTTTGCCGCGACCAGAGGCTGCTTCCTAACGTAAACCCACAAGGCGATCGAGCCGACCTTGTTGAACGACTATGACGAACCCTATGAGCCCCGGACACGTTTCCGCCGCTGAAGTGACCGAACTGGTAGCAGGCCTCCATCGCCTTGCGCGCAACCTGTGGTGGACCTGGAACCAGGGCGCCCAGGAGATATTTCAGGAACTCGCTCCGCGTGGGTGGCAGAACCTTTACCACAACGCCGTCGCCGTTCTCCGGGAAGTGTCCGACTATGAGCTGCGCACCCGGCTGCTGGATCCGGAGTTCGCCAAGCGCACCCGGGAAGTCATCCGTGAGTTCGACGCCTACCTTGGCGACACGGAAACATGGGCTGCCAAACACGCGACGGAACTCCAGAAGCATTCGGTCGCCTATTTCTCGGCGGAATTTGGCTTCCACGAGAGCCTGCCCATCGCGGCGGGTGGCCTGGGAATCCTCGCCGGCGACCATACCAAGTCCGCGAGCGATCTCGGGCTGCCATTCGTCGGCATCAGCCTGTTCTACCGAGAAGGCTACTTCCAGCAGACGATCAACCAGGACAATTGGCAGACCGAGTTCTACTCGCTGCTCAATCCCAAGAATCTCCCGATGGAACCGGTGCTCGACGCCGCCGGTGAACCCATCGTCTGCATGGTCGAGATTGCGATGACGGAAGTCTACTTCCAGGCTTGGCGGGTCAACGTGGGTCGCGTCCCGATCTATCTCCTCGACACGAACCGGCCCGAGAACGAACAACGATTCCGTGACCTGACTCTCAGGGTCTACGGCGGCGACAGCACCACCCGCATCATGCAGGAAATCCTGCTTGGAATCGGCGGCGTCCGGTTGCTCCGCAAGTTGGGCGTCCAACCCGGCACGTTCCACATGAACGAAGGCCACGCCGCTTTCCTGACGTTGGAACTCGTCCGCGAGAAGATGGCCGGCGGCAAATCCTTCGAAGAAGCCAAGGCGCTGACCACGAAGGAGTGCATCTTCACGACCCACACTCCGGTTGAAGCCGGTCACGACCGGTTCGGCACGGACCTCATGGGCTACGCCATGACAAAGCTGATGGGCCAGATGAAGTTCAGCTTCGACGACCTGCTGGGCATGGGACGCGTGGATGCAAAAAACTCCCACGAACCGTTCTGCATGACGGTCCTCGCCCTGAAGTTCTCCCGCTCCGCCAACGGTGTCAGCGAACTCCACGGCGAAGTCAGCCGCCACATGTGGCAGGGGATGTATCCGTCGAAAAAGGTCGACGATGTTCCGATCGGCCATATCACGAATGGCATCCACATCCTCGGCTGGATGAAGGGCCCAGTCCGTCGCTTCTGGAAGAGGAAGATCGGCGCGGCCGCAAATCCAGGCGCAACGGCCGGGGCTTCCGGCGAGATTACGAGTTTTTGGAGCAAGAAGACCGCGAGCACCTGGGAGAAGGAAGTCGACCGTCCTGAGTTCTGGGAGAAAGCGATGGATCCAAGCTTCGTCAGCGACGAGGAGATCTGGGCTCTGCGCTACAAGCTGCGGCGCGAGTTGATCGAGTTCGCCCGTCGCCGCCTGCTCATGCAGGGCTTCCGCCTGACGCAGAGCGACTACATCGCCTTCGAGCATCTCCTCAACCCCGACGCCCTCACGATCGGTTTTGCCCGACGCTTCGCCACCTACAAACGCGCCCCGTTGATCTTCGACCATTTCGAAGACGTTGTGAGGCTCGTCAGGGACAAGCACCGCCCCGTCCAGTTCATCTTCGCCGGCAAAGCCCATCCTCGTGATGACGAAGGTAAGCGCTACATTCAGAAAGTCGTTCACCTCAGCAAATTCAGCGAACTCGCGGGGCACATCGTCTTCGTCGAGAACTACGACATCCACGTCGCGCGCCAGATGGTTTCCGGTTGCGACGTGTGGCTGAACAATCCGCGACGTCCGCTGGAAGCCTCCGGCACTTCGGGGATGAAAACCACCGTCCACGGCTGCCTGAACCTCAGCATCCTCGACGGCTGGTGGCGCGAGGGCTACGACGGCACCAACGGCTTCGCCATCGGCGACGATTCGCATCCGGACAACATCGAACTGCAGGACAAACGCGACAGCGAAAACCTCTACAAAGCCCTGACCGAGGAGGTCATCCCTGCGTTCTACGACCGCGACGCCAACGGCATTCCCCGCCAATGGATCAAGAAGATCCGCCGTTCGATGTCCACCTTGGCCGCGCAGTTCAGCACGAGCCGCATGGTCAAGGAATACACCACCAAGTATTATCTTCCTAAGTGACCGTCGCCGCCCAGCC
>JBBRDN010000160.1:0-10729 GCA_038203875.1 Verrucomicrobiota bacterium
AGCTGAACGCACCGGCGAAGCCTTCAGGCGTGTAGTCAGTGTCGAACACGATGTCAGTGAAGACGAAGGGATTCTCCATCTTGCCGAGGGTCAGGCCGCCCTGGAATTCACGGGTGTTGATCGGCGACCACTTGGCGTAGGCGAGGTCGATGTAGATGCCCTTCTTGCTGCCGTTGTTGTCGAAGGACTGGTTGCTGGAGATCGGGTTGCTGTTGGCCGCGATGCCGCCCTCGGCGTCGCCGGAGGCGAGGCGGAAACCCACCTCGATCGAGTCCATCAGGTTGGCCGTGACGCCGAAACGGAGGCGGTAGCGGAGACGGTTTCGGTCCGTGAGGTCGTCGGGATTGTTCGATCGGTAGATGCCGTCGAAACGGCCACGGAGATCGCCGTTGAACTTCACGGCCGTGGCCCATTCCGGCAGACCGGACTTCGCCGAATACGCCTTGGTGAAATCCTTGTCCGCTTCGTCACGAAGCGACTGGGCCTCGTCGACGGTGAGGACGCCCTTGTCGACGAGCTTGTCGATCAGCGCGTCTGCGGACTGCGCCTGGGCGGAGGTGGAGGTGAAAGCGATGGCAACGGCGGAGATTCCGGCGGCCAGGAGTAGCTTGTGGGTGCGTTGGTTGTTCATGTGTGTAGGTGACACGGGTCGTAAACGACGATTGGAAGCTGGGAGACGCGGGTTACGGACAAAGGGCACAAGTGTTACAATCCGGTTACGACGTGTTTTTCCGCCAATCATCGCTAATGACCCAAACTGGCTAAGCGCGGCCCAACACCAGTTTCTTTTGCTTCCTGAACAGGGGCAGCGATTTCGTTTTTGCGACGTGCCGCCGCCATTCGGTCGGGGTCATCCCGATGTAGCGCTTGAACATCGAGTTGAAGAGGCCCAGATGCCGGTAACCACTTTCCAGGGCCACATGGATGACTTTCGCGTCGGTTTCCCTCAGGAGGTCCCGCGCCTTGCGCAGACGCAGCTCGGTAAGTTTGCTGCGCATGGAAACCCCGAACTCGTCGCGGAAAAGGCGATTGAGATGACGTGAACTGCAGCGGCATTGACGCGCGATCTCATCAGGCGAGAGGTTCAGCAGCTCGCATTCCGGCACTTCCTTGATCAATTGGCGAAATCGATCCAAGGCGTTGGGCACTGCCCCCGCGGGCGGCACGGCCGGAGCATTCGCCATAATGCCGTCAACCAGCTCCGCGACGATGGCCAGGAGTTGAACCCGTCGGGACACTGTGTTGGCCTGGTCCGCCACCAAGGGATCAAACCGGTTCGCGATGGGATGACCAGGGGCGAACGTCCAAGCACCGTTCTTCGGCCGGGCGATGGGAGACGATAGCACCTGGACTTCGTTGAGTGTCAGGACGCCGGACAACGCGTCGACACGGAGTCCGAAAAGTCGGCCCTTACAATCGCAAAGCTGGCTTGCACGGATGAATCCCCGACAGGCCGGGGGCAGCACAAGGGCTGATCCATTGGGCAAATCGACGCCGGACTCCGCTCCCATCCAATACCCGAACCCTTCTTCGATACGGAGAAAAAGCCACTCGTCCTCGACCGGCACCGACTCGGCGCCGGGGCGCAGGTGGAACGTGGTCAATGACAGGTGCTGAAGCATCGCCCAACAAACAAAAGGCCCACAGGTGACAACTGAATGGCGGCGGCAGAACGATTCCGTGACATGTCGAACTGGGCGCCTCCCAACGGTCACGGCGCTTAAGGTGCGGCGGCATCGGTCGCCAAGCCGACCTTGGTGATCTCCATCTGCTGGACGATGTCCAGGACGTTGACCATGTATTGATAGTCGACTTCGTCCGAGGCTTTGACGACGACCCCGAGCTCCGGATCCGCCGCCTTCATCTGCCGCAACGTGTCTTTGAGCACCTGCAGCGTCATGGCCTGGTCGTTGAGGAACGTCTGGCCTTTCGCGTCGACGACGATCCTGTTGACCTTGGGCTTGGGCGCGTTGGGATCGGCCGCAGGAGGCGGCTTTCCGGACGGCAGGAACATCTCAAGGTTGTTCACCATCTGCGGTGTCGTGATGATGAAGATCACGAGAAGCACGAACGCGAGGTCGAGCAGCGGCGTGATGTTCAGCTCGTTGAGCGTGTGATGGGTTGAACGGGAGGTTTTCTTCACGGCTCGTATTCCCGGATTCAGCGGCTGCCAACGGTCTCGGTCAGCATCTCGACATCGAATCGGACGACAACTTTCGGGGGGAAGTTGGTCGGGGGAGGACGGTCGACTCCCTTGGCCGAGGCGAGAGCGCCGCGGACTGAGTCGTCCCACCGGGCGTTGCCGGAACCTTTCTTCCACACGGGGCTGCCGATCTGCCCTGTGCGGTCAACGACGACTTCGACCTCGGCGGCGAACGTCTCATCCTCAATATCCGAGGGCCGGTTCCAACGCGACCGCAGGGCGGTTTCCAGCCGCCCCTTGTAGAGCGCCACCGGGTCCGAACTGGTCTGGACGGCCTTGCCGCCCTCGAACACGAACGACGGGATGTCCATTGCCGGAGGAGCCACGGCGGGAGGCGCGGTGTTGCCTGCGGCCGGAGGGGGAGCGGCGGCAACGACGGGTTTTGGAACATCCACCTTTGGAGCCTCGGCAACCTTCGGGGGCTCAACCTTGGGCGGTTCTTCCTTTGGTTTCTCGGGTTCCTTGGGTTTCTCGGGCGGTTTCTCCTTCACCATCTCGACCGCGATTTTCTGGATCTGCTTTCCAAGCAAGCCTTCCTTGGCCGCGAAGTAGGCGAGAGCGAGGACGATGGCCGTGTGGAAGACGAAAGAGACCCCAAGCATCACTTTCGAGGTGTGCCTCTTCTTTTTCTGGAAATGCCGGGATGCCATGGATCGCGTTTCCTATTTTTTATCCGCCGGCTCGGTCGCCAGATCGACCTTCACGATGTTGGCCTGCTGGAGGACATCCATCACCTCGCGGATCTTCCGATACTTGGTCTTGCTGTCGCCGCGGACGATGACGTTGAGGTCCGGGTCGTCGGTTCGAAGGCCGATAAGTCCCTCCTGAAGGCCGGCCAGATCCACTTCCTTCTTGTTCAGATACATCTTCCCGCCCGATTCCACAGTGACGTAGTTCGCCTTTTTGGGCGGGTCTTTCTGCCGTTTGGAAGCCTCCGGCAAAGTCAGGTCCAGATCGTTGACGATCGGCGTGGTCGTGATGATGAAGATCACAAGCAGCACGAAGGCGAGATCCAGCAGCGGAGTGATATTGAGCTCGGCCAACGTGTCATGGCCGCCATGGGAGCACTTTTTCATCCTGCGCTCCGTCAGTTTCCTTTCGCTAGGAACCGCGAGTCGCGATCGGACCGGGTTTCCGATCCGCGGGCATGAACCAACTGGCTGACGAGCTCGGAGTTGGCCTCCTTGATCTCGTCGACGAGAGCGCGGTTGTCGACGAAGGCGTGGCCGATGTCGGTCGCGAGCCGACTGGCGTAGCCGTCGAGCTCCTGGGTGATTCCCCGGATCATGGTGACCATGAAGTTGTAGGCGAACATCGCCGGGATCGCGACGAGCAGGCCGATGACGGTGGCGATCAACGCGCCGGCCACGCCGGGGGCCATCGCGGTCAAACTGGCGGAGTTCGCCTTGGCCACGCCGGCGAAGGTCTCCATGACGCCCCAAACGGTTCCGAGCAGCCCGATGAAAGGACCGCCTGCAACCGCGGTGGACAGGACGATCATTCCTTTCTCGAGCGACATCGCTTCAGCGCCCGCAGCCTGCTCCAGGACAACTTTTACCGACTCCATGGATTGAGCACTGATCTTGATGAGGGACGATTTCGCGAGGACGTCCGTGTGCACGTCGCTGAACTCCTGATTCCCGGCCGCCGCCCTCGGCCGCCGCGACACGTCGACGGGGTTGTTCTTCAACTGGTAGATCAGCTCCTCGGCACCGCTGGAATAGAGGTGGTATGCCGGGGACCCATCAAACTCGACGCCGCTGCGCTGGATCTCCAGCGGGTCACGCGTTTCAGTGGAGACCGCCAGAAACTTCCTGGTCATCTTCCGCGCCCGGTAGAGCTGGTAGCCCTTGGTGAGCATGATCGTCCAGCTGAAGAGCGACAGGATCAGCAGGCTTCCAATCGTGATCTTCCCCTCAAGCGTCGCCTTTTCGAACGCAAACTGAAGCGCGCCGGATGCGAGCAACGGACTTGGCAAAATCGTTTCCATACTTTGTCTCTCTCTGTCGTTTATCTGTTTCAACCCGCGTCGGACGAATTCCCATCGATGAGTTCGTTAACCGTTCCGGTGCC
The DNA here is from genome assembly GCA_038203875.1 of Verrucomicrobiota bacterium. Taxonomy (GTDB): domain Bacteria; phylum Verrucomicrobiota; class Verrucomicrobiia; order Limisphaerales; family CANJSG01; genus CANJSG01. The sequence continues at coordinate 4,277 of JBBRDN010000160.1, forward strand.
GAAACCGCCTCGCAGTTTCACCCAATTCCACGGCCCAGCTACAGACGGAAAATGCAACAATTGGGTGACGCCGAAGCGGGACACATCCACACCCGCTTCCCGTCGACATCACGGCGGCGCCTGACCGCAAATGGCCGACAGGTGGCGTTCACGCTCAATGCGCAGAAACGCCTCATCACCGATCATCACGCGCAGATGCTGGTCGGCCCGTGAACGGGCCTGCCTCCACCTAGAAACAGGCTGGGCGGCCGTGTCATCCGCTTGGGAAGGTGAGCCATCGCCTGCACTTCCATCCCCAAGGTTGCCAGCGGCAGCCGCGTGTTCGACAACCGAAGCACGACGAGCTTGCCCGGACAGGGGTGCGACCTCTCGCCGGTCTGTCAGAGGGTGCCCGGCAAGGGACGCGGATGGATCCACACCCGAGCTCCAGCGTGGGTCGCCTCTCGTCGAATCGAACCCCGAGTCCAACCGGGCCTGCGCTAACGCCGGAGGGCGGTCGATTCCGAGCAACTGACCCACAAGCCACGCTTGGTCCCGGGCCAGCTTCTCTCGCTCCGAGACAAGCCGTCGCCCCGAACTGTTCTCTCCATCAAGGATTGCCTCCCGCACGGGCGCGTAGAGTGCCTGCACCTCGGCCCCTATGATGTCGCGCAAGGTTTGTTCAGGACAGCCCACCGCCCGCAAGTTGGCGACGTAGGTTAGAAAGTTGGTCGACTCAAGCTGGCTCCAATGGAACTGGCCGGCGCGGGCAAGGACAGGAGCACCAATCGATCGATTGGTAGGCTCCAAGAACGTGGGCGCCATGGTTCGGTCCGATCCTCCTCCGCGTTCCGCCCACAGAAACCCGACAACGAGAAGCAATCCGACATTCCCCGCCGCCAACGCCCAGATGACCCGTCGATTGGTCATCGGTCAGACCTCACGGATGGGACGGGCAACGAACCCACGGCCCCGATGCAATCGGCCCTCCCATTCGTAGACGTGAAGCCCGATGAATTCGCCCGGTTCATGGCCTTGGATTCGCACGTTCACGAGCGCGGCAAAATCACGGTGACCCGACTGTTTCGTTTCTTCGTCAGAAGCGGTTTATCCTTCTTCTTCTCATCGTCGTCCTGGTTTGCCGCGGGTTCATCTTTCGGATCCGCCGCCGCTTGGGCTATCGCCTGGCTCGCGGTGTTCGCCGATGGGGCTGCGGCCTGGGTGGCCCCGGTTCCTGTAACAGTTCCTGCGACACTGGCCTGTCCCGGACCGGTGACGACATTGGCATTGATGCTTCCGCCGGCGACGTTGACTGCGCCAACGCCGACGATCGTTCCGGAAACGCTTCCCGAATCGGTTTTCACGCTGACGGCACCTTGGCCGATCGCGGTCACGCTGACGTTCTGCTGGGCCTGGATGTTGAGATCGCCTTGGGCGACGACGAGGCCTGTGATGTCACCGGTGGCGTCGAGATCCACCCTGGCTCCGATCACCCCTGAACCGGTCGCGAAGATGCTTCCGAGATACAGATACTTCCTGTTTTCCTGGGATTCCGGCTTGGCCGGATCGAAGCCCGGGTTCTTGGTTCCAGCCTGGAGCTTTATGGCCGAGTTCTTGTCCGCTTTGCCGCTCAGGTCTAACTGCACGAACCCGCCTGAGCCGGCGCGGATGTCACCTTGCGGCGTCTCCACGATGATGTTTCCGAGCCGGGGAACTTCCCCGGGAAGAGTTTCCGGAAAAGTCGTCGCGAGGACTCCGCTTCCAGGGATGGTCGCGCCGATGAACTGGAGTTCACCGGTGGCGGAATCAACATAGGGCTTGGTGAGGCGGACAAACCCGCTGCCGCCGGATCCCGCGTCAACAGAGCCGGTAAGCGACTTGATCGCGATGTTGCCCCCGTCGTAGGCCGCGATCCGTGATCCGTTGATCTCCACGTTGCCTCCCGCCACGACGGAGATCGCGCCTGCCCCGAGACTGATGATTCCCCTCGGGAGATCGAGGTTTCCGAGCCGTTCCGACGAACCCACGCTTATCCTCTGACCGGCAGCGAGACCGATGCTTCCGCCGAACTCCGACAAAACCAGCGACGAAAACATGTCGAACGATTCAACCACCGAAATGCGTATGTCAGCGCCGCGAGGGGTATGGGCGATCAGCGCTGGATTCTGCGACGGACCGTGCGAGATGATGCCTCGGGAAAGACCAAGATCCATCGAACGTGCCGAAATCGAAAGGTTGCCAGGGCCGCCGATCTCGAATCCTTCCAGAGGAACCAGCGGGACATCTTCCGATGCCTTGACCAGTCGATCCAATGCAGCCGCGTCGGCGAACAACGCCGGGACCGGAGGCGCGGCAAAGTTATCCGGGTTGAAGACAAGGATCTGCTGAAGGAGCCCCCTGTCGCTGGCCGTCAACTTTCCGGCAACACCCAGCGTCCGCGTTTCGGCATTGTAGGTGAAGCGACGCGCCAACGCCGCTACGGAAGAGTTCGCAGTGGGGGACACACCCTCCTGTTCTGAAGGAATCGCAGCGCGCTCGAAGACGGTGAAGTCCGGCTCGGGCGTCCCGGAGTCCAACGCCACGAAGCTGTAGTAGTTTCGGCTCGCGATCCTACCCCCTGCGGAGATCGAGGTCTGGTCCGTGGCCCGAAAGTTCTGGGCTTGGACGCTGCTGTTCAGGATGTCCCGTCCCACCGTCATCGCAACGGGTTTGGACGAGATGAGGTTGATGTCCTCCACGGTTCCGGAGACATCGACCCGGACCGGGACCAGGTCGTAAAGATGAAGGGTGTTCGCGCCTCGATCGACGTAGGTGAAGTCGGTGGAAAGAACCCACTGTTGCCGCTCCGCGTCGGACAGCAATAGGAACCGCGGATTCCCGCCCGACGTGCTCCGGAGATCGCCGCCGGACGTTGTCGTGATCTCAAGGTTACCGGTGGGAGACGGGAACAGCGTGATGTTGGCGGCCAGTTGGATGCCCCCTGCTCCGGCTTCGAGTGAAAGCTTTGGCGGGAAAATCAATCCCTGGGAACTGCCGGATGCGCGCGGAAGTGAGTTGCCGGCGATTACGATTCCGTTTCCCGCTCTCAACGAGGCTGAAGCCCCTGCGCCGTAGTCAAAACGGAACCGGAACGGGTTGTTGAGGGCGCTGGAGTTGAAGACCCCGTTGGGATTCCTGATCTCCTGGAGCTGGATAGACCGGGTGGCGCCCACCGACCAACTGCCATCCACCAGGCTCAAAGCGAGGGCCCGGCTGGAGGTTCCCGCATCACCTCCCGCAACGATCGAGCCCGCTCCATTGCGAAGGACAAAGTGGCCGACAATGTTTCCTCCCGCGTTCAAAGTGACATCGCCCGCTTCGGCGCCAAACGCTCCCGACCCCGCCTCGGATGTGACGCCGTTGCCTGACGGCGGCGGGAGAAAGGACGTGATATTTCCGCCGGCCTTGATGGAAACAGAACCTCCCTTGGCCGTGCTGATGCCTCCCAGGTTTTGATTCACCGAATACCCCGTCCGGCCAAACGTATACCCGCTGACACTCGTTCCCGTGTCGACGTTGCCGGCCACGGCCTCGACCGCAACGCGTCCACCGCCCACGGTGCGAATCGCGCCCGAGCCTACTCCGATCGAATTTCCGGCGACCGCCGCGATCGCCCCGCCTCCGGTCTGAATCGCCGCGTCGCCTGAGAGCGTGAGGCGCCCTTTGCCCGCCTGGACCCCTGATCCGGCGGCGAAGTTGAAACCGGCGGCCAAGTCCATCGACCAATTCTGCCCACCAAGGATCCTCGATCCCGCCTCCAAAATCAGGTCGTTCCCGGCCTGCAGCGTCAGCTTCGACTGAAGCTCGTCTTTGCCCGTGCCAGTGGCCAGATCCCAAGTCACGCCCGACCGAAGCGTGATGTTGTTCCGGGCCTGGAGGGTGATGCTGGAAAATCCGGCAAACGCCGTGTCCACGTTGAGCGACAACGTATCGGGCAAAGCGTCGGCCCCGACGAATCCGCCGCTCGCGCCGCCAGATCCGGACCGAGCCAGGACGATATCATTCGGATCGATGAGCAATCCACCGGACACCCAGCCGGGAACCGCCGTTGCATCCAGCCGGGACAATATCGATTCCATCGACTCGCCCGAAATCTCCACGTGACCACCGTCGCCACCGTTCAAGCCGCCCGCGGCGGATACGGCCGAGCCGACCTCGTCCTTGAAGACGTTCGCCGACTTGATGGTGATCCTGCCGCCGTCGCTGACTCCGGAAAGCGCTCCGTCCGCTACGACCTTCGATCCCGCTGAAAGCTCAACCGTTTCCGCGGCGAAGATCTCGATCACGCCGTTGCGTTCGCGGATGGAGTTTGCCTGGACCACCCCACGCTGGTTCACAACCGAGGCATGCATCAGCACCCGCCCGGCATCCGCCTGGATGCGGCCTGAATTGTCGACCGTTCCCTTGGGAACGTTCACCTTCACGCTAAGCCCCCGCCCATCGGGCCGTTCCGAGATCATAACCTCCTGCGCCGACAGAAGGCCAACCGTCCCACCCTGGGCCGAGATCGAACCCTTGTTTTCAATCTCGCGCCCGATCAGGAAAAGCGATCCGCCTTCACCGCTTTCAAGTCGGCCGTAGTTGACGATCGGAATCGACGGCGGCGCCCCGTTGAACTCGAACGAACCAGCGCCAGCCATCCCCGGGTAGATGGGTGCGGTGGTCACATACAAACCCGCCGCCTTCACAAAAGATTCCGGGCCGAAATAGAAACCAGCCTGGTTCGCGAGGACCACCACGCCGTTCGCCTGAAGGCTGCCGTAGATCTGCGATGGATTCGGATCGTTGACGCGGTTCCAAACGATCGACGATGCCGACGGCTGCTGGAAGACCGTGGTTTCCCCGCGTGCGATGTTGAAGCTGCTCCAGTTCAGGAAAGCGTTCTGCGATGCAGCCACGTTGACCTGCGATCCGCTTTGCACCACCTGGGCCGAGCCGGAAACAACCTGCAGCCCGGCAGGATTCGCGATCATGTCCGATGGATCGAGAATCACGCCCAACGCAAGCAATGCCAGGCACGAGCCGGACCTGGAGGGCCGCAGAGCATCGGACAGCACCGATCGGCCGCCCGAGATTCCACGGCCGGCAAACGGCCATGGCATCCCCTTGGAGCCGGCACGCCGCCGAACGATGAAGCGCCAGGCCGCGTTGTCTTGTGTCTTCATGGTGGTTCAGAACTGGGTGCCGAGTGAGAATGAAAAGAGCAGGACCCCTGAAACGCGCGTGTTGGAGTCGATGAGCGACCAGCCGAGGACAAAGCGACTTTCGAAATGCTTCCCGAAGAATGCCGAACCGGCCAACCCGGCGCCCCACAAGTCCGAGCTCGACTCCCGCCCCCGGGGTTCCTTCAAAAACACCCGGCCGTAATCGGTGAAGAAGGACACCGTGGTGCCGACCCCGACCGCTCGCCCGTCGAGGGTCTCCCTTCGCGAAAATGGCGGGGCCTTGATTTCAAATTGCCCAAAGAACCCGTCGTCCCCGTAGACCTCCCCTTCCTGGTAGCCCCGGACACTGCCAAGTCCACCGATGCCGAACTGCTCGAGCGACACCAGCGACTGGCTGGCCAATTGGCCTTCGACCGCCGCGGACACCCTCCACTTGCGGATGACTTCCTGATCCCGTGAGACCCGGACCCGGGCCACGACGAACTGCTCCGAAGCGGAAGGACCGCTGTTGTTTCGAAAGTCTCCGAGGTCGGTAAGGGGCGCTGAGGAGCCTGCGGTCAGGTTGACGGATCCAGACGTGAGCCCCCATTTGTCCGGTCGCGTGCCCTGCCATCCCAGCACGACGGAAAGATAGGAATAGTTCTGTTCGGACGAGGCCGAAGGAACGGCCGTGGTGTCTTCCCGGACATCAGGCAGGCCGGACGAATTGGTGATCGTCGCGGTGGAGAAGAACACGTTGGAAGGATACGTGACGCCGGCGTGGTCCTTGTAGTCGATTCCGGCGCTCCAAGTCGCCCGCCATTGACCGGAGTTCGCCTGGGGCATGCTGAACCGGAGGCCCGATGAGACGTCGCGCGTGACCGATCGGGTGGCGATCTGGTTGTCGATCCGGAGCAGTGCCGTGTCCACGACCGTGCTGATCGGTCCCCGTGTGGTGAGATCCGTCGATGAGCGACTGGCGAAGGCCGACAGTTCCGCACGACCCGACGTCGGCGGCAATTCGAAGCGCCGGGTCGCCTCATTGTAGCCGTAACGTTTCGGCTCGGACGACACCTCGTCGGCCACGGCGCGGGACCCAGACAATGGCGCCCGGTAATACAGGCTGTAGTTGGCGACGGTCGGCGCCTCAACGAAGCTGGGTTCCAGCCCGGGTGCGGCGGCCGGTTTGTAGGAAAACGGGCTGAATCCATATTGGAGGCCGATGGAATGCTCGCGCTGCCAAAGATTGTCGTAGGAGGCGTTCACGTTGAGGCGAAACTCCGGCGAACCA
>JBBRDN010000161.1:0-10703 GCA_038203875.1 Verrucomicrobiota bacterium
GAACTCGCCCGACGCAAAGACGACGTCGTCCCCGAATTGGTAAAGATGCTCGACGCCCCGGATCTCAACCGCCGCTACGGTGCCTGCCAGACCCTCGCCCACCTCAAAGGTCGCGCCGCTCCTGCTCTCCCGGCGCTGACGGAGAACCTTAAACACGACGACCTTTGGCTGCGCATCAAAGCCGCCGAGGCGCTGGCTGCCATCGGGGCTCCGGCCATGCAGACCGTGCCCGAACTCCTCGAAATGCTGGCTCACGTGGACAAAGCAAAAGACCCTCGCGGGATGCAGCAGCGGTATCTTTCCTTCGCGCTCTTTGATGACCGCGAAGGAATGCTGAGCCACTCCCTGGATGGCGTGGATCGCACGTTACTCACCAGCGCGGTGCGGGCCGGGCTGAACAACGAAGATGGTCGCGCCCGAGGCAGCATCGGGTCGGTTTACCGCAAACTTTCTTACGAAGAAATCAAACCGCTGCTGCCCGCGATCCTCGAAGCAATCGTCAAACCCGCGCCGAGTGGGGAGATGTTTGCTGACGAGATTCGCGTGGAGGGTCTCAAAGTCCTCGCCAAGCATCACATCAAAGAAGGCATGGCCGCCTGCGTGAATTACACCACCACGCAAAACCCATGGGCCAGCCAGGAGCGAACACCCGAACTGATGAAAATCCTGCTCAACTACGGAGCTCAAGCCAAGGTCGTCATTCCCGAGCTGCAAAAGAGCGCCGACGGTTTTGAAAAAGGTGAGGTGGATTTTCCGAAGGCACTGAGTCTCCGCAAGGCCAATTCCGTCCGCGAAACCATCCGCGCCATCGAGGCCGCGACCGAATCCCCGGAACTCATCAGCATCCCAACATCCAAATGAACACCAAATCTCTACTCGCCATTCTTCTGCTGCCGCTCTGCAGCCTGCTTGCCGCTACAGCCCCCAAGCTCACGCCAAAGCAGGACATGGTAGAAATTCCCGCTATGCGCGAGGGGCTTTGCCTGCACAATCTCTTTCAGTCGAACATGGTGCTGCAGCGCGACAAGCCGGTCGCCATCTGGGGCTGGGCGGCACCGGGAGAGGAAGTGACGGTATCCTTTGGCGGCCAGACCCAGACGGTAAAAGCCGCCGGAAACCGGTCGTGGAAGGTCACGCTTTCCGCCATGCCCGCCAGCGCGGAGCCGCGTAGCCTGACCGTCAAGGGCAAGGACAAGACCCTGACTCTTGAGAACATCGTTGTCGGCGACATCTGGGTGCTCGGCGGGCAGAGCAACATGGAATTTGAAATTACCAAGGTTGATAACGGGGACTTGGAAATCGTTTCAGCGAACTTTCCGAACATCCGCCTGATGAGCATCCCGCAGCAGAACGGTCCCGAGCCGAAGCAGGATTTCCCGCGTCAGTATCAATGGATCGACTTTTTCTCGGAGCACTATCGCCAGGGCTACTGGGATGTCTGCACGCCCGAGACCGTGCGCGAAATGTCGGGCATTGGTTATGTCTACGCGCGGCGCATCCACATGGCGACCCAGATTCCCATCGGCGTGATTGACGCATCCAGAGGCGGCACATCTCTTGAAACTTGGACGCCGCTCGAAGTGCTCAAGGCGACCGATACCCCGGAGGTAAAAGCCAGCCTGTCCGAATGGGACCAGAAAGTCGCAGCGTTTGACCCGAAGAAAGACCTCGAAAATCGGGTGAAAAACTTCGAGGCCCGCACAGTTCGGATGAAAGCCGAGGGCAAGGCGATTCCCGCCGACCGCACGGCTCCCACTGATTTGCAACCCGGCCCGGCGCTGGACATGAACCGCCCTGGCAACTGCTACGCCAGCATGATCGCCCCGATGGCGGGCTTTGCCGTCAAAGGAGCCATCTGGCACCAAGGATACAACAACGCCATGCAACCGAATGGAGGCGCGATGTATCATCAGCTATTTGCCAAAATGATCGGGGCTTGGCGTGCGGCCTTCAACGACCCGCAGATGCCTTTCGGCATCATTTCACTCTGCACCGAAGGCGAACCACAGGATTTGGATAACTATCTGGAAAAAATGAACAACGAGGGTATCTACATCCGCGAGGTGCAATACCAGACCTTCCTCGATCTCCAGAAGGCGGGCGACAAAAACATCGGCTACGCCAGCAGCTTCGACCAGCGGCGCAGTTGGTATCATCCCCAGATCAAGATCCCCGTCGGCGAGCGGATCTCGCGCTGGGCGCTGGCGACCCAATACGGCAAGCACGATCTCCGTTGGCTCCCGCCGACGCTCAAAGCAATGCGAGTGGAAAACGGCAGCATCCTGCTGACTCTGGATTCTTGGGCAGGCGCTTACAATGACGGTCCCATCCTCGGCTTCGCCATCGCGGGCGAAGACGGCCATTTCCAACCTGCCAAGGCGGAGTGGCTCAATAAGAATGCGGGCAAAAGCGGCGAGCCGAATTGGGAACGCAGCGTCATCGTCCTCTCCAGCCCGCTGGTTCCGGCGCCGGTCCAATTCCGACATGCGTGGGGCCGGAATCCGCTGGCCAATCTCAAGTCCGCCGACATCACCGGCATCCCGCTCGCGACCATCCGCAGCGACAAATGGAGCCTGGCCGACATGTATGAAATCTACACCGGCAAGAAGACCGCCACGCCCGGAGTGCTGCGGCGAGACGAGCAGAATAATCTGCAAGCAGCGCTCAAAGCAGCCGATGTGAATCGCCGCGCTGGTGCCGCCAGGGAGTTCCTGGAACAGCATCCGATCCCGTAGCAGAATTCCCTGATCTCCATCCCCCAAGTCATCAAATGAAACTCATCACAACGACGGCTGCCATTCTCGCCGCACTCGCGCTTCCGCTGGGAGCCGAAGCGCAGGCTAAACCGCTCAAAGTCTTCATCCTCGCCGGGCAGTCCAACATGGAAGGCCACGCGAAAGTCGAGACGTTCGACTACATCGGCGACGACCCGGCCACCGCGCCATTGCTCAAGCAAATGCGCGGCGCGGATGGCAAACCGACCGTGTGCGACGGCGCGTGGATTTCTTACTTCACCGGCAGCGGCACCAACAACGGCGAAGGCTTTGGCAAACTGACCGCCGGCTACGGGTCGCGGCAGAACCCGGCGAAGGACGGTGGCAAGATCGGCCCGGAGTTCACCTTCGGCCTGACGATGGACGCCGCGCTCGACCAGCCGGTGCTCATCATCAAGACGGCGTGGGGCGGCAAAAGTCTGCATACGGATTTCCGTCCACCGAGCGCCGGGGCTTATGAACTCAACGACTACCAGCGCAAGCTATACTACGGTCCCGCAGGCCACGGCGTGCCGAAGGACATGACGCAGTGGCTCGCCGACAAAAAACGCGATACCGGCCACTACTACCGGCTCATGGTCGAGCATGTGAAAAAGGTGCTCGCCGACCCGAAGCGCGTCTGCGCCGCCTACGACGCGGCGCAGGGCTTCGAGATCGCGGGCTTCGTGTGGTTGCAAGGTTTCAACGACATGGTGGACGGTCACGTTTATCCCGACTTGCCGAAGGGCGCGGCGGGCAATCGATTCGCCAACTACAGCGAGTGGATGGCCGCTTTCATCCGCGACGTGCGCAAGGATTTCAACGCGCCGCAAATGCCCTTCGTCATCGGCGTCATGGGCGTGGATGGCGCGAAGGCCGGCAAAGACGTCGTCGCCTTCCGCGAGGCCATGACCGCGCCCGCGTTGCTGCCGGAATTCAAAGGCAACGTCACCGCCGTTCCGACCGCGCCGTTCTGGTCGGAGGAACTCGGGTCCATCGCCGCCAAGAAGGAAAGGGTGAGTCAGATGGCTCATCTCCTGAAGTCGAAGAACAAAAACGAAGCGAACAAGGACGGCACCATGACCGACGCGGAGCAGCGTGAATACGTGAAAGCCTTCGAGGCCAAACTCGTCTCGCCCGCCGAGGCTGCGGCCTGGAAACGCGGCGCATCCAACGCCGGCTACCATTACCTCGGCTGCGCAAAAACTTTCGCGCTCATGGGCAAGGCTTTCGCTGAAGCCACGCTTGAGATGAATCGCACCGGACAGCCGCGATGATTTCCCTTATGAAAACCACCGCCATTTTCTTTGCGCTCCTTTGCCTGCTTCACGGCCAGTCCCAAGGCGCGGAAAAGCCGAACATCCTCATCATCGTCAGCGACGACCAGGGCTATGCGGATGCTGGCTTCCAAGACGGAAAAGACGTGCCAACGCCGCATCTCGACAAGCTCGCGGCGTCGGGTGTTCGCTGCACGAGTGGCTACGTCACTTATCCGGTCTGCTCGCCGTCGCGGGCGGGGCTGCTGACGGGACGGTATCAGGCGCGGTTCGGGCACGAGAACAATCCGGTCTATGACCCGCTCGACGCGAACGAGGGGCTCCCGCTGACGGAAAAGCTGCTGCCGGAGTTTTTGAAACCGGCGGGCTACACGACCGCGTGGCTGGGCAAATGGCATCTCGGTTCCTCGCCCGCGCATGTGCCTTGGAATCGCGGGTTCGATGAAACGTATGGCTTCATCGGCGGCGGGCATCGCTTCCTCGGCTGGCAGCCAAATGGCCGTCAATACACGCTGCCACTCACGCGCAATGGCGCGGAGACAAAGGACGTGCCGCCGCATCTCACGACCGCGCTGGGCGAAGAAGCCGCCGCGTTTATCCGGCGTAGCAATGAGAAGCCGTGGATGCTCTACCTCGCCTTCAATGCGCCGCACACGCCGCACGAGCCGACGCCGGAGCGGGTGGCAAGATTTGCGAACATTCAGGACGTGCAACGCCGCCGCTACCTCGCGCAAATCTCGCTGCTGGACGACGCCATCGGTGCCATCACCGGCTCGCTCGCCGAGAGCGGACAGGCGAAGCGCACGCTCGTTTTCTTTTTCAGCGACAACGGCGGGCCGGTGTATAGCGGTGCGAATAATGGCGCGTTGCGCGGCGGCAAGGGGCAGCTCTTCGAGGGCGGAGTGCGCGTGCCGTTTCTCGTGAGTTGGCCGGACAAACTCCCGGCGGGAAAAACTTACGACGAGCCCGTGATTTCGCTGGATGTCTTTGCCAGCGCACTCGCCGCAGCGGGCCTGCCGATGCCGACGGATAAACCCTACGACGGCGTGAACATCGTCCCGCATCTCGCCGGGGAGGTGAAGACGCCGCCGCACAAACGCCTGCTGTGGCGGCTGCGAGCCAAGGAATTCGCGGCGCGCGAAGGCGCATGGAAGCTCATCGAGCCGGAGGGCAAACCTGCGCAGCTTTTCGACCTCGCCAGCGATCTCGGTGAAAAGAATAACCTCGTCGCGGAAAAGCCCGACATCGCGCAGCGCCTCGCCGCAACTCTGGCGGAATGGCGCAAGGAATTAAAGCCGCCCGCCTTTCCCGGCAGCAGCGGGAAGAACGAAGACTGGGGCCCCGGCGGCGCAAACCAAAAGCAAGGCCAGCAAAAGAAAAATATCCCATGAACATGACTTCACTCCAGTTCGTCGTGCACTTCTCGTCTTCGCCGCCGCTGTCTTCGGTCTAACCACGCTGCTGCGCGCCATCGCGCTGGATAATTTGGAGCCTGTCTGAAAAGTCGTGAACGCTGAGCGGGAAGACGAGGCGGCGGGCGCGCCTGACCCAGCCGAAGGTCCGTTCCAGGAACCAGCGCTCAGGGAGGATGGTGGAACCTGTGGCAGTGGCGCTGCGCTTGCCCCTCTCCGGTCCCATGTGACACCTATCCGCTGGGAACGTTTGTCTCAGAGCCTGTGAGCACGTTCAGGGCGGAGCTCTACCGTTGAGGCGGCCCGGATCATGTCCGTCCGACGATTCCTCGTTTCGCCTTCCGGCGCTTCCGTGTCTTCTCTCTTCTCAATGTCAAAGGGCTTTCTGCGCCTCCGGGGTGCGCGGCAGCACAACCTCAAGAGCCTGACCGTGGATATCCCGCGCGACCGGCTCGTGGTGATCACGGGGCCGAGCGGCTCGGGAAAGTCGTCGCTCGCCTTCGACACCATCTCGCCGAAGGGCAGCGCACAAAGGTCGAGTCGCTTACGGCTTACGTGCGGCAGTTCTTCGACCAATTGCAGAAGCCGGATCCCGATCAGATCGAGGGCCTGTCGCCGGCCATCGCCACCGAAGCGATCACCGGCAGCACGGACACCTTCGGCTTTGCCATGACGGAAGGGGGTGATTGCTTCACAGTGCCGTCGATCGTGCCGGGCATTTTTATCGGGCCGCTTCCGTGGCTGCAGAAACGCGCGGACGACCCGGCGTATTTCAAATACTACAACTCGCGCTACGGCGCGGCGGAGAGCGAAGCCGACGGGTGGTTCACCGCCGCGTGCGTGCCGATGATTTGCGAAGACCGGGTGCTGACCGGTTTGCACGGGCAGTATTTCGTCTTCGTGGTCTCGGCTTTAGGGAACGCCAAGGACAGGAATTGGGACACAAATCCCAACGCTCAAATCCCATGGAAACACAGTCCTTCAACGGCGAGCGCATCACACAGGTTATTCGTTTGGAGGCAGGGCTAATTCTGTAGTCCAGAAAGAGTCCAAGTTGAGCGAAAAACTTGGGTAAAGCTGGAAATTCAGCGGAGACGAAGCTAGCGTAACCATCTTGTGTATAGTGTATTAAAGATGATTTTAATTCTGTGAAAACCCTCTGAACTGCTTTGGAAGCACGTGCGTTTTGGTGGCACCGGGCAGCGTGAACGATTTGTCAGTAGGCCTGCGTTTGTCCGGGTCGGCACTTTGGAGCCATTTGGGGCCACATAATCTGCGCAAATCTACGCCCTTAAAACGTCGCAAATCTGGCTCACTTTGGCGAAATCACGTCACCGTTGGTGCAGGCCGACATGCACGAGCCGGTCGCGGAAGCGCACCAGGGTCGTCTCGTCCGGCACGGGCTCGTCCAGGCCCAGCCCGACGAAACGACACCATGACAGCCGGTCGCCCATCAGCTCCTCGCACTGCGGATCGGAGAGGCCGTAGCAGTGCTGCAGGAGCAGCGACGACCCAAAGCGGACGCGGCAGCCGGCCGGTCGTGGAGGTGAACAACGCCTCCAGCTCCCGCCGCAAGGGCGTCCAGTCCACCAGCGCCTCCAGCCGTTCGAGGAACTCGGTTCCCCGGAACCTTCGCCGCCAATCCGTCCAACAGCCCGAGCTGCGCTACCGCTCTTCGTCTCATGCCCTCCTCAGACTTGCCATACGCGCCGCGTGTTCAGGCGTTTTGCAGAGGTCTCTTACTGATAGGCGCCCGATACTGGACCATACGTTTGTGGAATGCCCGTTAGGAATTGGCCGCGTCACGAAGGATCAAGAATCGTAACAAGCTGATCTTCTCCGAAGAGCTGGAAAACATTACGAATCGGATTCGGGAATCCAATAATTGGACCCGGAATGACGCAGCAAACGGAATGGTTCGACTTCAACTGAATCCTTACAGTCCACTTGGCTTCGTGGAATTGGGAGATTTCGTGACAAGATCGTTGCCGTGTCTTCACACGAGGATGCCAACAGGGTTGCTAGAATGTCCCTAATGGCTAGAATGCCCCTAGTGGATACTTCCAATCCGAGAATCGTCGACGAGATCATGGGCAACTTCGCCGCGCGCGGGGGAAGGCACTACGGCGAGCAGGTCACGGAGCTTCAACACGCGTTGCAGTGCGCGACTTTCGCCCAAAGGAACGGTGAATCCCCGAACCTGGTTGCCGCCTGCCTGCTGCATGATTATGGCCATCTGCTGCATGATCTCGGGGAGGACATCGCCGACAAGGGAGTGGATGCCCGGCACGAGGAAGTAGGGGCCAACTGGCTGAAGCGCCATTTCGTCGAAGAAGTGGTCGAACCGGTCCGGCTGCATGTCGCGGCCAAACGTTATCTCTGCTGGAAGGAAGCCGACTATTTGGCCGGTCTGTCCGAGGCGTCGCTCCTGAGCCTGAAACTCCAGGGCGGCCCGATGAACGACGAGGAGGGCCGGGAGTTTGAAGCACTGCCGCACTGTGACGCGGCAGTGCGCCTGCGCCGCTACGACGACATGGGCAAGGTGACGGACATGGAGACTCCGGCCGTCACCGAGTTCCGCACGCTGATCGAATCCTTCGTCCGCAAGTCCGACTAGTTTCTCCCGCCCAGGACAGGGCGCCTTTCCCATGAGCGAAGCCACGGCGACGGGCGATTCCTCCCTCCGGCAACCCCTGTGGGCCTCCAACCGAATACTCCTTTCCCTGTGGTGCATCGTTGCCGCGTTCGGCACCTACGCGTGCATGTATGGCTTCCGCAAGCCTTTCACCGCGGCCGGCTACGCGGATTGGGGGGAAGGCTTCAAGGCGTTGCTCGTCACATCCCAGGTGCTTGGCTACATGGTTTCGAAGATGGTCGGCATCAAGGTCATTTCCGAAATGCGGCCGGAACGACGGGCGGTGACATTGCTGGGATTTATCGGAATCGCCCAGGTCGCCCTGCTTCTTTTCGCGATCGTCCCCCGGCCCTACAATGCCGCCTGCCTGTTCCTCAACGGCCTGCCGCTCGGAATGGTGTTCGGTCTTGTTCTCGGATTCCTGGAGGGACGCCGACTGACCGAGGCATTTGTGGCCGGGCTCTGCGTCAGCTTCATCCTTGCGGATGGTTTCACGAAGTCGGTCGGAGCCTGGCTTCTCAAAGCGGGGGTCACCGAAGCATGGATGCCATTCATGGCCGGGCTGATCTTCCTTGTCCCGTTGGTTTTGTTCGTCGAGATGCTCCGGCGCATCCCGCCGCCCGATCATAGGGACGTCGCCGAACGGTCGGCACGCATGCCGATGACCGCCCGCGACCGCTGGACCATGCTCCGCAAACACGGCGCCGGGCTCGGCCTGATCACGCTGGCCTTCCTGCTTGTCACCATCCTCCGAAGCCTTCGCGCCGACTTCGCACCCGAGATCTGGACAGGCCTCGGAACCTCCGGCCAGCCGTCCGTCTTCACCACGTCGGAGATGTGGGTCGCTCTCGGCGTGATGGCCGTCAACGGATCGGTCGTCCTGATCCGCGACAACCGCCGCGCCTTCTTCGCGGGAATGGGCGTAGCGATCTTCGGCTTTGGCCTCCTGATCGTGGCACTCCTCGCGAAAACGGC
Source organism: Verrucomicrobiota bacterium (assembly GCA_038203875.1). Lineage (GTDB taxonomy): Bacteria > Verrucomicrobiota > Verrucomicrobiia > Limisphaerales > CANJSG01 > CANJSG01. The sequence goes on from JBBRDN010000161.1 coordinate 9,053, forward strand.
CGGATGGCTTGGGGCCTTTCCATTCATGGTCCTCGTCGGCCTCGGCCTATATCTGCCCTACGTGGCGGTTCACACGACGATCTTCGAGCGACTGATCGCCCTGACGCGCGATCGGGGGAACATGGGTTACCTCATGTATCTGGCAGATGCCTCAGGCTACCTCGGCTACGTGGCCGTGATGTTCGCCAAGCCGTATCTCAAGGTTTCCGGGGGATTCCTCGGCTTCTTCGAGCTGACGTGCTGGATCGTCTCCGGGTTTGCCGTCGCCTCGCTGGTCGGAGCGTGGGCTTTCTTTGCACGGAAACATCGCCGCGATGCCAGTCGCTAGCGCTGGCTCCAGAAATCTTCGGCCACGGCGAATGACCGCGTCATTCCTGCCCCGCCCAGCGCGTTCATCACCACGACACCTGGGGCCGGCTCCGCGATGAACTCGGCCTGCGTCGGATGTTTCGCGTAAACTCCGTGCCAGCGTTCGGCGATGTCCCAATTCGGAAGGCTTACGATCGGCTTCAGTTCGCGCAGGATCAGATCGTCGATCTCAGCTCGATCGAACGGCGTGATGTCAGCGCCGTATTCGTGGGAATCTCCCAGAACCATTCCCCCGTCGCGATGCTGCGACACCATCACGTGGATGCCGAAGCGGTCCAGTTCGGGAGTTTCGCGCGCGACGCGTTCCCGCAGCGCCTTGAGTGACGGACAGATCTGGAAGATCGCGTAGTGCCGCAGCGTAAGACCGCTGGCAACCATCGGTCCGGGATTCCAATCCGCCGGCTGCGGAACGGTCCGCAGCATCTGCAGTTTGCAGCGGCGGATTCCCGAGCCGGCGTAGACCTCGGGGAAGAGCGACTGGAGATCTTCGCCTGTGCAGATCACGATCCTCGGCGCGCGAAAGATTCGCCCCTCCGAAGTGACCGCCGCGCCATCCTCGATCCGCACGACGGGCGTGCCGAAGCGGAACTCGATGCCGAAGATCCGGTTCAGATACGCCGGCAGCAGCGCGATCGCTTCGCGTGGGTCAACGCAGACTTCGCCGGCGCTCCAGAGCGCACCACGGAGATTGGTCGGATTGGCCATCGGCGACCGCGCCAACGTTTCCGCCGGGGACAGCAGCTGCACCGGGACACACAGATCCGGCGCCATGCGCGCAAATTCCCTCAGCACCGCCGCCTCGTCCTCGTGATGGGCGAGATGGAGCGAGCCCGTTTCACGGATGAAGAAACCCGCTTCCCCGCCGAGCGTGGTCCAGATGTCACGCGAGCGCTGCGCCTGGGAGAAGAGGGGGCCCGCCGGCTGGCCGATGGGCCAGACCATCCCGAAGTTGCGGATCGATGCACCGTGTGCCCGTTCGTGGCGTTCGAGCACCACGACCTTCAGGCCGCGTTTAGCGAGCGCGAGCGCATTGGCCAAACCGACGATCCCGGCGCCGACGACCACAGCATCAAAGGAGGAATAGGAGAGCGAGGACATGCTAGAAATCGAAGGGACCATCGACCGGACGAGCACTCACCGTCCATTGGGCATTCGTGACGATCAGATGCCGGATTTGAAACGGCCCCGTCTAGCGATTGTGGCGCGATCGTGACAATCCCTCCGAAGGTTTGTCACACGCATGTCCGAGGTTCTCGGCAGCCGGGTGGTCTACCCCACTCCC
>JBBRDN010000162.1:0-10597 GCA_038203875.1 Verrucomicrobiota bacterium
AGGTCGCGCTCCTCCGGTTGCAGCTCATCCGAGAACTTCTTCCGGAGATGCGCCGGCTGGGTGACGATCGAAAGTTCATCCACCAACGCACGCTCGACTCCGGGCAGGAACCCGAGGTCATGTCCGAGCCGAAGCAACGACAGGAGGTTCATCGTCTCCTTCGACGAGATGCTGTAGGCGTTGGAAAGGATTCCGTAGGCCCGGCCAATGTGGTTGAAGAGGACCTTGGGCTTCTTCTCCAGCAGCGACTGCCGGCCGTTTTCCTCGTGCTCGATGATCTGGGCGAGAACCTTGTCGAGGCGCGCGACGATGTCGGCCTCCGATTCGCCGAGGGTCATCTGGTTGGAAACCTGGAAGATGTTCCCGAGCGCTTCTGTCCCTTCACCGTAGAGGCCCCGCACTGCGAGGCCGAGCTTGTTGACCGATTGAATAATCGGGTTGATCTGCTCCGCCAAGACAAGCCCGGGCAGATGAAGCATCGCGCTGACCCGGATGCCGGTGCCGAGGTTGGTGGGACATGCGGTGAGATACCCGAGATCCTTGCTGACGGCGTAGTCCAGCCGACCTTCCAGTTCCGAGTCGAGAGCATCGATCGCCGCGTAGGCCTGTTTCAACTGAAGACCGGGGAAAATCGCCTGCATCCTCAGGTGGTCCTCCTCGTTGATCATCACGCACAGGACCTCCTGGTGATTGAAGACGATTCCTGAGCCGGGTCCCTTCGCAGCATGTTCCCGGCTGATGAGGTGCCGCTCGACCAATATCTGCTTGTCCAAAGCGTCAAGCGTATCCATCGAACCGGCGAAACGGTCCGCCATGGCGACCGTCGCTTCGATCGCGGGGCGGAGGACTTCGAACGCGCGGACACGTTCGGCTTTCTTGGCAAATCCGGGAAAAGCAAAGCCCCGGATGTTGCGAGCGAGACGGACACGGCTGGAGAGGACGATCTTGTCGTTCGGACCAGTCCTGCGACTGAAGTCCGAGGGCTTGCTGAGAAAATTAATCAATTCCATGAGCTCAAGAAGCGGCCGGAGTGCTGCTCCGGGGCGCGATCTGGCGGATCTCGTCGCGGAGATTCGCCGCCAGCTCAAAATCTTCCTGTTGAACGGCTTTTTCCAAACGTTTCTGAAGCGACTTCAGACGTTCCGATGAATCGGTCTTGGTCCTCAACGCAATGGGCATCTTGCCGACATGGCGGGTGCCCTTGTGCATGGTCTTCAAGAGACCTTCGAGTCCGTCGGCAAAAGTGTTGTAGCACTCCGGGCAGCCGAGGCGGCCATTCTTCTTGAAGTCCGCCTGCGTGAATCCGCACGTCGGGCATTTCAGCTCGTCCACTTCTGCGGCCGTGGGAGCAGCCAAGCCCGTCGTCGAAGAATCCTTCTCCCCCGAGATCCCAAGGAGAAGATCCGCGAACGAAAAGCTGCCCGCGTCATTGACGCCCTTCGCCTTTGCGCATTCATCGCAGAGGTCCACCCGTTGCATCTTGTCACCGACAATCTGCGTGAAGTGGACCTTCGCGGCGTTTTGCTTGCACACCATGCACTGCATAAAGTCAGGGGTATATCGGCTCGCCGCTTTGCTTAGTCAAGGAACGGTAGGCGGTTATCAGCTTGTGGGTCGTGGCGCCGGGCTTGCCGTCGCCAATGATCCGACCGTCCACTTTGGTCACGGGAATGATCTCCGCCGCCGTGCCCGTGAGGAAGCACTCGTCGGCATTGAAGATGTCGTATCGGGTCAAGTTGGGCTCGGTCACTTCGATGCCCTGCTGTCGGGCAAGATGGACGACAGCGGCCCGCGTGATGCCGTAAAGGGCACCGGCGGACAACGGCGGCGTGAACATCTTCCCGTCTTTCAGGATGAAGATGTTGTCACCGGTGCATTCGGCGACATAGCCCTCGGAGTTGAGCATGATCGCTTCTTCGACCCCTGCGTTGTTCGCCTCGATCTTGGCCAAGATGTTGTTCAGGTAGTTGAGGGACTTGATGGCCGGGTTCACCGCGCTGTGGAGATTGCGCACAGTCGGAACGGTCACGATAGCCATGCCGTTCGCATACATCTCCTCGGGATACAGCTGGATAGTGCCGGCGATTACGATGACGGAGGCCAGCTTGCACTTGTTGGGGTTGAGCCCAAGCGTTCCAACCCCGCGGGTGATGACGAGACGGACGTATCCGTCGCGGATGTTGTTCTCGCGGCACGTGTCCACGACGGCCCTGCAAACTTCCGCATGTGTCAACGGGATTGTCAGCAGGATCGCCTTGGCGGAACAGAACAGGCGGTCGATGTGTTCCTTCAGCTTGAACACCCGGCCGTTATACGCGCGGATCCCTTCGAAAATGCCGTCTCCATAAAGCAGCCCATGATCGAACACGGAGATCTTCGCGTTCGCTTCGTCGTAGAACTTGCCATCGATGAAAACCTTCATTTGCTGGTGCAGAAGGTAGGTGAACTCCTCCGGGGGCTGCAACTGGCGAGTAGGTGGAGCCTCACGGGGCCGATCCGAAATCCGCAACACCGGCTGGGATGGCGTCGCAACTACGAAGCCACGAGGGGAACAGCGGTGATCCAATTGGTGTCTCCGAATTTCGCGGGAATCGCTTTCACGGCTCGTTGCGCAGCCGTCTCACCGTCGAAGAGCGCAAACGTCGTCGACCCGCTCCCAGACATGAGCGACACAAGTGCCTGGTGGTGGAGGAAAAATTCCTGGAACACTTCGAGCAGCGGATACTTCGCGAGGACCGGCGCTTCCAAAGAGTTGTAGAGCAGGCCGCACGCTCGAGACAGGTCCCCTGACCGCAGAGTTGCGATCAACTCCGATGCGCGACCCGGCCGGCCGTTCAGCGCCACCGGATACTTCACGAGTTCCTGATAAGCCCAAGGGGTCGAGACTCCAAAGTTCGGACGGACCAGCACGATCCAGACGCCTGATAGGCAGGAAAAAGGATCCAAGACGGTGACTTTCTCGCCTCGTCCAAGGCCCAAAGCCGGTTTGGACCTAAGAAAGAAAGGCACATCAGATCCCAGCCCTGCCGCGATCTCCACCAAAGCCGCATCGGTCAGAGGTCTCCCGAAAAGCTCGTTCAGGCCCAAGAGGGTCGTGGCCGCGTTGCCGCTGCCGCCGCCCAGGCCGGCCGCAGCAGGGATTCGCTTGTGCAGGTGAATCCGAGCCCCTGCCCTGCCGCACCGAGCGGAAAAAGAATTGGCCGCTTTGACGACGAGGTTAGACCCGTCGAGCGGCAACGAAGGATCGCTGCAGGTGAACTGAACGCCCCGGTCGGCGACAGAGAACGACAGTTCGTCGTAAAGTCCAACAGGGTGCAGGAGGGTCTCCAGCTCATGAAATCCGTCGGAACGCTTCCCAAGGATGTTGAGAAGCAGGTTGACCTTGCAGCCAGAGCGGAGAGTCAGGGACATCGGCAAAAAGAAAGGCGCCAACGTTGCCGTTGGCGCCATTTGGAAAACGGGATCTTATTCGAAAACCTTGAAACGGCTGCCGGGAATCATGGGAGCGACATCGCCTCCGCTAAACCCGAACGACGTGTCGGTGGCGAACAACTGGTCCGCGAAGAGCCCCGGCTTGTAGCTCGACGGGTAGACAGGATTCACCGGGTAGTATTTCGGGGCGTAGCTTGGGAACGGGAAGGTGGCGACTTCGATGGCGCCGTAGAACGTGCGGGCAACGCTGCGATTGAAGCCGCGAATCACGCCGGTAGTGGCACCGACGTCCGGATTGTCGAAGAGCGAATGCTGCTCTACAGAGCGGCGCATTTCACCGCCGCGGAGGAATTCGGTAACGTTGTTCAGGCCCCGGCCAAGCTTGGCCTCAGGACCCGCGCAGCCGACGCCGAACGAGGCGGCTGCAATAAACAGGGCAACTAGTGGGAGCGATTTGCGCATATCAGTCAGGAGTTGTTTATGGAAGATGTCGGCGTGCGCCGACCGAAGTAAAGACAGAACTAGTCCAGGTCCATCACTTCCAAATCTTTCTTCCGATCCCGGCGGTGCCAGATCCAAGCGACAACCACACTGAGTTCATACAGCACCATCAGCGGAGCCGCCATCAGCAGCTGGGAAACCATGCTTGCGTCCGGTGTCAGGATCGCAGCGATTACCAACGCCACGATGATGAAATATCCGCGGAACTTGTTCAGGCTGCGGTAATCGATGAGCCCGATTTTGACCAAGCTCAGGATGACGATCGGAAGCTCGAAGCTGATTCCCATCCCGATCATGAATTTGCAGATAAATCCGAGATACTCCTCGGCCCGCCACAAGTCGGACTTGAAGCCCGCCCATTCGGCGAACTGCTTTGAAAACTCGAGCGTGATCGGCAGGACCAGATAGTAGCAGAACAGAACTCCACCAACGAACAGCACGACTCCGAACGCAAGTGCACGGTAGGTGAAGAGCTTCTCCGTCCGCCGCAGAGCGGGCACGACGAACTGGCCGACAAAAAAGAGCACGAAGGGCGATGCCAACCCAATACCACCGTAGAGCGCGATCTGCATCACCACCATGAACGCGCTCATGGGACCCGTGTTGATGATCGTGATCTCGGTCCAGTCAACCGGCGGTCTCTCGCCGGTCACATCCACCGTCAGGAGGCGGTTGGTGCTCGAACCCGAGACCAGTTGGGTGAAACCAAGCCGGGCAACTGTGGTTTGATTGGATCCAAAATCGATTCCCGGAAACCGGTTGGTCTCGAGTTTGAAGCTGGTGAGTTTGGTGTTCCCAAGGGCCACAAAAACCGTCGGACCGCCTTCATCACGGCTAATCCGCTCCGCCGCCTCCAAAGGATGCTTCAGCCAAGTGATGATGTAGTTGGCCGCCACCAAGCAAACCACCATTCCGATCAGGATGGCGGAAACGCTGCGGATGATGGTCCATCGCAGATCCTCCAGGTGATCCAAGAACGACTTGATCGGTCCACCGCCTTCCTCGTCGGGAGGCTCGGGAGGATGGGGATCAGGTTCGTTGACGTATTCCGACACGGCGTGCTTTCAGGGGCTTTGGATGCAAAACAATCGCCGGGAGGCGGGGTGAACTCACCTCCCGGCGAAATCTACCGCACAACTAAAGTGTGCGGGAAAACAGGGTTTAGTGCTTGGGCTCGGTCGGTGTAGCCGAGGACGCTGCAGGGGTGGTGTGTTCCGGGGCGGGCACAGCCTTGGCCACGGGTTTGACCGGATCCTCATCGATGGCGCGGGTGAGATCGTTGGTGATCTCGTTGCTCGCCTTCTTGAATTCACGGATTCCCTGTCCGAGGCCCTTAGCCATTTCGGGCAGCTTCTTCGCGCCGAAGAAAATCAACAGGACGGCCATGATGAGAATCGCTTCCCACATGCCGATGAACGCCAAACTTGCAGTATTCATGATCATAACTTTCTAACCACACGATGCCATGCGGCATCTGGATGTAAAGATTGCTCACCGAAGACGAAAACCCGTCAAAGGCGCAATCAACGGCTACCGACCCAATCACTGAACTTGGAACAACTGTTCCGACAGTCGCGCCGCAAATTGATTCATCCGCCACCAAAGAAAAATCGGGCACGCCGTGAAGCATGCCCGATCTCAAAGCGGTTCAACCGGTTCTCAAGGAAGAACCAACACGAACTCGCTGCGGCGGTTCTTGGCGTAGGCGGCGTTGTTCTTGGCCGAATCGACAGGGCGGCTTTCGCCGTAGCTGATCGTGTGGACGCGTTCGGCAGGCGCACCGGCGCCGATGAGGGCTTCACGGACGGCCAACGCCCGGCGGTCACCGAGAGAAAGATTGTAGCTCTCAGTGCCGCGCTCGTCGCAATGGCCTTCGACGAGCACGTCGTGGGTGGGGTTGGCCTTCAGGAAGGCGGCCACGGTCTGGACCTTGCCCATGTCCTCACCCTTCACGATGGCCTTGTCCAAGTCGAAATGAACGGTCTCGCTCTTGAACTTCTCGGAGTCCTTGGTGCGGGAATCCAAGTTGCCGGAGTTTGCGAGTGGCGTGCCCGTGCCATCTCCGGCCGCCGGAATGGTCGTTACGCCTGTTCCAATCGCACCCGCACCACCATCGAGCGGTATTCCCCGATTCGGATTCGATGGGCCGGTGCTGCCTCCACCCATCTGCCCATAGGGCAGCGGCGTCACGCCACCGGGTTTCTTCTTACAACCGACGGATCCGAGGGCCAGAACGGCGCAGAGGCAGGTTACTGAGAGCAGAGACAGGCGTTTCATGATGTAGTGCAAATTGCGATTGGGAGATGGATTAGCGAGCCCAAGCAGGCTGGGAGCAACTCCCCGAGAGTCTGGGCAAATCTTTTACGTGCTTCGTGGGCACGTCAAGGAGAGACAAGGTTCTTTGTCCACCAACCCGTTTCGTGAACATGACGACCCGCGAATTGGCACCCCAGACGGGATCCTCGCCTTCAACGAGCGGAACGGCCGAACCGCCGGTAGCCGGCACGGTGCAGATCTGGAAGCTCCCCATCTGGGCGGTAAAGACGATCGTTTTCCCATCCGGAGACCAATCAGGTTCGGTCTGGTTCGCGACTCCCACCACATTCATCCGGCGCATGGCACGGCCGCTTGCGGATACCTGGTGCAAGGTCGGCCGACCGCCGTAGCGGGAGGAAAAACAGATCGTCTGGCCATCAGGCGACCAACATGGGGACGCCTCGTCTTCCTTCGTCGTGGTCAATCGCTTGAGTCCGCTGCCGTCGGTGCCCATGACGTAAAGCTCAGGGTTGCCGTCCTTGCTGAGGATGAACGCGACACGTTTGCCATCGGGCGAGACCGCCGGGCTGTGATTGGACCCAGGCTGGGACGAGAGGATGTCGCGCGCTCCGGAGGTCAGATCCTGCTGGAGAAGGAATGGTCCCCCGCTCTTCCACGAGGCGTATATCAATCGACGCGTTCCCGGAACCCACGCCGGCGAACTGACGAGCGAACCGTCGCGGGTGATCAAGGTCGCGTTGTTCCCGTCGAAATCGGACACGCCCACTTCCTGAGTGCTCCCCCGCTCCACCTTGTAGGCGATCTTGGAGCTGAAGATCTTCACCTTTTGCCCGTAGATCTGCTTCAGGAGGTCATCGGCGAACGCATGCGCCTGCTGCCGGATGCTGCCGCCGGAATACTTCTGGCCAAAGAGCTGGTTCTTCTGGGCGTCGAGGAGTCGCCCGGTCAGTTCCCCGTTGTTGGACCCGGAGACGGCGAACTTCGCCTTGTCGGAACCGACGAATTCAAACCCGGCGACATAGAGATCGAACATCAGCACGGCCTCGGCATCGCCGGTGAAGCCGGTCAAGCTGATGGGAACGGCCTTTGACGGATCGGCCCAGCGCTGAATCACTAAAGACTCATCAGCAGCCATTAAGGCCGACGTGACAAACAAGGTGATTAGGTTAAAAACTTTTTTCATCCGGTGCCTCTTCGTGAATTCAGATTAAACTCGATCGTATAGGCGCGCTGGGATTCAGCCGCGCCCTCGGGAAATTTGCCGAATTTATGCTTCAAGACGTGCTTCAACGCGTCTTGGACAGATCGATCCATCAATCGATCTCCCGATGGCCGGACTATGGTCGCGCGTAACACGCGACCTTCGCTGCTTATCGTAACCTCTACCTTGGCGACTGAAATGTCGGACGAAGCTTCTTTCGGCTCCACCCAGAGACCATCCAAAACACTGACGACAATCTGACCATAGTTGGCGAACGCAGGTCCACCACCCCCAACTCCCGGCGAAAGCCCTATCGTCGTCTTGCTGCCCGTCCCGACCTGCACAGCCGTGCCTGCTCCGCGCACTGCATTGGCCAGAGCGTTGCGCCGCTGGTCCGCCTGTTTTTGGGCTGCGGCTTCTGCGGCTTGGACGGCCAACTTCTCCGCGCGCGCCTTCTCATCGGCCGCTTTGTTCGAATCCCGCTTAACGACTTGGCCAAGATCGATCGGAGGCCGCACCGCCGCAGTCTTGGGTGCGGTCTTCTTCGGATTCCGATCGATCGGATTCAAGACGACGGTCTTCTTCTTTGGATCCGGTTTGACCGGCAGTTCGGCCGCCACATCCGGGCGAAGCTTCTCGGGTTTCGGAAGGACGATCTCCGGTTCGGGTTCCCGGACGGGCGGAGTTTCGCGGCGAGCGACCGGGGGCGGTTCGACCGGCTTGGCCGGAGGCGTCACGACAGGAGGTTTTTCCTCAGCCGGACGGGAAACCGGAGGCTGAATCTGCTGAAGCGGCGGCTGCGGCGGAGCGGGTGCCGGAGGCTGGGCTTCGGGTGAACCACCGCTCGTCTTGTCATCGGTGAGCGTCGCCGTGTCGACCATCGTCATGACCGGCACATACTCGTCGTCGACTTTTCGGCCGGAGAACGCCGTCGTCAGGATGAGCGTCAACGCCACCGCCCCGTGCATGACGGCCGATCCGAACAGACATTTTTTTTGGAGGCGGTTCATGCGCGGATCATTCGTTGGCCGTCTGCGGGGCGACCTGCGTGATGCCGTTCTTCATGCACATCCCGAGAACCTTGGCCACATGGTCCCACTGGGCCGTCTTATCGGCCCGGATGTTCACGACGATCTTGGGATTCAGTTTGTGCTCAGCGACCAGCTGGATTTCCAACTGGTCCATCGTGGCGGCGGCTCCTCGGTAACGTATTGTTCCGGTGGCCCCGACCTCGATGGTCCGGATGTCGGTCTTCTTCACCTGCTGGGGGGTGTTCAATTTGCCGACCGACGGCAGCTGCAGGTTCATGCTCTGCTCCAGCAGCGGCCTTGTGATCACGAAGATGATCAGGAGCACGAAGGCGAGATCCATCAACGGCGTGATGTTGATCTCGTTCAACGTGACCAGATGATTTTTCTGGGAGGCTCGGCGCATGGCGTCAGTTCATTTCCCCGACATCAGACCCCGGCCCGAACGGCATGGACACAACTCCGGCGCGAAGTTGTTCACAGGCTGTTCACATCGTTTCCGGTCAATGTTCATCGGGTCAAAACGCGGACTTCGGGATCACTCGTCCTTCAGATACTCGGTCTCCATCTTCGACACCAGCTCCTGGGCGAAGTTGTCCAGCTCGACCGTCTGCACGCGGAGGTTATGCACGAGCCAGTTGTAGCCGAACATCGACGGCAACGCCACCAGCAGGCCCGCGACCGTCGTCACCAGCGCGGCGGACACGCCCGGCGCCATCGTCGCCAGGTCGGCGGAACCCTTCGCCGCCACGTCGGCAAAGGTGATCATCACGCCCCAGACCGTGCCGAGCAGGCCCATGAACGGCGCGCCGCTGACGGCGATCGCCAGGAGGATCAGGCCCGACTCCAGCTTCAGGGCCTCGCGGGCGACAGAGTTCTCGATGGCGCGTTTGACGTGTTCCATGCCTTTGAGAGTGACGACTTCAGCGCGGACCTCGCCACCCTTCTTCAGACGGGCATCCAACGCGATTGCTCCCTCGTTATAGACGGCGAAGAGGGGGCAACCCTCCGCCTGGACACGCCGGTCGAAAATGCCGAGGACCTTCGACTGTCCCCGGTATTCCGTTTCGAAGAAGCCGTTCAGGTTCTTCGCGCGGCGCATCTGCATGACCTTCGAGAAGAGAACGGACCAGGAAAAGATCGAGAACAGGAGCAGCAGAACGAGGATCACGATGCCCTCGATCGGGGCTTTGGAGATCACATACCAGAGCCCTGCGCCGCTGGCCAAAATAGGTTGGAGTTCGATCATTGAGTCAGCCCGGAACAGCTACCGGAAACGAGGCCAGCGAGTGTGTAGCCGGCGCTCCCGCACGGGTCAAAGGCATTGTGTTCACAAACCGCCGCCTGACGGCGGAATGACGAATACGGGAGGCCAATTGCCAAATCGGACGCCGTCAGCACATCACCCAAGAACCGGCTGCCTGTCTCCTTTTCGGATCTGGATCTTCGCCCTTCGTCATTCGCGTCGGCCTTTGTCCTTCGACCTTCGTCATTGAGACGCCCTCTTTCGTCCGGCATCGTCGATCTCGAAATGAGTTCCCCCGCAGGCCCACGCCGCAGCCCCTTCCGTCTCCAGGAGACGGGGCTCATCTTCGTCATCCTCATCCTCGGCGCGCTCATCGCCGGCTTCGGGGGCAAGGTGCGCCAGCCGAGGCTCGAAGCCGGTCCGGACGGAAATCCCCAACGCGTGTTTACCACCAATGCCGACGGCGAACGCGTCGCCGTGTTCGAGGAAAAGAACAAGTTTCTCAACGCCCGCAACCTCTCCCAACTCGCCAAGGACACGAGCTTCATCGCCATCATGGCCGTGGGCGCGACCTTCGTGATCATATCCGGCGGCATCGACCTTTCAGTCGGGGCCATCTTCGCCCTGGCCTCGGTCATTGGCGCGATCACCTTTCGGCACTTCGGCCCGGAAGGTCCGGCCGCCGGTTCGCAAATGGCCGGAGTCCTCGCCGGCAGCGCCGCCTGCCTTGGCACCGCCACACTATGCGGCCTGGCCAATGGGCTCATGATTACCGGGCTCCAGGTCCACCCGTTCATCATCACGCTGGGAACCATGGCCATCTACCGTGGCATCGCGTTCATCATCACCAACGGCCAGTCCATCGGCGCCTTCCCCGAGGCCTTCCGGAACATCGTCCTCTGGGGCTCCAGC
>JBBRDN010000163.1:0-10578 GCA_038203875.1 Verrucomicrobiota bacterium
CACAAAGATCAGCAGGATGCAGACGATCGCATAGATCGTGACGGAGATCTGGAAGTTGAGCGCCTCCTTGCCGTGGGCCTCGACGGCCGGGATCTCGGATCGCTTGAGCAGCCAGACGACGAGCGGACCGATGATGTTGCCAAATGGAATGACATAGCCTGCGACGGCGGCGACGTGGCAGAGGACTTCCCAGGTGTGGGATTGGCCGGGGGAGGGAGGTTCGACGTTCATGGGGATTGGAGGATGGGGTTTATCCGACGCGCCTCTTATGCAACGCCGGTCCGACTCCGTGAACTGGAAATATCCGCCGGCCATTCCAACCCGGCCGCGTCGCTCACGTCCCGTGAACAAAAGATCCGCTGATTTGAACTTCAGCGCCGTCCATCTGCTCCTGCTGGAAAATCCCTTTCGTAGCGACGGAGCAGAGTGGCCGGATCGTTCGGGACCAGGTAGATTTTCTGCCTGACGGTTTTGGATTCTCCGGGCGCCAATCCGCCGACGGCGGGATCGCTGTGGAAACAGACGTAGACGCCTTCGAAGAGTTCATGCGTGCGGTCGCTGGCGGTGGCGAGGATCCAACGATCATCGGCTGAGAAGCAGCCGATGAGGCCATTGACCGGGCGATCAAGGGCCAAAGGCCGGGGATTGGCGTCGGCGTCCGCAATGCCCGGCATGGGAAAGACCTGGCCTCCCAGATAGAGCGCATTGGTCGTGCGGCGCAGTTGATCGAGGGTCGTCAGGCCTTTGGCGGTATAGAGAAACGTGCGACGAATGAAGTCGGCCTGGGTGCGGCCGGTGAACACGGGGACGCGGATGCACGCGGGTTGAAACCACTGGAGATCGATCCGGCTGGAACCGCGATTGGTCAGGACGAAGCGGATATCGAGTTCGTCGGCACCGGCACGGATCTCGTGGCGCACTTCGACGTTGGTCGAGACAAGCGTGAGGAACTTGAGATGCGAACCATCCGCCGCGCTTTCGAGCAGCGTCGTCTTGTGGCGCAGGACGGATTGGCCCCAGTCGCGCCCATTCGCGCCGGACCGCAGAAACGCTTCGAGATACCAGACCTCAAGCCGTCCACCGGGCAGATGCGGTGCCGAGACCGCGAGCACGTTGTTCGTCCAAGAGATTCGCAGAGGCTCGGAGGCACGCATCGGCAAAGAGGCGAGCAGCAGCGCGAGCAGAATCAGTATGCGGTGGAGCATGGGAGTAGTGATGCAGCAAGGGAGACACAGCAGCGCAGCCAATGCACGCCGGGAACGCGGCTCTGGCGGTGGGGCGATCTTCGTGGTTCAGTCGCCGCCCTGGCATGGCTTCGACTGACTTACTGACCAATCTGCTCCGGGATGTCTCGCGCTCGTTCTACCTGACGCTGCGCGTGCTGCCTGCGCCCGTGCGTCGGCAGATCGGGCTGGCCTATCTGCTGGCGCGCGCGACCGACACGATTGCGGATACGGCGCTCGTGCCGGTGGAGAAACGTCTGGCGGCGCTGGACGAACTTCGAGGGCGGATTCGTGGAGCGCGGCTCCAACCGGTGGCGTTCGACGAACTGGCGAAAGCCCAACCGACTCTACCGGGCGGCGGGCTGCATGCGGAGCGGGTGCTGTTGGAGCGGATCGAGGAAGGCGTCGCGGCGTTGGCGGAGTTCGCTCCCGACGATCAGGCGTTGATCCGTGAGGTGCTGGAGACGATCACGGGCGGGCAGGAGCTGGATCTGCGGAGGTTTGAAGTCGGTGAGGAACGTCGAGCAACCAACATCGAACAACCAGCCTCGACGGAAGGCGTGTTGCGCAGTCTGCGAACGATGGAAGAGCTCGACGACTATACTTATCGAGTCGCGGGTTGCGTGGGTGAGTTCTGGACGAAGATCTGCCGGGCCAATCTTTATTCACAGCATCCTTTCGCGGACTACACGGGCTTCCTCGCGGACGGTGGGCGTTTCGGAAAGGGGCTCCAACTGGTCAATATCCTCCGGGATCTGCCGCGCGATCTACGCCAAGGCCGCTGCTACATTCCTTCGGACGAACTACTGAAACTGGGGATGATACCCGAAGATCTGAAGGACCCGAAGAACGATGCGCAGTTCCGGCCTCTCTACGATTTGTTGCTGGACCTTGCGACGGAGCATCTCGCCGCGGGCTGGCGCTACACCTGTGCGAATCCCCGCGACCAGCGCCGTGTCCGGCTCGCGTGTGCGTGGCCCATCCTGATCGGCATGGAGACGGTGCGCTTGCTGCGGACGGGGCGGGTGCTGGATGCAGCCTCCCGGATCAAGGTGCCGAAGTCCCGCGTGCGTTCGATCCTGCTCGGGTCCGTGCTTAAGCTGCCTTTCCGCGGTTCGTGGGAACGGCAGTTCTCGGCGCGTTGTTCGAAGGCCATCAGTTGACCATCGTGACCATGTTGGTCTGACCGGGAGCGATTATCTGCCATTTGCCGCGTATGAGCGTGCGGAGTTCGGGCGTTCCCGGGGGGAGCTTGGTCGAGTCCATGAAGTTCAGGTCGAAAGCCCAGTTGCGTGTCGGAGGACTGTAGACGTTGGCCTTGCCCCAGCGATTGGTGGCATACTGGCTCGGGAACATGACGACCATGGAACCATTGTAGGTGAGCGTGTCGCTGGACCAGTTTTCTAGAAACCGGGGAAAGTTCTCCACGCCGCCGCTGTAGTTGCTGAAAGTCTTGCTCTCAACAATGCCGGCGAGGAAAGCCGCGTTGACGGTCGTGTTGCCGGCGTTCCTCGCCGAATAATTCGTCGAGTTCGAGTCGCTCCATGAACTGGAAAGGATGTTGATCGAATCTCCGAGGAGAGCAGCGGGCTTGGTGTTCGAAGTATTCGTCGTCCCCAAATGGCCGGACGTCGGCTGGTTGTAGTGGCCTTGGACGTAGATCGGACGCTCCGTCGAGACGGTGAGGCCGAGATCGGGAAGAGTCTGGCCGTTCCGCACGCGGACCGCGGCGAGATTGGCGGAATTGAACGGACGCAGATCGCGGACGTAGACGCTGCGGACGTCGCGATTTCCAAGGGAAACCCTGAGGAGCGTGTTCGAAGCGCTGAAGGTCCTGAGATTCCCGACATCAAGGTTGAGCGGTCGGATCGTCTTGCCCTCGCGCTCGTCCCAGAAGGAGCCGTTGGTGGTCGCGAGGAAATTCACCTCATTCGACGAAAGCGTCAGGGGGACGGTCGCCGGAAGCCCGGTTCCGATGGAGACGCCGTTGGTGTTCACCGTGATGATCAAATCCGACTTGTTGTAGAAGCGCTGCTTTCCCATCAGCGAACTCGACGCCTCGGTTCCCGGCGGAGTCTGGAGGATCGCACGGACGGCCTCGGGCGTGTTGTTGGTGCCGATGGGCATCGTCAACGCCATCGTCTTGGAGTCCACCTCGCCGTTGTAGACGATGGCGCCGCTTTGGAGCGCACGGCTGTCGCCCGGTGCTTTCGCATCACGGATGTCACCCACAGCGGTGACGTGGGTGTTGAAGGTCAGCGTGCCGGCGGGATCGGTATAGAGGCCCCGGTTGGAGTGGACCCGGCCGTTCACCGTCATGTCAGGTCCGTTCATGATCTCCATGTCGAGATTGTAGAAGATGGCGAACTGGAAGACCGGGATGTTCGCGACCTGGACCTCCTGACCGACCGCGCCAAAGAAATTGTAGGAGCCGTTCGTCTGCCGGGCGTTGGCGATGATGCGGTAGCCGGAGGCCATTCCCCTGAGGCCGGTGTATTGCGATTCGAGATTGGTGAAGACGTTGGCGAACTGGCGCTCGACCAGCGTCCGCCCGCTGGTGCCCGCCCCGTTCTGGAAATCCCAACCGCTCCAAAACGACGATTCGGCACTGGAAGGAACAAGCTGCCGGTAGTTGGCGATGTTCGCGAAGACGAGGCTTTCCCCGTCCTGCTGGAAATCCTGCGAGATCCTCGTCAGGACCTTTTCCGTGGCCGCCTCGGCGGCGGAGACGGAGGTGAAGTAGAGATTGTTCCGCTCGATCTGCTTCGAGTTGCCGGAACTCCAGGCGATCACACCCGCCAAAGCCAGCAGGCTGATCGCGGAGAAGCCCACGACGACGAGCAGGGCGAAACCCGAGGCGGATCGCCGAAGGGACGTGGTGCGGCTTGGGGCGAGTTTCATTGCGTCAGGTCATTCGAGTGCTCGACGGGTGATCCGCGTGCGCAGTTGGTAGAAGTCGTAGAGCCCGCCGGGACCTATGCTGATGGTGGGATACTGGAGCTGGTAAAACTGGAGGGTGAGGCCGATGACGCGGTTGTTGTTGTTGTTCGTCAGGACCTGGCCGAGATGGTTTTCGGCGGTGAACACGACCTGGTTGCTGATGGCGTTGGCCACGACGTAGACCGAACTGACGCCGTTGGTCGTGCGCTTGAGGCGGTTGTCGCCCGAGTCCCAGTAGTAGCGGACGAAGCTCGTCGTGTTGGTCGTCGGATAGACCTGGATCGAGTTGCCGGACTGGGTGTCGGTGATGCCGCAGGTCGCGAAATTGGTCAGGCCGCCGCTGCCGATACGGATGATCTTGGCCGAGCGGATCTCCTCAACGAGCTTGCTGATGGCGCGGCGGGCCTCATCGCTGGCCCCTAGCTTGGAGCGGGACAGCTGGAACATGCGCATCCCGTAAATGTGGCTGAAGACAACGCCACCCATGACGACGAGGAACAAAGACATGGCGATCAACGCCTCGGGCAGCGTGAAGGCGAGTGTCCGGCGACGGCGAAGACGATTCGGAGAGAAGGCGGATAAACGTCTCATTGGTCGGGCCCCCGGTAGGTCACCACGGAATTGGTGTGGGTGGATCGCCCCATGAAAGACCAAACGCAATCGACCCGGAGGCCCTTGAGCGGCGGATTGGCCGACACGCTCCAAATCGACACGTAGTTCGTCGCAAAAACGAAACTGATCCCGTTCGTCGAAGCCTGGGTGACGATGGAGGCGCAGTTGGTCCGTGATCGTGGAAACTGGAGGGCGAGAGTTCCGGCGAGGGCGTTTCCGGTGACCGGAATGTCGAGGATATTGACCTGATCGACAAAGTTGGAAGACACCAACTCGTCCACCGGCGGATCGGACAACTGGTCCCATTTCGCCGCCCGGGCCTGTTCAAGCTGCTGCATGGCCAATGAATGGGCCGCCAGCGAGTAGGCGTTCCATTCGGCCCGTTTTGCCGTGAAAACGTAGCCATTGACCACGCCGACCACCGTGACGCCGGCCACGACGAGCGTGATGACCACCTCCATGATGGTCATGGCGGCAATGCCTTTCGGCGTGGTTCGAGATTGACGGCAGATGTTCACGTTCGGAGCCGGTTTGGACTCCCCTTCGTTTCGGGAGGACCGGATTCCCACTTGAGCGCACGCGACGTGCCAGTCCCCCGGATGCGAAAACGGCTTTGATCTTGCTCGAAACACGATCCGAAGCAGATTGCGCCGCATGTTCTTGAGGACCCTTCCCGGTGGAGCCCGCCTGTGGATCGCCGCCATCGTCACCTGCGGTTTTGTCAGACCGGCGGCGGCCGCGTTCGTGATCAACTCGGCCGATCCGTCGTTTGGCGTGCGGGGCGCATCGATCCAGATCCAGGGCTCCGGCTTCAGCGGCGGCTCGGGTTTGCTCAGGGTCTATTTCAACAATGTCCTCGATTCCACGACCACCGCCCCTTCCGCCGACACGCAGATCAACGCAACGGTCCCGCCGACGGCAACCACGGGACCCATTCGCATCGAGCGAAGCGGTGGAGGCGTAGTCCCGTTCACAACGACCAACGACTTCGTCGTGGTGACGAACCAGCCCTACATCCGCTGGTTCGATCCCGTGTCTGGATCGACAAACGCCAACATCACCCTAGACGGGATCAACCTCACGACCGTTCCCCTTCCCGCAATCCGTTTCGGCGGAGTGCTGTCGCCCTTGGTCCAGAATGGAGCCGGCCAAAACCAGATCGTCGCCCGAATCCCCGCCAACGCCCTGCCCGGGTCGATCACGGCGAGCAACTCCTTCGGTGTCTTCACCACGTCGAGCAACTTCACCGTGTTCGGCAGCGGCCCGCAGGTGCTTTCCTTTGATCCCCCGACCGCTGCGGCCGGAGCCGATGTCACGGTCAATGGACTCAACTTCATCGCCGGCAACACGACCGTCCGCTTTGGCGGCACCAACGCGCCCTCGGTCAACGTAACAGCCCCGTCGCAGCTCCACGTCACGGTCCCCTTCAACGCCGTCACCGGACCGATCACGGTGGCCACCCCGTTCGGCACCAACACGACGTCGACGAACTTCGTCTTCGGCCTCGCCCCGCAGATCGCCGGCTTCACCCCGGTCTTCGGACCCGTCGGAACCAACGTGACCATCGACGGGGCGAACTTCGTCACCAACGGGCTGCGCGTGAGCTTGAACGGCTCGAACATTCCGCCGGCGAAGGTGACCGTCGTCAGCGGCACGCAACTGCGGGTGACGATCCACACCGGGCAGACGAACGGCCCCTTCACTGTCGCCACGATCTACGGGACGAACACGACCTCCACCAACTTCGTCGTCACCGGAGGCGCTCCCGTCATTTCCGATTTCACCCCGCAGTCCGGACAGACCAACACAACGATCGTCCTCAACGGCTTCAACCTGATCGACGTCACCAATGTGGCGTTCGGCGCCGTGCGGACGGCCAACTTCGTCGCGGTCTCGCCGACCCAGATCTCGATGAAGGTCCCGGCGCACGCCATCTCCGGTCCGATCACAGCGCAGAACCCCTACGGCTCCTTCACCACTTCGAGCAACTTCTCCCTGCCTGTCATCTTCACAGGCCTCAATCCCGCCACGGCCCCGATCGGCGTGACGTTTTCCTTGTCGGGCACGAACTTTACAGGCGCCTCGGCGCTGCGGGTCAACGGCACGCCCACGCCGTTCACCTTCGTCAACGACAGGCAGATCGACGTGCTCGTCACCGCCTCGATGGTGTCGGGGCCCGTCTCCCTCACCACGCCCGCCGGAACCTTCGTGACCACCAACTCGTTCATCGTCCAGCCGTCGGCTGACCTCGGCATCACGTTGGCTCTCGACCGATATCCCATCGCTTTTGGCGAGATTGCCGGACTGGTCGTTACCGTGACCAACCTCGGCCCGCGAACAGCGACCAACCTGGTCGTATCGGCCGGGTTTCCGATCAACTTCCTCCAGATCGGCGGAACGCTTGGCGGGGTCGGAGGAACCGTGACGACGAACGAGTCCACCATGACGGCGGACGTCGCGCTCCTCGGCGCCTCCAATTCGTTCACCTTCACCCTCACGGCCCGCGCCATCGGCCTAGCGACGAACACAGCTTCGGCCTCGGTCACGAGCGCAACCCCGGATGGCCTCCAGGGAAACAACGTCGCGTTCGCCACCTTGGCCGTCGTCAATCCGCCACGGCTCGGCCTGCGGCTGATCGAAACAAACGTCGCGCAGCTCTACTGGCCTTCCAACTGGCTGGGCTTCCAACTGCAGACGGTTCTCCAACTCCCGGCGGGGCCGTCGTGGGCCGTGGTGACCAACCCGTCCTTTGTCTCCGGCACGGAACTTCGTGTTCAGACCGCCGCGACCAACACGGCCTCATTTTTTCGACTCATCCGCTGAACACGGACATCGCCACCAAAGAAAAGCGCCCGGAAAACCGGGCGCTTGGTCGGGGCTTGGGATGGGAAATCCGAGAACTTACCGGTTCGTGGAAGCAGGACGGTTGGTCGTCACTAAGGTGGTGGTCGACAGCACGCTGTTCGTCGGGGGAGCCAACACCGAACTGACTGGCGCGGGCGTGCCGGCGACGGGCGCCACCGCCAAAGTCGGCCCGATGCCTCCTTTTCTGGCATTATGCTGATGGTTGTAGGCAACGCTCAGCGTGATCGCGAGCAGGAAGAACGCGACGACCGTGTATTTGGTCACCGTCGTCAGGGCATTGCCCGAGCCGGCGCCGAGGAGCGCGTCGGCCGTGCCGGCGCCGAACGCCAGACCGGCTCCGGCTTCTTTTTTCGGAAGCTGGACCAGGACAAGGAGGATGAGGAACAGGGATGCGAAGACCAACAGGGCGGTCAACAGCCAGATGAACAGCGTAATCATGGTAGACAGTTCGGTTTACAGGGAATTCTTGATGATCTCGACGAAGCTGCGCTCCTCGAGGGAGGCACCGCCGACGAGCGCGCCATCCACATCGGGCTGGCTGAGGATCTCGCGGGCATTGCCGGGTTTGACGCTGCCGCCGTATTGGATACGAACGCGGCGGGCGGTGGGTTCGTCGAACATGGAGACAAGCAGCGAGCGGATGAAGGCGTGCACCTCCTGGGCCTGGGCGCTGGTGGCGGTCTTGCCGGTGCCGATGGCCCACACGGGTTCGTAGGCCAGGACGGTCTCGACGACCTGCTCCCTGGTCAGACCCGCGAGGCTGCCGCGCGTCTGGGTCTCGACCACCTTGTTGGTCAGGCCGCCTTCGCGCTCCGCGAGAGTCTCACCGACGCAGACGATCGGGATAAGGCTGGCGGCATGCGCGGCCTTGGCCTTCGCGGCGACCAGCGCGTCGGATTCCTTCTGGAACTGCCGCCGCTCCGAATGGCCAAGCACGACATACTTCACCGAAAACTCCCGAAGCATTCCCGCGCCGATCTCGCCGGTGAATGCCCCGTAGTTGTGCTCGCTCATGTTCTGCGCGCCGAGCCGCAGGTTCGAGTCGATCGTCTCCTTGGAGACGTCGCTCAACGCGGTGAAGGCCGGGCATACGACGATATCGATGTCCTTGACCGATCCCAGTTCGCGCTTGAGGGCGCGGATGAGATCGAGGGCCTCGGCCACCGTCTTGTTCATCTTCCAGTTGCCCGCCACGATCAGCTTGCGTTCTTTGTCCATGCTAAGTTTAAAATTTTAGGAATCATGAACCCAGGTCCGGGAGACAATTCCCCATACGGAAAGGCCAGCATCCTATGGTTGAAATCACTTGTCGCTCAGCGCCACCACGCCGGGAAGAGGTGAGCCTTCGAGGAACTCAAGGCTGGCGCCGCCGCCGGTGCTCATGAACGTAACCTTGTCGCCCAAACCCGCCTTGTTGATCGCCTTCACGCTGTCTCCGCCGCCGATGATAGTCTTGGCGCCGTTCTTCTGGGTGGCTTCCACCACGGCCCTGGCCACGGCATTGGTGCCGTCGGCAAAACGTTTGTCCTCGAACATGCCCATCGGGCCATTCCAGAGAACCGTCTTGGCGGACGCGATGACATCGCAGAACGCCTTCGACGTAACCGGCCCGATGTCGAGGCCTTCCTCGGCGTCGGGGATGTCTCCCGTGTTCACTCGTGGGTTCTGGAGGTCGAAGATGGGTTTGCCCTTCTTGTTCAGCTTGTCGGTCTTGACCGGGGTGGCGGTGATGTTGTCGCTGGGCAGCAGGAACTGGACGCCCTTGGCCTTGGCCTTGTTGACGGCAGACGTGGCGACGTCGGTCTTGTCGGGCTCGACGAGGGATTTGCCGACCTTGCCACCGGCCGCGAGCCGGAAGGTGTAGGCCATCGCGCCGCCGATGAGGATGGTGTCGGCCTTGTTCAACAGCGTGTCTATGACCTTGATCTTATCGGACACCTTGGCGCCGCCTAGAATGACGACGAACGGACGGGCCGGGTTCTGCAGCTCGTCGCCGAGGAACTTCAGCTCGCGCTCCATCAGCAAACCAGCCACGGCCTTGCCACCGCGTTTGGCGACGACATGGGGAACTCCATCGGTCGAGGCATGGGCACGATGCGCCGCGCCGAAGGCGTCGTTCACATACACGTCGGCGACCTTGGCCAGCTTCTCGGCAAAGGCGGGCTCGTTGGCTTCTTCCTCGTTGTAATAGCGGACGTTCTCCAGCAGCAGCAGATCGCCGGGATTCAGCTGGGCGACGGCGGCCTCGACCTTTTCGCCGATGCAGTCATCGACGAAGGCGACGGGTTTGCCGAGGAGTTCGGAAAGTTTGGCGGCAACCGGCTTGAGGGACATCGACGGCTCACGCTGGCCCTTGGGGCGGCCGAGGTGGGCGGCGAGGATGATCTTGGCGCCCTTTTCAATTAGGAGGCGCAGCGTCGGCAGTGTTTCTTGGATGCGGGTCTGGTCGTTGATGACCATCTGGCCGTCCTTCTCCTCCATCGGGACGTTGTAGTCCACGCGGACGAAGGTGCGGAGACCTTGGAACGAAATGTCTTTGACGGTCAGCTTGGCCATAAGGGTGCCTGAAAACAGGCGCGGCAGCCTAACGGAGGTCGGTTTTCAGTCAAAGGGGATTTCTGGTTCACGAAGCCGCACCCGGATCACGCCGTCGAAGGCTTGTCCGAAAGGGCGGAATGCTTCTTCACCCAATCCCACAGCTCCTCCATGTCGGGATCGTTCAAGGCCAGCTTCCGCAGTTCCTTGCCCTCCGCCAGCCTGGCGGACTCGTTGAACCAGCGTTTGGCCTGGTCGAGGTCGTTCAGCTTCACGCAATAGCAGGCGAGATTGTAGCGCAGCGGCCACTGGTCCGGGAACTTCTCCAGCACGGCGGTCGCGCTGGCGTGCGCTTCATCATACCGGGCCTGCCAAAAGAGCGCGTTGGCCAGGTTGATCCAGC
>JBBRDN010000164.1:0-10558 GCA_038203875.1 Verrucomicrobiota bacterium
CGACAACGGGCCAGAATAAACGGGCGAACCGGAGTGGGGCAACGTGCCATCAAGCGTGTAGCGGATTACAATGTTCGTCGCACCAGCGGAGAGATCCACCGTGACCGGTTCGAGAAAGTTGCCGCCCGGTTTCGAGAAGCGCACCAGCGGAGCGGATCCCCGCGCTCCGGAGTAGTTATGCCGCCCTGGCGTGGGCCGCGGCATCAGACCGACTAGACTTGGTTCACCCCGGATGCGACCGATCGAGACACCGGCGGCAGGGGACGGTTGCGGCGGGCGAAGCCCCGAAACGAGATTGGTCCTACGGCCAAACAGGGCGAGATAGTCCCACCGCGTTTCCAAACGGAAGTTGGCGTGCAGCGGAGCCAGATTGTTGGTCCGGTTCTTTCCAGAAACGAACACCAGCAGGTCCTTTTCGGGCGGAATGTCGACGTTGGGGAAACGCCACTTGGTCGGGTTCAGCGGCGAATCCGTGAGGAACCATCCCTCCAATGAGACCGTCGTTTGCCCACCGTTATGGATCTCGATCCAACCCGGGCGATCTCCGTCCTCGTCCTTTAGCCCGACCGGGTTCACGGCCAGGACTTCGGAGATGTAAGCCGAGGTGAAGGTCTCGGCGGCGGAAAGACGGAGCGCTCCCAAGGCAATCGCACCGCCGACTAGGCCCAGCAGGCCAAGTCGCGAAATCAACCTACTGAATGGGCGGAGGAAGCGGCCGGGTTCCTGAAAAGCGGCCATCCCAGCCTCACGTTCAGGCCATTTCCAACCCGCGCATCGTGCCTGTGGACGAGGCGAACTTGTCGGTCTCGAGTCCCATCCGCTGCAGCATGGAGACGAAGAGATTCGGGAGCGGGTAGTTTCGTTCGGTGTCGAACGCGAGGTGCTGGCCGTGTTTGAAACCGCCGCCGGCGAAGAGGGTCGGCAGGTTCGTGGTGACGTGGGTATTGGCGTTTCCGAGGTTGGATCCGTAGAGGATCATCGTCCGGTCCAGCAGCGGCTCGCCCTGTTCGCGGACGTTCTTCAACTCGGTGAAGAGGTTCGCGAGGAGCTTCATGTGCCATTCGTCGATGGCCTTCAACTGGGAGAGTTTGGTCTCGGAACGTCCATGGTGGGAAAGGTTGTGGTAGGCGTCGTTCAACTTGGTGTCGCCGAGTTCGATGACGGGCGAGTTGACGCTGTCGAGGAGGAGCGCAATCGAACGGGTGGAATCGGTTTCGAACGAGAGCCGCGCGATGTCATACATCAGGCGGACCTTCTCCATGTATTCCCGGGGGCTGGCGGGATCGAGCGGTATCGGCGCCGAAACCTTGGGCTTGGGTTTGTTCTCCCACTCGCGGGACATCTTCATGCGCTTCTCGAGCTCGCGCACGCTGGTAAAATACTGGTCGAGCCGGTCGCGGTCATTGGCACCGACGTTACGCCGGAGGTCCTTGGCCTGCCCGGCAACCGCGTCAAGGATGCTTCGGCCCAGTTCGAGTTTACGGATCTGTCCTTCAGTTTCGGCCTTCGTGCCCTGCATGAACAGGTGGCGGAACACATCCGAAGGTTTCTCCTCGCACGGGATCAACACACCGGAGCCGGTCCACGCGAGGCTGCGTTGTCCCTGCTGGACATTGACGCCGAGGTTCAGCGACGGGAACCGGGTGAGATGGCCGATCCTTTCGGCGATGTATTGGTCGAGCGAGATCGTGTTCTTGAAACCGCCGCTGCCCGGATGCGGGGCCGCCGTGAGGAAGCAGTTGTCGGCCGGATGCCCGCCATCGACATCGGGATGGGAGACGCCGCTGAAGACCGTGAAGTCGTCCCGATGCTCTTTCAGCACCTGAAGATACGGCGACAACTCGTAGTCGCGGCCGGCTTTCTTGGGAAAGAACTGGTCGGGCAGCAGGCCAAGGTTGTTGCAGATGCCGAACACCCGTCGGGGTTTGTTGTCGGGCTTGCCCGCTGTCACGGCCTTCGCGACCGAAGCGAAAGCCGGAGTCATCGAGTCGAGCAGCGGGAGCGACAGCGCGATGCCGGCACCTCGCAGGAAACTACGCCGGGAGATGGATCGCTGCGTGGCGATGAAGGGAGTGTTCATGGAGATGGTCTTCGTTTCTGCGCCCGGGCTTCTGACATCATTTATTCAGGAACAACCGGCTTTGCACAAGCTCGTGGATCAGGCTGCGGACGCCATAGTGGCTCGCACCCGCGCGGACGAGGATCTGCTCGATCTCGTTCCTGTCACTAAATCGGACGGCCGAGCCTGTGGCATAAACGGCGAGCTGCCGGGCAAGGTTTCGGGCGATCTGTTTTTCGTCGTCGATTAGGAGCGCCTTCAATTCGCGGATGTCCGCGAACTTCCGGCCGTCGGGCAGTTCGCCCGACGGATCCACCGGCAACGCGAGGCTGAACTCGAACTTCTGGCCGCTCTTGGCGAGGCCTTTCTCCGGCGTGCCGGATCCATGCGCCCGGTAGCGCTCCCGGAATCCTCCCATGACATCGAAGCTCTCCAGGGCGAAGCCGGCCGGATCAATCTTCGTATGGCACACCGCGCAGGATTCCTGCGAGCGGTGTCTGTCCAGCTGCTGGCGGATCGTGACGGCGCCGCGGATGTCGGGCTCGACGGCGGGAGTGCCCGGCGGCGGCGGCGGGGACTGCTTTCCAAGGATGCGCTCCATGATCCAGGCGCCCCGCAGCACGGGTGAGGTCGTAGTCCCATTGGCGGAAACCTTGAGGACGCTCGCCTGCGTCAAGAGCCCACCGCGCGGGCTGTTCTTCGGAAGATCCACGCGTCGCAACGCGACTCCCTCGAACGGCGGCAGCCCGTAGTGGACCGCGAGCCGCTCGTTTAGCATCGTGAAGTCGGACGCCACGATGTTGCGCGCCGGCAAATCTCCGTGGAGCAACTCGCCGAAGAACGCCTGGGTTTCCTCAAGGGCTGATTCGGTCAGAAGGTCGTCGAGATAGTAGTCGGAATAGAGCGTCGCGTCGGGCGTGGTCGCCTGGATGCGACGCAGGTCCAGCCAGTAGTCGAGGAAGGCGTCGACGAACTGCCGCGACTTCGGATCGGCCAGCAGGCGGTCGGTCTGAGCGCGTAGAACATCGGGATGACGCAGTTGGCCTTTCGCCGCCAACGACCGGAGTTCGGCGTCGGGCGTGGAGTTCCACAGGAAAAGGGAGAGCCTCGAAGCCAAGGCATGGTCATTGAGTTTGCCCGGACGCTCCTCGACGCAGATGAACTCGGGCGAGCAGAGGACGGCAGTGTAGCCGGCGACCATCGCGTCCGCGAAACTGCTGCCGGACTTCATGGCGCTTTCGATTACTGGCATGAAGCGCTTCCATTCCTTGTCGGCATCTGGTCGGCGGTAGGCCGCGGTGAGGAAATTGCGGAGGAGCTTCTCGGAATCCTTCTTGGGATTGCTAGTAAACACATCGACCCTCGCTCCAGTGGTTTCGGATTTCTTCAGTGGAAGATCCTCGAAGAGCAGCTTGTGGCCGGCTGTCGGCCATTGATCGAAGATCGGGCCTTCCACTTCCAGCCACCGGAACACAACGCCGGGCTGGCCGTCGCGTTCCGCGAGCGGATTCTGCCAACGTCCCGCGCCGGGTCGCGACCGGAACAACCGCGCCGGATCCACGCGGATGATCTCGCCGGCAAGGAGCCACACATCGAGCTCGTGGACCGAGGGCTCAGGATCGATATCAAACGCGCCCAGCTTCCGCAGAAGACGTGGCGGCGTCTCGGAATAGACGGTGATCGGCTCGGAGCGGCGGCCTTTGGAAATGTCGTCGAGGTTCGGGATGAACCACTTGTTGGTCTGCCCGGGTCCCACCCAGACGGAGTAGCCGTTCAGGCGCAGCTTGTAGCGGCCGGCGACGGGAGCCTTGAAGTTGCTGAACTTGGGCTCAAGCGGCTCATAGCTTCCCGCCACGACGCCCACGCCCTCCAACTCGCGCAACGCGGCGTTGGTCTTTCCGGTTGAGATAGGCGCCTTGCCGGCGCGCACGTCGGGCTGGCCTTCAAATCCCAGCACCGGAAACGTCGCCCGCTCGGGCGCCGTGTTGAAAACGGAGAACTTCATCGGCCCGGTGTAGCTGCGCTGGTCACGCGCGTAGTGCCGGACAACCGTGGTTTCCGGGCGCTCGACCTTGCCCGCCATCACCTGACGCAGCGCGTAATCGGCCGCGCCGAGATACCGCGCCATCTGCACATAGGACACGTCCAAGGCGTCGCCGACCTTGTTGAACCGATGGGCCACTCCATCCTCGGGCAACGAATCCCGCACCTGCAACCAGGGAGCCTGCAGGAGATCACGCAGGGCGTTCTCGTATTCGTAGCGGTTCAAACGGCGCTGGACCGAACGACCTTCCTTCGCGACCAACTTGTCCTCCGCCGCAGTGATCGAGTTTGCGACCGATGACTTGAACGCCTCGAGCTCGCCGGCTGCGGGACGCGCCTTCTTCTTGGGCGGCATTTCTCCGGCGGCCACGCGGTCGAACACCGTGACCCACTTGGCCAAATCCTTGGAGGCAACGGACTCCAACTTGAGAGCCGTGAGATCGAGCCCGCCTTTCTTCATCTCCGCGTCATGGCATTCGAGGCAGTGCACATCCAAAAAACGAGTCGCTGCCGACTCCCGTGCCGTCAATGAAACCATCAAGAGTTGCAGACCAGCCAAAGGCCAAAAGAGTCTGAAGAAGCAGGTGGTTCTCATCGGTTCATAACATTTCGATCCATAACGTCGGCTAGAATTCACAATTTCACAATCCGGCCCTCTTTTTCAAGTTAGGCACAGTCTGATCCCAAAAACAGACGCACAACCTACTTAATACTTTACTCAAAGCCCAAGGTATGCCACAAACAGGACGCATGGCCCAATTTTGAGACACATGAAACCAAAACTAAAACTGATCCTCCTGACTGTGATCGCGCTGCTCGGGCTAATGCCTAAGCACGCGGTGGCACAATGTCCACTTCCACCGCAACCAGTCTGCTTTACGGTCGCAGACGGCGTGAATTCATTGTGGTCCGTAACCCTGAACTACTCACCTACCGATCCGTCGTATGCTCTTCAGCCGGGCACTCCTTACAATGGCTGGTGCCTGCAATTCAACGCCGCGATCGCCACAGGTTTCGAATACTGCGGAGCCACCTTGCGCTACCTTGACGGCCCGCTGCCTGCGCACCTGACCGAGTATGCGTCGCCTGTCGTCAATCAGCTCAATTACATCATCAATAACACTTCGGGCGCCTCGATGCTGGATGTTCAGTTCGCCATGTGGAACATCCTTCAAGGGTTTGAACTCACTACGCAACCGTCAATCGATTTGGCTTCGAACGCTGTTGTGTTTGGGTCCGCTTTTGTCCCTTCTGCGAACCAAAAGAGGGCCGCAATTCTTGATCTCGGACCCAATTCCGCGATCCAACGGGTCATTGTTGAAGTCTCATGCGGCGGTCCACCCCCGCCTCCCCAGGAACAGTGCGCACAAGAAGCAGTTGGCACCCCTAGCATCAACAACAACGCGACCTACGCGTTTGCCCTCGGCAGCCTCCTCGGCAATGACTTCATCACGGGCCCGGAGTCCCTTAAACTTCTCCAGCAGCCAGACGGCTCGTTGGTCCTGACTGGCGTGGTGGTTCGCGCTTCGAACCCGAACCTCTGCTTCAACGCCAGCATCACCTTTTCCGGCCCCACCTCCACGGCTCCCTCCGGTTATCCGCAGAAGCTGATCGGCACAGCCAATTCGTCTACCTGGACCTACTACACCAGTGTCGCCGGCACGCTCGTGGGTCAAAAGGGTCTCGCGGGAACCAACCTCTTCATCGCCGCAACGGGCGCGCAGCTCGGCTTCGGTGCGAACAACAACAATCTGCTGAACGGATATTTCTCCAGCATCGTCTGGGGAACCACACTCGGCACGGTCACGAATCCCGCAGTCCTCGCCGGCCAGATCATCGAGTGCCCCGACGTCGACCAGATCTGCTTGAACCAGGCGCTGCCTGTTTCCGGTGTGAGCGGTGGCCATGCCTTCTACCTGCCCGGCATCGGCACTGACTTCATCGCGGGCAACGTTCCGTTGAAGTTCATCGAGTCCTCGAACGGCAAGGGCTCGATTACCGGTATTGTCTTCAGCGCGTCGAACCCCTGCAAGTCCTTCATCGTCGACATCGCGCTTTCCGGCCTGACCTCGGCCGGACCGGGCAGCCCGAAGCTTGAACTTCCCAACTCCTACTACGTCCCGCCGGTGGGAACTGGCATCGTCGATACGAACGGCTGGCACTATTACTCGAACATGGTTGGAACGTTGACCGGCGTCGGCTGCTACGCTGGCGGCCAACTCAAAATCACCAACATGGGACCGGCCCCACAGTTCGGCATCGGTGCCAACGGTAAGAACGCCAACGACGGTGGTTCCGCCTGGTTCACTGTGACGGTCGTCAAGAGTCCGACCACTGGACCGGCCTTTATCCCGACGAGCCACGGGGACTTCAACCTCGACATCGCGCCGTGCCTTGACGAGGAAGTCTGCGTCAAGGAGGCCTTCCCGGCGCTCGTCTCCGGCGGTCACGCCGTCTACCTGCCCGGAATCGGCACGGACTTCATCGCGAGCAGCGGCCCGCTGAAGTTGACCAAGTATGAGGACGGCACCGCCCTCCTCTCCGGCAACGTCTACAAGAAGTCGAATACCAATCAGGGTTTCGCGATCAACGTGAACCTGAGCGGCCTCATTGAACCTCCGGCCCCTGCCCCGAGCGGCAGCCCGAAGCTCGAACTTCCGGCGAGCGCATACCTGCCGACCGGCCCGGTTGACACGACAAAGTGGTCCTACTACACGACCTTCTCCGGAACTCTCACGGGTCTCGGCCAGTATGCCGGTGGATCCATCGCGATCGCCCGCATGGGCCCCTCGTTCCAGCTCGGCTACGGAGCCAACGGCAAGAACACCAACGATGGTGGATCCGGTTGGTTCACCGTGACGGTGACGAAGAATCCCACGACCGGCGGCGCCTTCTACCCGACCAGCCACGGCGACTTCAACCTCGACATCACGCCCTGCACATTCACGCCTCCCCCTCCGCCGCAGTGCGTTGGAACCGGCACCCCCGGCTACTGGAAGAATCATCCGGAAGCCTGGCCCGTCAGCTCGATCGTGATCGGTGGCAAGACCTACACGAAGGCTCAGGGGATCGCAGCGATGGGCACATCGCCCGCCGGTGACAATACCTACACGATGTTCCGCCACCTGATCTCGGCCAAGTTGAACGTCCTGTTCGGCAACAACTCGAGCTGCATCGACACCACCATCGCCGCCGCTGACCAGTGGCTCGTCACCTATCCGCTGGGAAGTGGTGTTGCCGGTAGTAGCGCGGCCTGGACGGCCGGAGCCCCGCTCGCAACCAAGCTCGACGACTACAACAACGGCCGGCTCGCCTGTGCGCAGCATCGTGACTCGCTCACCTGCGCGCCCTCGACCTGCCCGACCGCCCCCACGGACCTAGTTCTCACGGTAAACGCCCAGGGAAAGGTCGTCCTCACCTGGTCCGACAACTCCGCCACCGAGACGGGCTTCATCATCCAGCGCAAAACCGGCGCCACCGGAACCTGGGCCCCGCTCGCTCCGCTAGTCGGTGGAGTAGTCGCCGCGAACACCACGACCTACACGGACACCACGGTCGCGATCTGCACGACCTACTGCTACCGCGTCCGCACGAAAAACTGCCCAGAATACACAGCTGAAGTGTGCATCACGACTCCGCTGCCCTGCCCGAATCCGCCAAGCAACCTCGTTCTTGGATCGAAAGTCGCCGGCAAGGTCGTGATCTGTTGGACGGACAACTCGACCTCCGAGTCCTGCTTCCAGATCGAGCGCAAGACCGGCACCGGTGCTTGGATCAAGATCGGCCAGGTGGCCGCGAACTGCACGACCTTCACCGACTCCATGGTGCAGCCCTGCGTCAGCTACACCTATCGCATCCGCACCTGCGAATGCGCGGACTACTCGAACGAACTGACCGTCACGTCCGCCGCCGCCCCGATCATCGGAACGGGCAAGGGCCTCGTCGGTGAATACTTCGACAGCATCAACTTCACCTCCTCGAAGTTGACCCGCATCGACTGCGGCATCTGCTTCGACTGGGGCACCGGATCCCCGGCCACCAGCATCGGTAGCGACACGTTCAGCGTCCGCTGGACCGGCCAGGTGCAGGCCCAATACACCGACACCTACACGTTCTACGTGACCGGCGACGACGGTTATCGCCTGTGGGTGAACGGCCAGTTGATCATCAACAACTACGTGGACCAGGGTCCGACCGAGAAGAGCGGGACCATCTCGCTCGTGGCCGGCCAAAAGTATGACATCAAGCTCGAGTATTACGAAAACACCGGCGGGGCCAGCGTCCGCCTCGCGTGGTCCAGCAGCTGCAGCGCGAAGGAGATCATTCCTTGCACGCAGCTCTACGGAACCTGCGGCGACGGCTTGAAGGGCGAGTATTACAACGCGAAGGACCTCACCTGCTACAAGTTCACCCGCCTCGATGCGAACGTCTGCTTCGACTGGGGTTACGGTTCGCCCGCTTCCTCGATCAACGCCGACTGCTTCAGCGTCCGCTGGACCGGCCAGATCCAAGCGCAGGTCTCCGAGACCTACACGTTCTACGTGAACGCCAACAACGGCTACCGCCTGTGGGTCAACGGCACCAAGATCGTTGATCTCTGGGGCAATACCACCACGACGGAAACCAGCGGCACCATCGCCCTCGTGGCGGGCCAGAAGTATGACATCAAGCTGGAATACTTCGAAAATGTTGGGACGGCCTCGGCCATCCTTTCGTGGTCCAGCGCCACCACTCCGAAACAGGTCGTTCCGAAGTGCGTGCTCTTCTCCGGCGGCTACTCCGGCAGGTGCGATGTCAGTGTTCCGTGGCAGACCCGGGACATCGGCAACTGCGCACGGCCCGGTGAGACGAAGGAAAGCTACGGCGACTGCTACATCAAAGGTTCCGGATCCGACATCTGGGGCAGCAGCGACGAGTGCCACAAAATGTTCCAGAACTCCGTGGGCGACTGCGAAATCAAGGCCAAGATCTGCTCCGTTGGAAACACCGACCCGTGGGCGAAGTGCGGCGTCATGATCCGTGAGTCCCTCAACGGAAACAGCAGCCATGCGTTCATGTGCCTCACGGCCGGAAACGGCCTCGCCTTCCAGCGCCGCAACGGCACCGGTGCCGCCTCCGAGCACACCTCGGGCGGCAGCGACGGCAGCTGCTGGGTTAAGCTCGTCCGCCGCGGCAACACGTTCACGTCCTACAAGTCGAGGGACGGAGTCAGCTGGACCCAGGTGGGCAGCTGCAACATCCCGATGGCATCCAACTGCTACATCGGAATCGCGGTCACGTCGCACAACAGCGCGCTCACCAGCGAGTGCAAGGTCAGCAACGTGACGGTTGTTCCTTGATCTAGTCCTGATCGAAACTGCGACAGCCGGAGGCCACAAGCCTCCGGCTGTTTTCGTTTCTGCCCTTTGCCATCACGCTGGTTCAGGGCAGAATCTCCCCGTGGCCCAAACCCGGAAGCGGATTTATATCGTCGGCACTTTGGCATTAGCCGGCGTGGCCGGATGGCTTGTCGTCAATCCCCCAAAGAGATCCGTCGTCCAGTCCGAAACGCAGTCCGCATCGGCACCAGCCAAGTTGGCTGCGCCGACAGGAGCCCCTTTCACACCCGACTCGGCCACCCAGCGAAGCAACGCCATCCAGGCCGTTCTCGACCCGATGAGCGCGGTTCCGGCCGCAATTCGCCCCGGGTTCAATGCTGTCCTGGCAGAGACGGATCCGATCCGCCGAGCGGCTCTTCTTGACGACCTCTTGAAGTCGCTTCCACCGAAAGAGCTCATCCTTCTCCTGAACGCCCTGCCCAAAGGCGGCGGACCACCCGGAGTCTCCGACGAGATCCTCCGGCGTCTTGCCCTCGCCGATCCCGCGGCCGCAGCACAGTGGGTTGCAGGCGTGGCCGAACCCGATCTCCGTCAGAGTTCCTTTCGCCAACTCGGCGTCGTCTGGGCCGGAAAAGACCTCGACGGCGCAATCGTGTGGGCAATGACGCTGTCAGAAGGGGCCGATCGCAACGTCGCGATCCATTCGATCGCCTACGAAGCCTCACGGACCAATCCGAAACAGGCCCTCGAGTTCATCCTCGACCTCCCGGCGGGCATTGAACGCGATGATCTGGTGATCCATGCCGCCAAGCAGTGGGCCACGAAGGAACCCACCAGTGCCGCATCTTGGGCCGAGCTCATCGACGACGTGGACCTTCGCACCCGTGCTCTCGCGGACATCGCCAGCGCTTGGTCGGCGACCGATCCCGAAGCCGCCGCCAACTACGCGATCGCCGCAATTCCGCCCGGCCGAGACCAATCGAGGGCCGCCATCGAGATCCTCCAGCGCTGGGTTGCCGTCGATCCGTCGCCGGCGACGACGTGGGCCGCGTCATTTCCGGACGGAGAGCTGCAGGAAATCGCGCTCCGAACAACAGTGGGAACCTGGGCCGGACGGGACCCGGTTGCTGCAGCCGAA
>JBBRDN010000165.1:0-10545 GCA_038203875.1 Verrucomicrobiota bacterium
GGTGACGGATGCGAAGCCGTTTCTCGACACATTGCCCGTGGCGGCGTTGGAACCTTCCAGCGATGTCGCGGAGATCCTGCGCAAATGGGGCATCAAGAAAGTCGGCGAACTGCTCGCGCTCGGGCAGGCCGCGTTGGCCGATCGGCTGGGACTGGAGGCTTTGGCGCTGTTCGCCGCCGCGTCGGTGGATTCCATCCGGCCGCTCCGCCACGTGCAGCCGGTCGAGACGTATGCGGAGGCGTTCGATTTCGTGGAACCGGTGGAGACGACCGAGCCGCTGCTGTTTCTCCTGCGCCGTTTCGTCGACCAGCTGGCGCCGCGTCTCGGGATCGCCGGACTGGTGGCCGAACTGCTTGTGCTCCGGCTGCGGCTGGATTCCGGCGTCCAGGTGGAGCGCCGGCTCCGGGTGCCGCAACCGACCCGCAGCGCCGACATCCTCCATCGGATGCTGGTCACGCATCTCGAATCACTGCGGACCGATTCGCCGATCGCCGGAGTCACGCTCACCCTCGACACCACCCAGCCGACGCAGAAGCAGTTCGGGCTCTTCGAGGCGGCGCTGAGGGATCCGCACCAGTTCCAGGAGACGCTGGCCCGTCTCAGCGCTCTGCTCGGGGCCGAACGTGTCGGAACGCCCGTGCGCGAAGCGTCGCATCGGCCCGATGCCTTCCGGTTGGTGCCGCCGGATTTCGAGAACGCGCCCGTGGTGAACGGTCCGCGTCCGCCGATGCAGGCGCCGGCGCTGCGGCGCTTGCGCCCGGTGGTTCCGGCCAATGTCGAAGGCGCGGAGGAGCCGTTGGCCATCCGCTGTGCCGTGGCGAATGGGCGCCTGAAGCTGGTGGTCGGACCGTGGCGCGCCTCGGGCAAGTGGTGGGAACCCGGCGCCTGGCAGCGCGAGGAATGGGATGCCACGGCCGCCAATGGGAAAACCCTGCGCCTCGTCCACCAGCCCGGCGGCTGGATAGTCGAGGGCGTGTTGGACTGACGCATGAGCGCCTACGTCGAACTCCATGCCCGGAGCGCCTTCAGTTTCCTGAGGGGCGCGTCGTTGCCGGAACAGCTCACGAGCACCGCGGCGGCGTGCGGGTTGCCCGCGATCGCGGTGTGCGACCGCATGGGCGTCTATGGTGCGCCGCGAGTTTTCGGCACGGCGAAGGAAGCCGGCATCCGCCCGATCATCGGTTCCGAACTCCTGCTCGAAGACGGGAACGTCCTGCCGGTGCTCGTCGCTTCGCGCATCGGCTATCGCAACCTGTGCCGCCTGCTGACGCGCGCGCATCTCCGGGCCGCCAAGAACGAAGGCGTCGTGCGCTGGGACGAGCTGCCGGAGTTCGCCGAAGGATTGATCGCGATGACAGGCGACGCGGAAGGCCCGGTCCTCCGCGCTCTGACGGCCACGGATCCGGGCGTGTCCGCCGCGGACCAGCTCCGCCGTGTCGTGCGCGCGTTCGGATCCGACAACGTCTTCGTCGAAATCCAACGGCATCGCGTGCGCGGCGAGGAGCGGATCAACCGATGGCTTGGCGATCTGGCCATGGACCACGGCCTGCCGTTGCTCGCCACCAACGGCGTCACCCATGCGAAACCGCAGGGCCGGGCGGTGCTCGACGTCTTCACCTGCCTCCGGCACCACACGCATCTCGACGCGGCCGGTGCGCTGCTCAGCAGCAACGACGAAGCCCATCTCAAGTCGCCGCAGGAGATGGGCCGTCTGTTCGCGGATCTGCCCGAGGCCGTCGCGAACACGGCGCGTCTGGCCGAGCGGCTCGACTTCACGTTGGCGAACCTGGGCTACGAGTTTCCCAAATATCCGGTCGGGCCCGGCGAAACCATGGAAGGCGTGCTGCGCGAGTGGTCCTATCGCGGCGCGAAGGGGCGATACGGCGGCGAGATTCCCGAGAAGGTGCGCAAGCTCCTGGAGAAGGAGTTGGCGCTGATCGGCAAGCTGGGGTTCGCCGGATACTTCCTCATCGTGGCCGACCTCGTGCGGTTCTGCCGCGAGAACGACATCCTCGCACAAGGCCGTGGCAGCGCGGCCAACAGCGCGGTGTGCTTCTGCCTGGGCATCACGGCGGTCGATCCGGTGAAGTTCAACGTGCTCTTCGAACGGTTCCTGTCCGAGGGCCGGAAGGGCTGGCCGGACATCGACATCGACCTGCCGAGCGGCGATCGCCGCGAGCGCGTCATCCAGGAAGTCTACCAGCGCTACGGCAAACACGGCGCGGCCATGACGGCGACGGTCATCACCTACCGGGGCCGCAGCGTCGCGCGCGAACTGGGCAAGACGCTCAACCTTCCGGCCGACGTGCTGGACCGGTTCTCCAGCCTGTTCGCCAGCGGAGATTTTCCGCACACGATGGACCTGCTCGCGCAGATGGAGCAGGCGGGGCTGGCGCGTTCGCATCCACGGGCATTGCCGTTCGCCACGCTTTACCAGGAGATGAAACGCCTGCCGCGTCATCTCGGCCAACACTCGGGCGGCATGATCATCTGCCAGGGCGAACTCAGCTCCGTGATGCCGCTGGAGAACGCCGCCATGCCGGGCCGCGTGGTCGCGCAGTGGGACAAGGACGATTGCGAAGATCTCGGCATCATCAAGGTCGACCTGCTCGGGCTTGGCATGATGTCGGTGCTGCAGGATTCGATCACCTTGACCACGCAACGCGGGCGTCCTGTGGACCTGGCCAACCTGCCCGAGAACGATCCGGCGACCTACGCGCTGATGCAGCGGGCCGACACGATCGGCGTCTTCCAGATCGAGAGCCGGGCACAGATGGCGACGTTGCCCCGGATGAAGCCGAAGTGCTTCTACGATGTCGTCGTCGAGGTGGCGCTGATCCGGCCGGGACCGATCCAGGGCGGTCTGGCGCATCCGTATCTCCGCCGCCGCACGGGTGAGGAGAAGATCGATTACTTTGATCCGCTTGTGCAGCCGGTGCTGGAGCGGACGCTCGGCGTGCCGTTGTTCCAGGAGCAGATGCTGGAGATCGCCATGGTCATGGCCGACTTCACCGGCGACGAAGCCGAGGAGTTGCGCAAGGCGCTGAGCTTCCATCGATCCGATGAAAAGATGGCCAAAGCCACGGCGAAGCTCCGCGCCGCGATGGAACGAAGGGGCGTGAAGCCGGACATCGTGGACCGCATCGCCAAGGCGGTCGGGTCATTCGCCCTGTATGGTTTCCCGGAATCACACGCCATCAGCTTCGCGCTGCTCGCGTATGCCAGCGCGTATCTGAAGGTGCATCGCGCGCCCGAGTTCTTCACCGCGCTCTTCAACAACCAGCCGATGGGATTCTACTCGGCCGCGACGCTGGTGAAGGACGCCAAGCGGCACGGCGTGCAGATCCGGCCGGTGTGTCTGGTGCGCTCGAACTGGGAGTGCCTGATCGAGGCCGACGGCTCCATCCGGCTCGGTCTCCGTCAGGTGCAGGGCTTGCAGGCCGGGCACGCCGAGAAACTCCTGCGGGCCCGGGCGCGCCGGCCGTTCGAGTCGTTGGAGGATCTGAAGGCCCGCACGCCGTTGACGAAGGACGAACTACGGACCTTGGCCGAGATCGGCGCGCTCAACGGATTTTCCGCGCATCGCCGCGCCGCGCTCTGGGATGTGGAACGCACCCGGCACGACAACGACCTGTTCACCGAAGCGCCGGTCGAAACTCCGTTGGCGGCCATGGACCCGCTGGAGCGGTTGGAAGCCGACTACTCGGGTCTTCGCCTCACAACGGGGCCGCATCCCATGGCGTTGTTTCGCCCAACGATTCCCGATGCGTGGCGGGCGGGAGATCTGGGCGAGGCGAACGACGGACAGATGGTCCAAATAGCCGGGCAGGTCATCTGTCGCCAACGTCCCGGCACCGCGAAGGGCGTGTGCTTCGTGAGCCTTGAGGATGAGACCGGCATCGCCAACGCCATTGTCGCGCCCGAGCTCTTCGAGCGGGAACGCCTCAAGATCACCTCCGAGCCGTTCCTTGTGATCGAAGGCATCGTCCAGAAGCGGCAGGGCACGATCCATGTGAAGACGCGGACCATCAAACGCCTCATGGCGGAAAGCCTGAAGAGCCCCGGCTCCCACGACTTCGGATAACGGCGGCGGTCCCGCGTCCCGGCGATGGCGATGAATTTTTCGCCGCCTATTTCTTCACGGCCCGGATGAAGACCGATCCGGTTCCGGGTGGTGTCACGGTGATCTCGCGGTATCCGCCGGTGAGCGCGACGTTTTGCTGGAACGTCCAGCCGCTGCCGAGCGTCGACTTGGTTTCGATGTCGTAGTTCGCACCGGGTTCGCCATAGAGCATGAACTTGAGCGTGGCGGGACCGTGGCTGAGCACGTCGATCAACGGCTTCGGCTGGCCGAGCTCCATCGTTCGGTAGAAGCCGCTGCCGTTGGTTACGACCACCGCGAACTGGGTGAACCGGTTGGTCAGCGGGATGCGGGACACGCGGTTCCAGGTTCCACCCGCGAGGTCCGTGGTGAACTGAACTTCGTAACCGATGCCGGGACGGCCGTAGAGTTTGACGTCGTCTTCGGCCGGCAGGCGGAGCAGTTCCATGATCGGCTCACGGTTGATGAAGACCAACCGGCCGTCCGTGCCGCCGGTTTCCCCGACAGGTTGGCCGTTCAGTCTTAGGGCGGTGACGGAGAGCACCTTGATCGGAACGATCGCCGACGGGATGCCGTTGGTCGTCACAAAGGTGATGCGAGCGGCAACGTTGGTGGATCCGGTCGCACCGAGCGGGTTCTGGAGGTATATCTTGTAGGTATTCGTCCCCAGTTCATCCAGCCAGCCGCTCTGGAAGACGGCGCTGCCGCCGTCGACCAATCCGACCGATGTCATGACCGGTGCACCCGCCTGGACGACGATCGTGAGGCTCTGCGCCAACGCGGTTCCCGTCACCCGGATGGGCAACGAGGCGGCCTCGTTCGTGAGCACGATGGCTGAACCTATCTCAACGCCGAGGAAGTCGCCGATGCCGACGGTGAAACTGGTGGACGCGACGAACGCGGGCAGGCCGTCGTCGGTCACGCGCACCGTGATGGTGTTGGTCGTCGACGCGTAATCGGGTGTCGGCGTCCATGCGAAGACCCCGTTGGTCGGGTTGATGCGGGCTCCGCGCGGAGCGCCGGCGCCAAGGCTGAAGGTCAACTTGTTCGCGGGCAGATCGGGATCCGTGGCGGTGTTGGTGAACGTCAGCAGCTGTCCGACTCCAGTGAACTTGGCCGCAACGGCCGCGATCTGCGGGGCGCGGTTCACTTCTGCGACCACCACGTTGACCACCTGGGTGACACTAAGGCTTGGTGAACCGTTGTCGGTCACGCGGATCGTCACGACGCGGTTTGTGGGGCCGTCGGTTTCGGACGGAGTCCACGCGAGGAAACCCGACGGGCTGAGGGTCATTCCGGCGGGTGCTCCGGAAAGAATCTGCCACGCGAGTGCCTGGGCGGGCTGGTCGGTGTCAGTGGCGGTGAGGAGTGTGGCGATGGAGGAATCCTCGTTCACGTTGATCACAGGGCTGCTGGTGATGACCGGCGCGTTGTTCACCTCGACCACGGTGATGCTGAAGGACTGCGTGGCCGACAGGCTGGGCTGCCCGTTGTCGGTGACGGCCACGTTGAATGGATAGACCTGGCCTCCGTGCGATTCGGTGGTGGGCCAATAGACGGAACCGTCCGCCGAATTGACGAGCGCTCCGGCTGGTCCGCTCACGAGGCTGAAGGTGAGGATCTGGGAAGCGCCATCGGGATCGGTGGCTGTTGGCGTGGCGGTGAAGACATCGCCTTCGTTGATCGACAGGTTGCTGAAGCCCGAGAGCACCGGGGGCAGGTTGACCGCCGTGGTCACCGTGGTCTGAGCCTTGGGTGTCACCGCCGGCGCCTCGGAATTGCCGGCACTGTCCGTCGCCACCGTGAAGAAGGCGTAGGAGGCGCCGGGTTGACCGTGGAAGACGGTTCCGCCCGAAGTCAGGCGTGCTGCCGCGAGGCCGTAGGGCCCGCCGTTGGTCGACGCATAAAGGTCGTAGAAGGCGACGCCGGAGATGTCGTCGGAGCCGCTCCAGGTGACATTGAAGTCACGCGGACTGACCGGCAGCAGCGCCGTCATCTGGCTGGTCGGAGGAGTCACGTCGCTGGCGTTGGTGGCGACGGCATAGACGAGCGTGTAGATACCGCCGCTGTTGTAGTCGAGCAGGTGGAGGAGGTTCGTCCGGATGGGCCGGAGTTCGCCGCCGCGGAAGAAGCGGTCGGTCGTCCAGGCGTTGGTGCCGACACCGAGGTCGGTTCCGTTCGGACGTAGGACCTGTTTGAGGACGAAGTTAGTTCCTCCCGGATTGGTGATGCGGAGATAGACCCATCCCGTTGGCATCGTCGCGGTGATCTGCGCCTGGAGCTGGCCGGCGGAGATCATGTTGCCGATGCTGGCGTTAGTCACGGAGAGCACCGGCCGGATCGGACCCTGCGAAAGGTAGAGCGTGTCCGGGAGGAAGGCCGGGTCGGCCACGTCGTTCACCAACATGTCGGGACGGCCGTCGCCGAAGGCCCCGTCCACGTTGGCGATGTGGGTCAGCTCATGGATTTCCGCGCTACGGACGAGCGAGAGGCGTTTGCCGGCGATGGCGTCGAGATGCTCGAAGGATGCGGAGTAGTTGGTGAAACTTCCCTGGAGCGTCGATGTGAACAACCAGCGGGCGATCTTGTTCGAGCCCACGCCGATGGAGCCGAAGTTCACATCAAGCGCCGGGCTGATGGACTGGTTCTCCAACTGCGCACCGAGGATCTTGAATTCGATGAGAAGGCCCTTTTCGTTCTCCACGATCTGGGGTTTGCCGCTGGTGATCTTTAGGTTCTTGGCCTCGCCGTAGCCGACGTTCTCGACCTGAACCGCAAGCGAATAGGGCAGGCTCGGCTCGACTTCGATGGTGAACGGGTCATCCGCAAAGACATCGCGGTCGTGGAAGTAGCGGACGACGAGCTCGGGCTGCGGGAATACCTGGATGGGCGCGGGCGCGAGCGGGATGGTGACGCGGGTGCCGGATTGCACGTAGCTCATCGTGCCGCCGACGAGGAAAATCCTGGCCCCGTTGGTCGGCGCGGCGTCGAGCGTCGGAATCATGATCCACGACGAGCTTCCGGTGGTGAAGGCGGGGAGGGTGCCGGAACCGCCCACGCCGGTGAGGCCGACCAATATGGGATCGCGGATGGCGAAGAGCGCGGTGGCGTTCGTCGTGTCCGTGCTCTGGATCAGGAGGGTGACGAGGACTTCGGAAAGCGGGTTGGCCGTGTCGTTGCCGATCTCCAGCGTGGCGTTGAAGGCGTCACGGGTGAGGACGGCCGACTGGTTGAGCTTCAGCTTCACCTTGGCGCAGACGCCGTTCTCGCCGTCCATCTGGCCGATGGGGCCGAGACCGCTGAGGGCGCGACCGCCGTTCTGTGGCGGGATGATGTTGGACGGTCTGGGACCGCACACACCGCCGAACACGGGAGGAGGGATAAAGTTCGAGCCGGCATTGGCCGGGATGACGGGTCCGCCGCCGCCGCCGCCGCCGCCGCCACCACCGCCACCGCCACCGCTATAGACGGCTTCGTAGAGGGCGGCCACATCGCAGCCGGTGGAATCAAAGCCGTAGAAGGGGTTTTCCTTGTCCACCCTTTTCGGCCCGCAGAGGTAGTCCCAAAGCAGCCCCGCCGTTATGGCACAACCCGTCCCGTCATGGCCCGTCTGGGCGCGGATGCCGCTCTGCGCGACGGGGGCACCGCGGTGGACCTTGGCGGGGATGGTGATCGACTGGTTGGCCCCCAGCGTCCCGATTTCGGTGATGAGCGGGGTGATCTGGAAATGGCTGTTGATCGGAATGTTCAGGCGGATGTTGTCCGCCTTGATCAGGCCGTGGTTGGCGATGGTGTATTCGATCTGGAAATCGGTCCCGGGATACTGCCCGAGGTCGATGGAGGCCGGGCTGATGGTCACGACCGGAATGGGCACCTGGGTTTCAAACGTGCTCGAGATCGCGAACTGATAGTGGTCCTCCACCGTGGTCGGCACGACGGTGAAGGTGTAGTTGACCGTCTGCCGTTGGAGGAAGGCGACGACGTTGGTCGTCT
Source organism: Verrucomicrobiota bacterium (assembly GCA_038203875.1). Classification (GTDB taxonomy): domain Bacteria; phylum Verrucomicrobiota; class Verrucomicrobiia; order Limisphaerales; family CANJSG01; genus CANJSG01. Next base: position 8,096 of record JBBRDN010000165.1, read on the forward strand.
GTCCGGCGGTCACGAGCGTGGACACGCGATAAGAACTGTGCGCGTCCGCGCTGACATCGACGATGTAGTAGGCCTCGGTCAGATTGGTGAACAGGGCGAGGCCGTCGGAGCCCGTGCGGTTGGTCGCGACGGGGATGCCGCTGAGCGCGTCGGTGATCCGGACGAGGGCGTTGGTCACACGGGGGCTTCCCTCGGTGAAGTAGGTGTATTCGTCCTCGGCGGTGACGGTGAGATTCCCCAGGCCGTCGGAGACGGTGCGGAAGCGGTATTGAACGGCGAGCGCGGCGTTCGTCGAATTGATGGCGATGCTTCCGGTGTAGTCGCCAAGGGCCAATTCCACGGGCGGCGTCAGGAGGAGCGTGACGGTGGCGTTGGTGCCCGGGTCCAGCGGCGGCAGCGTCTGGGGCGACGACAATCCAAGCCAAGGCAGCGACGGGATCAGGATCTGCAGGGGCCCGGTCGCCCGGCCACCGCCGTTGGTGACGACAAATGTCACGGCGGTCTGATGGCCGAGTCGCATCGTCGTCTGCAGGCTGCCCGGGTTGGCGGCGAGGGCCGGCAAGAGGAGCGACTGGTTGACATTGAAGACGAGGTAGTTGGTCACGCCCTCGGCCGTGATGACGCGGACGCCGACGGAACTGTAGGAGGCCGAGGTGTTGAGGGCCGTGACGTCGAATCGCAGGGAGACCTGCGAGTTTCCGGCGAGCGTGTTCGTGGACAGGACCGCGTCCACATGGATGCTCGGGTGGTTCGTGTAGACGTCCACCTGCAAGCCGGTGAGCGGTTGGTCGCTCAGGTTGCGGACGAGCGTTGCGACGCTGTTGCTCGCGCCTTCGACGACGGTGAGGGTGCCGGGATTGTCGATGGTGAAGCCGAGGATGGAGAACTGGTCCTGCCAGGTGGTCGGATTCACCACGCCGGGATGGGCGCCAAGGATGCGGTAGAGCCCGGCCTCGTTGGGCAGGGGATGGAAGTCGAAGGTGAAGTTGCCCGCGGCATCCGTCAGCGCGATGAACGTGCGCCGGGTGCCGCGCACTTCAACGTGGATGGTCACCGGAACAAAGGTGGCGGGGAGACCGTTGGCGGCGGAAACGGCCTGACCTGTCATAGGAATTGTGTCGTTGGCCTTGGCCACGGTGACGGCGGTCGAAACGGTGGCGGAGTAGGCGGGACCCACCTGGACGGGAATCGCGGAGATGCGCGTGTTGTTGTTCTCGAGAGCCTCGGTGACGACGTTGAACGCGTCCGCCTCGACGATAATCCAGTAGGTGCCAGGCGCGGCCGGCATGAGGACGGTGGCCTGTTGGACGATGGAGTCGCCGACGTTCAACGGGCCGTTGTAGGAGAGCTGCGCGCCGAGTGTGTCCGAGCCGACGAGCGGATCGGCGGAGACGTAGATGCGCTGGGTGATGTTGGTGTTGACGCCGCGCAGGCCCGCGTTGCCCAGCGTGTAGCTGACGACGAAGTTCTGCGCGGTGTAGCCATTGGTCGCGATGGTCAGTTCGGTCACGACAATATCCGGCAAATCGGCATCGCTGACGACGAGGGTGTCGGACCCCGATGTGAAGCCCCCCGCCGCAGCGGTGATCGTCACCGTCTGGTTCCCGTCGGTCACACCGTCGAGGACGCTGGCGATGTTGAACGTCGCGGAGTTGGTTCCGGCGGGAATGACAACGGACGCCGGCACCGTGGCCTCGGTGAGCTTGTCGGAGGTCAGCGTAACGATGAGCGGATCGGTCGTCGGGGTGTTGCGAGTGACCGTGGCCGTGGTGGCGGGATTGCGGCCTTCGGGCACGAGGTCGGCGAGGATGGCCAGCGTAAGGGTGGGGCCATCGTCGTCGGTGACGGTCAGGAGATCCGGCGTCGTGGCCCGGAGCTGCGATCCGTTCACGGAGTCCGTGATGTATCCGATGATCGTGAGCGGCTTGGGCCCATCGACGAGGACGTTGTTCACCGCGGAGACCGGGAAGCTCGCGCTCAAGGCACCGGCTGGAATGGTCACGGACGTGGGGACCTGCGCAGCCGACGGGTTGCTGCTGAAAAGGGCGATCACTACGGCGCGAGGTCCGGTGCTGGAACGGGTCACGGTGCCCGATGTGGCGTTCGGGCCGGCGCCTTCGCTGACACTGTGGCTGGCCAGCGCGAGGGTGACGTTCGGGATGTCGTTGTCCTCGACGGAGAGGGTGGCGGACGACGGCAGGTGGTCGGCGGCCGACGCGGTGATGGTGTAGGTGTTGGTCTTCTCGATGAGGGAATCGTCCACCGGCGTGACGATGAAGTTCGTCGTGCCGACTCCGGCCAGGATCACGATGGCCGCCGGGACGCTGACCTGGTTGGGGTCCGAACTCAGCAGCTGCACCGTCAGATTCGTGGCCGTGATCGGGTCGCGTGTGATCGTGGCCATGACGGTTCCTCCCTCGACGACGTTGCTGGAGGAAAGCGTCAGGGTC
>JBBRDN010000166.1:0-10505 GCA_038203875.1 Verrucomicrobiota bacterium
CGGCGTCCGCAACATCGCCGACGGTGCCCAGCCGCTCGAGCAATACCACCTGCTCTATCCGTTCCGCGACGCTTCGCTGGTGCTGCGCGCCCGCGTCACCGCCACGCCCGAGCACGCCGCCGTCGCCACAAACCTTGCCGAGTTGATCCTCGAAAGCTGCATCTTCGACTGCGGCGAGCAGAACGAAGAACCCGCACCCAACCCGTAGCCTGAACCTGCCGCGCAAAAATACCCGGGCGGCAAATCCGCCTAGTGGCATCAAGGGCTCGAGTTCGCCGCCCTGGACGATGACGTCTGTTGACCCCAAACCAATTCCATGAACCGATCCCTATCAATATTTCTCGGGCCTGAAGTCACCATGGCGCTTCTCACGGTCGGCGTGTTTTTCTTCTGCTCACGCCACTACTCCTACAGCACGCGTGATGTCGACAGTCTCGAGCGCCTGATGTGGTTTCTTCCCGTCATGGCCGTGCCGTTGGCCTACGCCACGATGTTTGTGCCGGGCGCCAAGTCATGGTGGTGGCTTGGCCGGGTCAATGTCGCGTTGTTCGTCGCGTTACTGGTCTGCGCCAACAAGGTGGTGAACGGCTTTGTGGCCCCCGGGGCGGGACCTAGCGCGGGCGGGTTCGGGATTATTGCGGTCATCTGTTTCGGGGTTTTTTTTGGGGCGCTGGCCAATGCGGTCGCGGGTGCGCTCATCCTTGCCGAAAACAAACCCGCGTTCGCCGAGTGGTTTCGCGCGCGCAAATTCATCGGCTGCCTCCTCACCGCTCTCGCGGCGATGGCGTTCGCCTTGGGCATTGTCCTGAGCGTCTTCGTCGGCGTCACCTCCCTCTTCAACCGTTGACCATCGTCCACCATGGAACGCTTTCTCCAAACCTTTCGCGAGTATCCCGCCGTCGCCGGCATCGGCGTGTTCCTGCTGGTTTCGCTCTTCCTCGCCGCCTTCCTCGGCACGCTGATGCTCCGGTCCGGCGTGTCGCTGAAGCCGCTCATCTTCTTCTTCGGCTTCCTCGCCATTGTCGGCGTGCCGCAGGCCACCGTCCACCTGCTCGACGCCCTGGCCCATCGCCGCGAGGCGTCCAAGCTCGCCGAGCCCGGCCAATCCTCGCCGATGCCGAAGCCCCAAGCGGCCTCGACGCTCCAGCCGGTCGCGTGGGAGATCGTCTTCGGTCCCAAAGCCGACCCGTCGCTCATCACCGACGCGAAGCGCGGGCTGGACGCCATCCTGTCCGAAGCCTCCGAGGCGAAGCTCTCCTTCAACGCCAGCGGCGAGTCCGCCCTGGCCGCGCGTTTCAGCTCGCCCGAAGTCGCCGCCGCCGCGCTCAACCGATACGGGACGTTCTTCCAGTTCGCCGACGCCTCCGGCAGCGCAGCGTCGGGCTGGACGGCCAAACGTTACAAGGGTCAGGGCGAATGGAACCACGTCGTCTCCGCCGGCCACGAACTCTACGCTTGGACCGCGCCAACGCGTGAAAGCGTCATCGCCCAACGAATCCGCGCCCTCGGGCCGATCACCGACGCCGCGGCTCCGGCGACGAAGGCCGACGCGGTGTCCAAGACGCAGGTTTCGACGCGCCTGAAGAACAACACGCCGGTGATGATCTCCTTCCTCGCCATCAATCTCGTCCTCGCCGTCGGCTGGTTCTTCAAGGCCTCCGCCTGGAGCGCCAGCGTCCCGCCCGCCACCGCGCGGGCCACCGACTTCGAGACCCTCCGGCAACGCCTGCTCGCCGTGAACCAGACGGAGACGCCCGTCGCGGTGAAGACCGGCGACGACGGCATGTCCCTCGAAGTCACCTGGCGCTATGCCGACGCCCGCTGGTTCGACCTCATGCGCGTCCACCAGATGAAGCGCATCCACAAGCTGGTCCTCGAGTTCGATGCCGGCGCGCACAAGGTCCGCATCCGCGAATACTGGAGCGCATTCGACGCCTCGGCCGGGGCGGGCGGCGTCCGCCTCGATTGGAAGGCCGCGACCGGAATGATGCTCTTCCAGGTCGAACACACCCGCGTAATCGGCGCGCAGCTCGGGCCCGACGGCAAGCCCACCGGCGAATTGAGCACGGCCTACACCTTCGACCTCCAGAAGCTGAAGGCACCCTTCATCGAAGCCGTGACCGACGCCGGCTGGCGTTGGCAGCCCGTCATGTGGACCGCGCCCGTCTACCTGCGTTGGCTCACCGAGTAAGCCGGAACCAAGCAAGTCAAAGGCGGACCGCGAGGCCCCCGCCAGGTAGGGCAGTGCATCTTGCCTGCCCAAGGCGATCCCGTCATGGAACCAAACGGTCCGGGCGGATCAGGGAGCCGGAGGATGGGGGAACGTTTTCGTCACGGGGCAGGCTGGAAGTCCGCCCCGCCGTTGAGCGCCTCGTTCCGGATACGATCCTGCAACGCAGTATCGTCAGAACTTCGACAAGCGGAGGCCTGCCACAAACCTCCCAGTCCGCCATCCGCCCTTGGGCGGATACAACGCCCCGAAAACCTCGCCCCGCCTCCGGCCCAAGTCCTATTCCGGTTCCGCGGGGAATGTCCGACATTGTGAGCGTCGAACGAAACATCAACTCACTGAACCCATGAACACCGCATCCCCCCAGCTCATCGAAACCCCGGCCAACATCCCCGGAGGCGCTTCCTACACCCACCTCGCCTACGTCGACGCCTACGACGCCGTGCTCAACTGCGACTACGCCTTCGTCGCCTACAAGGAGACCGACAGCTCCGGCGACTGGCGCGTGCGCATCAAGTCCTCGCAGACCGCTGGCGGCGTCTTCGAACCCGCCATGATCAAGACCAACGCGCGCTCCACCGGCGCCCAGGGCAAGGCCTTCTTCGCCTGGGGCTACAGCTTCGACCCCAGCCCCTCGGACGCGCGCAACATCCAGTTCCGCGTCCACGTGGCCAACGGCCAGCCCTCCGAGATCGAGATCCTCGTCCAGCTCCGCAAGTTCGACGGCACCGCCGACGTCGCCAAGTCCGTCAAGTTCCCGTGGCCGGCCTAAGCTGCCCATCCACCCCGCATTCAGCCGCAACCTTGGACGCACCCGCAACAAACTCATGAGCGCAACCATCGATCATCTCCGCGTCGACCACCGAGTGACCGTTCTCCGCGACTTCATCGACGCCGCTGGCATCTCATTGCACGCCGGCGAGAGCGGAGTGATCTGCGGGCTTTCCTTCGATCAAATCCGGCGGGAAACCTGCATTGAGATCGAACGTGCGTCGGGGAAAATCAGGCTGAAGTTTTCGGATAAAGCGATGACCGGCCCGCGCAACGGTCACATGCGCAAATTTTTTGAACTGGGCGAGGACATCACCCCACCGCGCGTCATCAGGGGATTCCGCAAGCCGGGCGAACGGAAGATGATTGTGCCGCGGCCCGAAAAAACTCCCGAGCCAAGCAGCGCCACCGACTGGGCGCGCGCGGCGCAGAGCGCGGACGGGCCGGACCAACTCGAAGACGTGGAGCAGGCGATGCGGCGGACCTACGATCACATCGGCGTCGCCTCGTCCATCGCGGAGATGTATGCGCAGCGCATGCGGATGTTTCAACGCGCCGGCAACGAGCCACGCGCCATCGCGGCTTTCAAGCTCGCCGTGGGTTGGATGGGCACTTACGCGGGCTGGGCCACCAGCGGTGGTGAAGGCGAGGCACTCTCGCACGAACGAGACCAGTTCCACGCCGCGCTGGTCCACGAATTCGGTTACGACCCCACAGAAACCAGCAGCTAGCCCGCGACCGATCGCTTCTCACCCCACTCCCATGAAATCCTTTCTGCCGATTCTCGCGATGGTCTGCACCGTCCTCGTCACGCTCACGATGGTGGTCATGTGCGCCGCCATGGGCGCGAATTCCTCGCCCGCCGAAATCCGCGCGCTCAAGCTTTGGATGGCCGGCTTTGGCGTGCTCGGCGGCGCGGGCGTTATGGTTGGCATTTTCCTGATGCGCGGGGGTCAGCACAATTGGGCGGCCGGCGCCGCGTTTCTCCCCACGGTGATCATGGCCGTAGTCGCCATCGTCGCGCTTCTCAAATGATTCCCCTACGTTAAACCCATTCAATCTGTGAACTCATCCGCATTCCAACAGACCACCGGCAACATCTGCGTCGCCCTCGCCGCCCTTATTTTCCTGCTGCCGCTGCAAAATCTGCTGTCGGATTACGCGCGCAAGCACCTCAGCAATAGCGAATGGGTCACGCCCGCCCTGACTATCTTGATTCCGCTGTGGCTGGTGTTGATGGTCGCGTTGCTGTGCGCGACCGCCAGCGGCGGATTCGACTGGCTGCGACTTGGCCGACCCGCGCTTTACACGCTCACCGTGGCCGCGACGCTCGCGCTGGCGGCCGTTTCGTTCGTGCTCATCGGCCTGTATATCCGGCCGGGATTCACGCCGAGCGCGATCTATTCCCCGCCGCTTTACCTCGTTCACTTCGCCACCATGCTGGTGGTTGTCTTGAGCGTTAATCCCAAGCTCACGCTCGGATTTTCGCCGCAGGTGATTCGTTTACCCTGGAGTATTTTTGCCGCGCTGAGCCTCGTCGTCGGCGTCGGCTTTGGCGGCTATTGGCTCGTCCACACGGGTTTCGGCACGATGGCGGGTATTGCCCACCGACTCCGCAATCCAGGTCCATCGGCCAAAGAAATTCTCACCCAGATTTCAACGCTCGATCCAGGAAAGGATTTCGACGACCTCATCGGCCGGGCGACCCGGTATGACCGTCCGGAAGTGCGCGAGGCCGCCACCGCCCGCCTGCGCTCGAATCCCAAGTTCGTGGAACAGCTCTCCACCGCATTGAAATCTGGCCACATCGAACCGGCGGTGGAGTTTCTTTACAGCGCCACGCTGTCGCCTACGGAGAAAGCCCGGCTCGCCGGCCCCGCGCTCAGAGCCATGCACCGCTGGGTGGGGGACGCTCCGGCAGCCAACTACACGACCAAAGAAAATCTCAAGCGCTTGCGAAGCTGGGGCACGGAGATGTTCCGCGTCCTTACTGAAAAATTCGCCGGCACCGGCGTGGATTTCACCCAGGCGATTGAGGACTTCAAAGAAAAGGTCGAACCGCCCAAACGCTAGGCGGATTGATTGCGGCTCCTGCCGGCACCGGTCGGTCCGAAAGCCCGCCCCACGTCGGGCGGCATGGTTCCGACGGAGAAGCCGCTTTGTGTGGCCGTCAGCACAGGGATTCTCAGTGCGCTTCATTCTCTGGTCGAACACACGTCCCACCAACCCTCCGGTTCCGACCAAAGTCGCAGTTTCTTCCCGGCACAATCGTTGGTTCCAAGCCCAAGGTCGGATACCGCTCCTGCGCTGGATATGTAGGCTCATCACGTCATGCACTGGATCATCTATTTCCTCCTCTCGCTGCCGGTGGCCATCGTCGGCCTCCTGGGCGGCGGCCTAATCAGCAGCGCCTGCGTGAGCTGGTATCACATCTCCGGGCGGGAGGGCGGATCGGGCTACTTCATCATCTTCATGGCCCTGATCGGAGCCATCGTCGGCCTGGTCACCGGGCTCGTCACCTGCGGCGTCATGGGGCCGCAGAACGGCTTGGGCTATCTCAAGGCCTTCGGCTCGGCCGCCGGCGTGCTGGCGACCGTGGCTGTGGTCATTACGGGACTGTGCTGGGTGTTGGCGGACATTCCGCCGAAGATCGAGGGCCGACCCCTCGTGCTCCAGGTGGAGGTCATGCTGCCGGTTGACGTCAAGAAATCGCCTGCGAATGGCAGCGGCGGCTCGTCCATGTCGCTCCATTCCTCCATCAACCATCGCAGCAGGGCAAACGAGACCGGCACATTGAAGCCGGACGATGCGCGCCTGGAGAACGGCCGGTGGATTGTTCCGGGCGAAGTGGAGGTGTTTACCATGCGCGGCCTGCGTTCGGTCGGCTTCAAGCTGAACGGCGAGGATCTGATGGGCTTCATCGTCCCGCTGCCTGCGCGTCCGGGAAAAAAGTATTTGGAATGGAGCGACTGGGGTCCGCGCCCGCCGGCGGGCTATCCCGCATGGCCGGATACGAACCCGTCCTACCGCTTCCGCGTGCAGAAGATCCCCGAACCGCCGCCGGGCCCCACCATCGCGGAGATCGAGGCGAAAGCTGCGGCCGAGGAGCAGGCGGAGTTCGACGCGGTGAAGGCCGACGCGCCCATCGCCGACTGGTTTTCCTTCATCCGCTACGGCGCCCGTGAAGACCGCCGCGCCATCGCCATCAAGAACATGACGGCCAAGCCGGGCTTCATGGACGAGATGCAGGGCTTGATGCTCGGGGCCGATGCGGAAAACGCGGGGGAAGCCCTGCGTCTGATCGAACATCTTCCGACTCCCTCCAAGGAGCTGATCGGCCCCATGACGGCCGTCGGCAAGGACATCGCCGAACGCATCCGGAAGGTCAACGCGACGACCGTCGAGCAGGACCCGAGCTACGAAGGCGCGGCCGATGTCTCGATCCGCTTCAGCTCGTGGATGGTGGCCATCTGCACGCTGCACGATAAGGCCAACACGGACTTCACGCCGGAACTGAAGACGATCCTGGAACTCTCCCGCGTTCGGCCGGACAGCCATTGCATGCGCATGGATGTCTGCCGCGTGGCCAGCTACTACATGAAGGAATGGGCCAACTTGGAACCGCTCCCCGGCGATCCGCCACCCCGCTAAACCGGAATCAACATGAGCATTCCCAAGGAACACGAGCAGGAGTTCGCCCAGTTCCCGGCCGTCCTGCGCGAGTTGGTCACAGCGGAGCTCGCCGCCGGCAATGAAATCGCCGAATTCGGCCACGGCCGTCCCGCCCCGTTCGGCGGGGCCTACCTCAAACTCACGCGCGCAGTGACCACCCAGCCACGAAAGAAGCAGGCGATGCTGAATTTCTACGAGCGCAACCACAGCGGGCACTCCGGCGAGTTCACTGATGCGCAGCGTCACTACTTCGTCCTCGAGCCGCCCCTCCCGCCCCAGCCGCCGCCCAACATGGATGCCATCCGCGCCGAGATGGAGGCGCGCGAGCGCACCACCAACGCGAGCCGGGACCTTTTCTACTAGCCGCAGGCCAGGAAATGTAACGTCCATCGAACCACAGCCCAACGATCCGAAGCACAGTTGCCCCCTTACATTTCATGAACATCCCCGCCCAATTTGAGAAGGAGTTCGCCGCCTTTCCGCTTGGGCTGCGCAACCTCGTCGAGGCCGAGCTTTCCGCGGGCAACACCATCGTCGCGATTGAGCACGGTTTTCCCGCCGCGCCATGCGGGGCGTCCATCAGGCTCGCGCAGGCGGTGAACCCCGCGCGCCGGGAATCGGCCGGCGGGGTGATGTTCTACGCACGAAACAACTCCAGTTACGCCGGCGAGTTCCACACCTCCGAACGCCACTTCTTCGTGCTCGAGCCGCCGCTCCCGCCACCGCCCGAGCCGGACATGGACGCGATCCGCGCCGAGATGGAAGCGAAGCAGCACGCCGCCGACGCGGAAGCAAAGCAGCGCGCCGCCGCCGCGGCACGTTTCCAGGATTTGACCGGGAGCGACTACTTGTCAGAACCACACGTGCGCGCAGCCGGGCCTTCGCCATCGCTGATGCGGCCCACGGCCGCCGAACGCGCCGTCTGGAGCGGGCTGGAACAGGATTCCAAATCCGCCGTGTCCCGCTTCAAGGCCAGCATGGTGATCGACTACGACAAGTGGCACGACGGCGTCGGCTACGACCTTTCGATCTTGAAGGAGGCGACGCCGCAAGAGTTGAAGGCCATCGAGGCGATCCTCATCCAGCGGCACTCCAGCGACTGGCGCGACGTGGAGGCGTTGGCCGCGATCAATTCCAAAGGCGCCAAGGAGGCGTTGAAGACCGCGCTCCGCACCGGTGACGCCGCGGTGCGCATGGCCGTCCACTCGCACGCGCCGGAGCTGATGACCGAACGGCAACGGACCGACTCGCTCGTTCAGGCCCTCGAGCAGGCCGAAACCTACGGTGGGCTCACGCAGGCGTTGCTGGAGGTGCAGGAGTTCCATCCGCCTCAGGTTGTCCGGGCGCTGCTGCGCGGCCTGATGGACCGCGACGGCGGCACGGCCTGCCACTTCGCGGGCATGCTCTATTTCCTGCACGGCAAGGCGAAGTCCGCCTTCGACTGGGACCACCGTCCATTCTTCCTCCGCTTCAACACCACGGACATGGGGGAACGCGAGAAAGCCGTCCGCGAACTCTGCGAAACCATCGATGCGGACCCGCACACCTGCATCAAACCGAAACCAGCCGCACCGGCGCCGAAGAAACCGAGGAAGGCAAAGCTGTCCGGCGCGTCAGACCAATGAACTCCACGACCGACACTCACGCCGTTGTGCAAGGATGGACAAAGGCCCTTTCCTCAGCCCAGTCGCGACTGATCCGATATTCGTTCGCCGTGGTTGCGCTCGATCAGGGCCGGGCCGGTCGCATCTTTCACCAGCGGCTGAGTTGAAAGGAACCATTTTTGTGGGCGCGGGCTGACGCGCTAAAAAAAACTGCCAGAGGACGAAGCGGACCAGCAGATCCCCCAAGGCCGTCAACCCGCCGGACCAACCCACCCAGAGTATACGCACCCGGCATTCGTGGCCCAAAATTTACCGGCCCGCCCCGTCTTTCTGACGGAGTATAGAACAACGCGGATCCGAAAACGTTTCGGAGTATTTGCGGAATCTCTCCCGGCGCTTGCGTCACCCGCCGGACTCATCACCATCTCGCCATGACACCGCGAGAATCCGGAGCTTCGTCCGCCGCCAAGAACCCAAAAAAATCGAAGGCGGCCGGCGCACGATCCCGCCAGCCGGCCAAGACCCTCCGGACAATTCACGTCGACCTTTCGACCGTGGTTTCGAAATACATCGGGGAAACCGAAAAGAACCTCCACCAGCTGTTCGAGCGCGCCCGGAGCGTCGATGCGATCCTTGTGTTCGACGAGGCGGATACGCTCTTCGGCAAACGAACGACCGTGGCGGATTCACATGACCGCTACGCCAATCTGGAGGTCGCCTACATCCTCATCGGCCGTTTCTCAGAGCGGTTCGGAGTCGGTGTGAAAACGAAAAAGGCCCGCCGGACGAGCCGGACGGGCCTGTGAAAAAGAAAAGGATCAGGCGGAGACGAGCTTGCCGTCGCGCGGTTGGACGTTCGGAACAGCCGGGCCGGTGGCCTGGGCGAACTTCACCGTGGAACGCAGGAGCAGCGTGCCGAGAAGCAGGTCGGCCAGCGGAAGCACGACGTTGAAGTTCTTGTGCATGTAACGGTGGTGCAGGAGGTGGTGCCCGTTCAGCCGGAAAAAGATTCCCGAACGCTCGATGGAACGTTTCTTCGGCAGGTGCATGCACCAGTGGATGTATTCGTAGGTGCCGTAGTAGGCGACAAACGCGACGCCGGCCCCAAGAAGCAGCCACCAATGGCCGATGAAGGCGCAGAGCGCGACGAAAGGCAGCATGCACGTCGCGACAAGGACGGGGCCGTTCCACCAAGCCATTGGGATGGTGCTCTTATCCTTCTCGTCGACGAGGTGGTAGCTGTGGTCCGCCTTGAAGGTCTGATGGTGGACGACCGCGTGCGCCTGGAAGGCGTAGTCGAACTTACCGACCGGGCGGTGCATGAAGTATTTGTGGAGTGTCCACTCGTAGAACGAGGCGAACACGATGGCCGAGCCGAAACCGGCGGCGGCCCAGGATAGGATTTCTTGCATCTGTGTTGATCTAAATCCCGACGACAGACGTCGGACATAAGTCTGGAACCTGGCCCATAATGGGCTTCGGCGGAAGCGATTTTTTTTGGTTCTCTTGGACCCTTTTTGGACCGTCTTTTTTTGCCGTCACGACCACCAAAACAAGGTCGCCGACCCGCACGGGCCTCGTCAGTTCCGGCGGAAGACCTTGGCAGGGGTCGCCTGGTCGGTTGGCAGGATCAGGACCTCGTCGATGCAGACATGAGGCGGCCTGCTTGCCATGAAGACCAGCGTCTCCGCGATGTCTTCGCCGCGCAATGGAGTCATGCCCTTGTAGACGGTCTTCGCCTTGTCGCCGTCGCCTTTGAAACGCACCAGGGCAAACTCGGTCTCGGCCAACCCGGGGTCGAGTGTGCCGACGCGGATGCCAGTGCCTAGCAGTTCCATCCGCAGGGCCCGCGTGATCTGGAGCTCGCCAGCCTTCACGGCGCAATAGGCGGCTCCGCCTTCGTAGGCGATCCGTCCGGCGATGGAACCGATGTTGAGGATCGATCCGCCCGGAGCCTGCATGAGCGGCACAAACGCCCGGCACATCCGCAACACGCCCAGCAGATTGGACTGCACCATGGCTTCCCAATCCTCATCCCGGGCCTGCGCAACATGCTCAGCCCCGTGGGCTCCGCCGGCGTTGTTGATCAACGCATGAATCGACCGACCCGAATCCGCCGCGGTCGCGGAAACTGTGGCCTTGGACCAATCGGCGAAGACGTTCACCGAAGCGGTGTTACCTACGTCGACGACGTGGGCCAGCGCCTCGGGTGCGCCGAGTTTCCGACA
>JBBRDN010000167.1:0-10402 GCA_038203875.1 Verrucomicrobiota bacterium
ATATCCTCAATCTCCGCCACTTCTCCCAGCAGTTGACCAATCCCTTTTGGATCAACCTGGTCGCCTATCTGAACCTCGGAGCCTGCGCGCTCAACCTCTCCACGTTGACGACACGTTTCGTCTATCCCCAGTTTTCGCTCGAGGGCCGTCGCCTTTGGATCGTCGGCATGGCGCCGCTGGGATTGGTGAAGGTTGTCCGCGTGAAGTTCTGGCTTACCGGCATCGCTTCATGGTTGGTCACGCTGCCGTTGATCGTCATGTCGTGCCGGATGCTGCTGATGGAATGGGACCTCATCGCCTACTTCTGCGGCGTCGTGACCTTGATGACTTTCACCCTCAACGCCCTTGCCGTCGGCCTCGGAACCCTCTTCCCGAACATGCGGGAGGACAACCCGGGCAAGATCGTCAGCGGCTTCGGCGGGACCTTCTGCCTCGTCCTCAGCTTCGCCTACGTCGTCGGATCAGTGGCGCTTCTCGCCGTCGGCGTGCCGACTGGCCGCGAGCGTGAACCGTGGCCGATCGCCGGCGCCCTGCTGTCGTTCTTCGCACTGTCGCTGCTCATCGGTTCGTTGCCCTACCGCCTTGGTCTCAAACACGTCGCCCGCTTCGAGATCTAGGCTTCATCGAAACGATGCCGCCAAGGGCGCCAAACCCAGCGCAATTGCCGCTGGAGCCGGGTTTCAACTTCACGTTAAGTCCTCACGTCAGCCCAGCCTCGCTTCCGCCATGAACCCAGCACGCATCTCCCGACGCCGCTTTGGAAAACTACTCGGCACCTCGGCTGTCGTTGGGTTCGGCGGCACTGGGTGGAACCCGGCCCGCGGCGCACCGGCGGTTGTCCGGTCCGCAGCACTCCGGCCCAAGGTCCCCAGCGGAATCGCCTGTGGCGATGTCACGGGCAATGGAGCCGTCATCTGGAGCCGCTGTGACCGGCCCGCCAAGATGATTGTCGAGATCGCGGCCAACGAATCCTTCCGCGACGCGCTGCGCCACGTAGGGCCGGTCGCCCGCCCCGGCAACGACTTCGTCGCCAAGCTCCAACCGCCGTCGCTTCCGCCGGGGGAACGTCTCTTCTACCGCGTGCAGTTCGAGGATATCTCCGATTCCGGCAACATCTCCGAGCCTTTGAGCGGAAGCTTCCGCGCCCTGCCCAACGGCAAACGCGACGTGCTCTTTGCGTGGTCCGGCGACACCGTCGGCCAAGGCTGGGGCATCGACCGCGCCCGCGGCGGCATGCGCATCTACGAGACGATCCGCCGGCTTCAACCCGACTTCTTCGTCCACAGCGGCGACTCTATCTACGCCGACAATCCGCTCGTGCCCGAGGTGAAGCTCGCCGACGGCACCGTGTGGAAGAACCTGATCACGCCGGGAAAGATCAAGGTCGCCGAAACCGCGGCGGAGTTCCGCGGCGCGCAGCTCTACAACCTCGAGGACGACAACTTCCGTCGCCTCTGCGCCGAGGTTCCGCTGCTCGCCCAATGGGACGACCACGAAGTCGTGAACAACTGGTATCCCGGCGAGATCCTCGACGATCCACGCTACGCCGTGAAGGACGTGGACACGCTCGTGACCCGCGCCCGCTCGGCGTTTTTCGACTGCATGCCCATCGCCGGCCAGGCCACCGACAAGATCTACCGCGCCTTGCCACAAGGGCCGTTGGTCGAATTGTTCTTCCTCGATATGCGGACCTACCGCGCCGCCAATTCGCCGAATCGGCAGCCGGTCGCCGGACCCGAGACCGCTTATCTCGGACGCGAACAACTCGACGATCTGAAGCGCCGTCTCGCCGCATCCAAGGCGACATGGAAAGTCATGTGCAGCGACATGCCGCTCGGTCTGCTCGTCCGCGACGGGACCAAGGATTTCGAAGCCGTGGCCAACGGCGACGGCCCGGCGCTCGGCCGCGAGTTGGAGATCGCCGAACTCCTTTCCTTCATGAAGCGCCAAGGCGTCCGCAACGTCATCTGGCTCACGGCCGACGTGCACTACGCGGCGTCGCACTACTACAACCCCGACAAGGCCCAGTTCCAGGACTTCGATCCGTTCTGGGAATTCGTCAGCGGCCCGCTCCACGCCGGCACGTTCGGCCCGGGCCAGCTCGACAACACCTTCGGCCCCGAACTGCGTTTCCATAGCCTGCCCAAGGGCTATGCGAGTGGTTCCGGTCCGGCCGCAGGTCTCCAGTTCTTCGGCACCGTCGGCATCGACGGCCAGTCTGAAGAGCTCACCTTGAACCACTACAACGCGGCCGGCGACAAGCTCTGGACCATCACCCTTCCGCCGCATAGGGCGTAGCAATACTCCGTGTGTCCTTGACCGGCCCAGCTCGATTCATCCACGAAGGGCACGAAGGCGGTGATGCCTCCAGCAGCCCACCATCTCTTTAGGGGGAGCCAGTGAGGATAAGAGCACGAACTGCTCTTCATTTCAGGTCCGTTCATCCGCGAGCGGACAGTTCTGCAGGGTTTTCCTTCGTGCTCTTCGTGTCCTTCGTGTCCTTCGTGGATGAGCCCGCATGAACAATCCCCTTGGCCGAATCCCCGGTCGCCGGTTTCATCCGCGGGCACATGAAGATCCTGGTCATAGGTTCCGGCGGCCGTGAACACGCCCTCGTCTGGAAGCTCGCACAGTCGCGGCTCGTCACCCGCATGTGGTGCGCGCCCGGCAATGCCGGAATCGCGGGCGAACGCCTTTCGACCAATGGCAGCGCCGTTGAACTCGTGGCCATCGGAGCCGAGGAGATCCCCGCGCTCGTCGCATGGGCGCAGATCAACAAGCCCGACCTCACCGTCGTCGGGCCGGATGGTTCCCTCGCCGCCGGAGTCGTCGACGCCTTCCAAGCCGCCGGCCTGAAGATCTGGGGCCCGAACAAACAGGCCGCGCAGTTCGAGGCGTCGAAGGTTTTCTCCCAGCAGTTCATGGAGAAACACGGCATCCCGACGGCCAAGAGCGGCATGTTCGGAAATCCTGTCGAAGCCAAGAAATTCGCCGCATCGCTCGATGGCCGCGTGGCGGTGAAGGCCGACGGACTGGCCCTCGGCAAAGGCGTCATCCTCGCGACCAGCATCCAGGAAGCCGATGCCGCGATCGACGAGATCATGGTCGACAAGGCCTTCGGCAACGCCGGCGCGCGCGTCGTCATCCAGGAGCTTCTCGAAGGCATCGAGATTTCCCTTCACGCCTTGTGTGACGGAAAGACGGCGAAGCTTTTTCCCACCGCGCAGGACCACAAACGCGCCTTCGACGGCGACACCGGCCTGAACACCGGCGGCATGGGCACCTATTCGCCCGCGCCCTTCCTCACCGATACCGAACTTGCCGAAGTCGGCCGGCAGATTCTATATCCGTGGCTTCAGGGCTGCGCGGTCGAGGGCATCGACTTCCGCGGCATACTCTATCCCGGCGTCATGCTGACGAAGGCCGGCCCGAAGGTGATCGAGTTCAACGCCCGCTTCGGCGACCCGGAAGCACAGGTCTACCTCACGCGACTCGACAACGATCTCGTCGAACTTCTCCTCGCCAGCGTCGAAGGCCGGCTCGACCAGATGGAGCTGCGTTGGTCGAAGAAGCTCTCCGTCTGCGTGGCCATGGCCTCGCCCGGCTATCCCGGGAGTTATGCGAAGGGCAAAGTTATCACGGGTCTCGATGCGGCGGCGCAGCTGCCCGACACGAAAGTGTTCCATGCGGGAACCGCCTTGAAAGACGGCAAGATCGTGACCAACGGCGGCCGAGTCCTCGGTGTCACCGCATGGGCCGACACGCTCCAAGCCGCGCGCGATGCGGCCTACCTTGCGGTGGACAAGATCCACTTCGAAGGCGGCGCGCGCATCCGCCGCGACATCGCGGCCAAGGCGTTGGGGAAGTGACGTCGCGACCACCCTTCGAACGCGTCACTTCGCCAGCTTCAGCGAGAGCAGATACGGATGGGCCGCACCGCCGCGGTCGTGGGCGTCGAGGACGACAAGGAACCACGGACCCGGCGTGGGCAGCGTGACATCCAGGACGGCATCGCGGCCGGGCGGAGGATCATCGGAGGAAGCGATGAGATGGCCAGAGGCGTCGTGTAGATTTACCAACGCACCCAAGGCGGACCCCAGCCGCGCCGCTGCAATTTCTACGTGGATCCGATTGCCCGCTGCACCGTCGAACCGGAACACGTCGACGTCCTTCTCCTTCCCGATCTCTCCCAGCACGATCCGTCCGATGGCGATCATCTGGGCCTCTTTGAATCCACCGTTGGGTTCCTTCTCGGAAACCGCCTGGTCCGCAGGCAACACGATGAGCCTGTTTGTGGGGGATTCACCGTCGGGCGAGATGACGACGTAGGAAAGCTCGGCGGATTCAACACCCGGCGGGAGACCCAGCGACAGCGTGATGAGGGTATCGCCCGCGCGTTTGGCATCGAGCGGCTTGGGCGGGTCGGACTTGGTCGCGGACTTGATGAGGGAGACGAGGCCGACGGGCGGGGCCAGGAAACGGACTTCGCTTACGTTCGTCAGGTTGAGGCCGCGCAACAGGATGGTGTTGGTCGCACCCGCGACGGCGGCCAGCGGCGAGGTCAGGAAGACGGATGGCGCGGGCTTGGGCTCGGGTTTCTTCTCCTCGGCGGCGTTCGCCACAACTGCGAGGAAGCAAAGGAAGGAAGCACACCATCGCAGCCAGAACGAGTCGGTTGAAAACAGGGAGGGCTTCCAGCGTGCCCGATGTTCCCGGTGCGATGGTCGAAGGCAGGCTTGAAGCACTGCCCTGCTCTGCTGCCGCCGTGGCGCGCCAGCACCTCTGGGAACCCTGGTTGTCACAGCGCGCTCAGGTGAACAACTCATCGACCGTGCTGCCCTGGTCGAGGATGGCGACGGGACGGCCTTCAGGCGTGCGGAGTTCCTTGCGCGGATTGATGCCGAGCGCCTCGTAGACCGTGCAGGCGACATCGGCCGGGCGGACGGGACGTTCGGTCACGAAGGCGCCGTCCCGGTCCGTCGCCCCGATGATCTTCCCGGGCGTGACTCCGGCCCCGGCGAAGATCATGGAACCGGCCCGGCCCCAATGGTCGCGCCCAGCGTCCTTGTTGACCTTCGGCGTGCGGCCGAATTCGCCCATCACCAGCAGGAGCGTGTCCTTCATCAGACCCCGTTGTTCGAGGTCGGTGATGAGCGCGGCGAGGCCCTGGTCGAAGACGGGGAGCTTCTTGTCGAGGTTCTCGAAGATCTTCGCGTGGTGATCCCATCCGCCGAAGTTGACGGTGACGAACTTCACGCCGCCCTCGATGAGACGCCGGGCCATGAGGCAACTCTGACCGAACTCGGTCCGGCCGTATTCGTCGCGTTGTTTCTCGGATTCCTTGCCGATGTCGAACGCGGCCTGGGCCGCGGGAGCGAGGACCATCTGGGCGGCCTTCTGCTGGAACTCGTCGTAGGTCGCGATCTGGTCGTTGCCCTTCACGCGGGCGGAAAGGTTGTCCACGGCTTCGAGCAGCGTGCGGCGACGGTCCACCGAGCTCGAGGAAAGCGCGGCGGACGGCGTGAGGTCACGGACCTTGAACTCCTTCGCGTTCGGGTCGCCGCACTTGAAGGACTCGTAGCGGCCGCCGAGCCACGCGCTCTTGCCCAGCTCCCAGGTGAACGCCGGGTTGCGCGGCACGGCCACATAGGGCGGCACCAGTCCGCTGAAGCCGGTCTCGTGCGCAACAACGGCGCCCATCGACGGGAAGTCGCCGAAGGGCGAACCGAAACGGCCGCTGAGCACCCAGTTGGTGGCGGTCTCGTGATGGTCGTTCTCGTGGGTGCCGGAGCGGACGAGGCAGACCTTGTTCATCACCTTCGCCATGCGCGGAAGAAGCTCGCCGACGTGCAGGCCGGGGACGCTCGACGGGATGCCCCTATACTTGCCGCGGATTTCCTCCACGGCGTCGGGCTTGAGGTCAAAGGTGTCGTGATGCGAGATGCCGCCGCCGAGGAAGACGAGAAGGACGGACTTGGCGCGGGGTGCGGCCGATCCGGCGAGGGCCCTGCAGGAAAGCAGGTCTGCGAGCGACAGCCCGAGCGGGGCGAGCGCGCCGATGCGGAGGAAGTCGCGGCGCGAAACGCCGTTGCACAGGGTCGAACGCCGATGGGAAAGGGAGATGTCGAGCATGGCGGTCAGTGGTTGAAGGTGAATTCTTTCGAGTTGAGCAGAGCCCAGAACAGATCTTGGAAGACCAGGTCGCGCGCGTCGCCGCCGGCGAGCTGCTTCTTCACGGTGGCGATCTCCGGATCGGAAGGAACACGCCCCAACGTCGCCGCGAACAGGCCCTGCAAGACCTTCGCGTCGTCGGTTTCCTTCAACAACCCCGTCAGGCGTCCCTCGGCGGAGCGGACCTTGCGCGTGAGTTCATCGCCGTTCCGCAAATGCAGAAGCTGCGGCAGCGTGACCTCACCCTTGCGTTCGCAGGCGCAAGCGGTCACCCGGTCGGATCGCCCGAAAAGCGTCAGGAAGTAGGAGGTCACTCCGGAGTCGGGCACCTGCGTCGCGCGCAGGCCCACCGGATGTCCATCGAACTGGTCCGGCACGGCCGTGGCCTGGCTGACGGCATCGAGCATCACTTCGGCCGGGAGGCGACGGGCGTAGAAGTGGGAATAGAAACGGCGGTCGGTCTCGTTCTCCGGTCGCGTGGTGGATGCGAGCTGGTAGGCGCGGGAGTTCAGGATCAGCCGCATGACGTGTTTCACGTCGTAGCCGCTGCGGACGAACTCGGAGTTGAGCAGCTTCCAGAGGTCGCCGTTGCTGGGCGGATTGCTGGCACGGAGATCATCGACGGGTTCGACAAGGCCCACGCCCATGAAATGCTGCCAGAGCCGGTTCACCATGGCGCCGCTAAAGGCCTCGTTCTTGGGATCGGTCATCCAGGCGACGAGCAACTCGCGCGGATCCTGGCCAGGAGCGATCGCCGTCGCACGTCGATCGAGCGGCTGGGGAACCATCTTCTGGCGAGTGCGCGGCTGGGTGATGCCGGGCATCTTGGTGGCCGCTTCGGCGATCTGCTTCTGCAGCCCGGCAATCTCCTTCTGCTTTTCCGCGATCTTCTTTTCAGCGGCGGACTTGTCCTTCTCGCCGCTGCCGGCCTTGGCCAACGCGCCTTCGGCATCCTTGATCTGCTTCTCGGTTTCGCGGAGGCGCTTCTTCAGATCCTTTTCTTCGGGCGATGCCAAGCTGAGCACGGTCAGGCCTTTGTCCGGATCTTCACGCTTGAGGGCCACCTTCGAAAAGAAGGCGGTGAAATGGTAGTAGTCGTCCTGGGTGTAACGCTCGAGCGGGTGGTTGTGACAGCGGGCGCAGCCGATGCGGGTGCCGAGGAACGACTGCGCGACCGAGTCGGCCAGCTCGGATTCCTGGACCCGTTCGAACTCTCCCATCGTTGTAATGTAGTAGCCGATCTGCGGCCGCTCGCGCACGTCGCCGCTGGCGAGCAGGACGTCCTTGGCGAGTTCGTTCCACGGACGATTCGTCGACACCTGCGCGCGCAGCCATGCATGGAAGGACCGGACGCCCTTGGCTCCGCGGACATCGTGGTCGCGTTCGCGGCGGTTTTGCAGGAGGTCGGCGTATTGCAGCGTCCAGTAGTCGGTGTAGTCGCCCGACGCGAGCAGGCGGTCAACGAGACGGGCGCGTTTGTCGGCCGAGGAATCGGCGGCGAAGGCGGCAACCTCATCCGCAGGCGGCAACGTCCCGGTCACATCGACGAACGCGCGGCGGAGAAACGTGGTGTCGTCGCATCCTTCGGACGGCGGCAACCGCAGCGCCTGCAGCTTGGCGAAGACGTGCCGGTCGACGTCGTTGTTCCACTTGGTGAACGTCTCTGGCGCGACGGCGTGGGCATAAGGCACCGTGAATCGGGCGACCTCGACGAGGCCCTGGAAATGCACGCGCACCGTGGCTTCACCGGCCCGAAGAGCCGTGACCAACCCATCCGGCGAAACGCCGAGCGTGGCTTCGTCGTTGGAGAAGAACTGGGCCAGCCACGTCACATCGCGCACGCGGCCGTCGGGATGCACCGCGCGGACGAGGAGCCTCTGCGTGTCGCCAGGACGCAGCGTGCGGCTGCCGGGCAGGACTTCGAGACGGGCTGCTTCGACCTCGTTGGTATCAGGCCCGGGAGCGCGTGCAGCCACCCAGGCGATGAGCGTTTTCTGATAACGGGAACCCGGTTCGATCCGGCGTCCGCCTTCATGCGGGGTTTCGCCGGTGGGCTTGGTCACGAGCAGGCTCTTCTCGGGGAAAGCCAGATCCAACCGGCGTCCACGGGCATCGGTCGTCAGCCAGTCGTGGTCCCATTCTGGAGCGTAGCCGCGGAGGGAAAGTTTGAAGCCGTTCTGCCCGGCAAGCTTGCCGTGGCAGCCTCCGGTGTTGCAGCCGGCCTTGGTCAAGACGGGCAGGACGTCCTGGCGGAATGAAGGAACGATCGCCGCGCCGGTTCCGGCGGTTCGGACCTTCACGGTCGCACGCCGCGAGACGAACCGGACGGTGATCTCGGCTTCACCGTCGGCCTTGGCCTCGATGCCGCCCGTCCTAGAGACATCGGCAATCTCCGGACGATTGCTGGTGAACCCGCAGATGTCGGAGATATCGATCTCGGAACCATCCTGGAGAATCGCCGTGACGAGGAGCCCGTGCTGACGGTCGAGCGAAGTAAGTTCGAGGCTCTCCGGAAAAACCTTCAGCCGCGCGATGGGCGACCGAGCGACCCCGATCTTCGAAGCCTCCGCCGCAACCGCGACCGACGAAACGACCCAGGCCAGCAGCATGCCAGCCAACAAGCCGAGGAGATTCCTGGATAACCGGGATGTTGCGGTGCGGCTTTTCATGCGGGATCTCCCCCAGTTTCTCGGCGAAAACGGATCAGGAAACAAGTGCGCCGTTTCACCGCTGCGATATGGCCGCCTTCGGTCATCGGCTCTTTCCTCCCGCCACCCGGGCCTCGGTCACCGGCACGCCATCGAATGCCGCGATAAGATCGCCCTTAGACAACGAGTAGTAGCGCAGCATCCCGTCGCTGCCGGCGGTGATCAGTCGTTGGCCGTCGGGCGTGAACTGCACCGCGAAGATCGTCCCCGAGTGCCCCTTCAACCGGGCGACGCGGTTGCCGTTCTTGGTTTCCTGGACGCGCACTTCGGGATCGGCCCCGGCCAAGGCCACGCGCAACCCATCGGCGCTGAAGGCCACCGCGTAGACCGGTCCCACCAACCGGTCGAACTCCCGCACATACCGGGTGTCGCTGTTGGGATCGTTGACGTCGGTTCGACGCGCGATGCGATACATCCGCGACGCGCCCAGGTCCCCTCCGGTCAGGACGAGCGCTTCCTTCGGATGAGCGGCCAGAGCGTTGATGCCATCGTTCTGGCGGTTGAGGTCGTCGACGTATTTTCCCGAAGGGCTCTCGATGAGTTTCACCGCCTTGTCCCGGCTTCCGGTGAGAAGGCGCAGGCCGTTCGTCGTGGAGGTGAAGGCGGTCGCGAAAACCCAGTCGAGATGATGGTCGAACTTCGCCTTCAGAGTCCCGTCCTCAGTGGAGACGATCCGCACCATACGATCCGCTCCACCGACCGAGGCGAGCGATGCATCGGGAGAAAGCGAGATGCCGAAGACCGTGTCCGTGGCGATCTTGAAGGACTTGGTCTGACGGCGCGTCGCGACGTCCCAGATCTGGATCTCGCCGAAAATCGAGGCCGATCCACCGCAAGCCGCGAGCTTGGTTCCGTCGGCCGAAAATGTGAGGGATTCGATCCGCGGCGAATCTCCGAGCAACCGCGCGACGACGTTCGATCCGTCCCCGCCACGCAGGATGATTTCATGGCGACCTGCCACGGCGAGCAGTTGGCCATCAGGCGACAAGGCCATGGCCGAGATCGCGGGCCGCGCGTGGTAAACCGGAGGTTCCGACGGACGCAGCGCCAGATTTGGCGAATCATCCTTCGCGCCTTCGGCGATCCATCGGGCAATGAGTTTGGCCTCGGCGGGGCTCAGTGGGTCCCCGTCCTCGGGCATCTCCGGCTTGGCCCCGGTGATCTGGGAAACCAATTTGCTGTCCGCAGGATGTCCTGGGACGAACGCAGGACCGCTTTTGCCGCCCTTGAGCGCAGCGGCCACGGAAGTTAGGTCCAGCTTGCCCTTGAGTTTCGCGGGATAATGGCAGCCGTTGCAGCTCTTCTGAAAAATCGGGGCCACGTCCCGATAAAAACTGACCGGCTTCTCCGCCGCATCAGCCACCCAGACCAAGCCGGCCATCCATGCGACCAATGACGCAACCTTGCGCAAAAACGTGGCGGATGGTTTCCAAGTGGTGACCGGCATCTGGGTCCGACTCTTTCCAGCTCGCCGTATTCGGCAAGCCTGCAAGAGAAAGCCCGTCCGGCCTTGCGGCCGGACG
>JBBRDN010000168.1:0-10359 GCA_038203875.1 Verrucomicrobiota bacterium
CTGGATGCTCGGAAACTGGGCCGAGGTCTACCGCGCCGCAGGCGTGACCTCGCTGGACCGAATCTTCTTCGCATTCTCCTTCGGGCCATTCCTCGGTTTTTGGACGGCCTTTGAAGCGGCGTTGAAACTCGGTTGCCTCGCACTTCCGGGCGGAGGGATGGCCACGTTGGCGCGGTTGCGTTCGATCATCGACCACGGCGCGACGGTGCTCTGCTGCACGCCCACCTACGCGATTCATCTTGGTGAAACGGCTTCTAAAGAAGGCATCGATCTCGCCACGTCCAAGATCCGCGTGGTCTGTGTCGCCGGGGAAGCTGGCGGAAGCGTCCCAGCCGTCCGCGCACGCATCGCCCAGCTCTGGAACGGTGCGCGGGTCATGGACCACCATGGCATGACGGAAGTCGGCCCCGTTACCTACGAATGCCCGGATCACCCCGGCGTTCTCCATGTCATCGAGACTTCCTACCTCGCGGAGATCGTGTCGTCTGAAGGAGGCCAGCCCGTTCTCCGCGGCGACGTCGGCGAGCTCGTGTTGACCACGCTGGGCCGGATCGGATCACCGCTTCTCCGCTACCGCACCGGCGACCTTGTCCGCGCCGCACATCCGCAAGTCTGCGTCTGCGGCCGGAGCGAACTGGCTTTGGAGGGGGGCATTCTCGGACGTGCCGACGACATGGTCGTGGTCCGCGGCGTGAACATTTTCCCGGCTGCCGTGGACGACGTGCTGCGGGCGTTCCCCGAGATCGCGGAATACCAGATGCATGTCTTTCACCGCGATTCATTGCTGGAGCTCGAGGTCACAGTCGAACCCGTCACCGAGTCGGCCGACTTGGCCGCACGCGTGCAAAAAGCCTTCCACGTCGCCTTCAATCTCCGTGTCCCGGTCAAGGCCGCGGTCCCGGGCGCCTTGCCACGCTTCGAGCACAAGGCCAGCCGCTGGGTGCGGGATACCTGACACCTCGACACCCCGAGCCCCAAGGCCGACACTCCGCCAACGATGGACAAGCTGCCCAATCCGCACCTCAACAAACTCAAAGCCATGGCCCAGTTGATGGAGCCGTTGCTGAAGGTGGGCAAAGCCGGCCTGAGCGAGGCATTTCTGGGGGTGGCCGACGAAGCGCTAGAACGCCATGAACTGGTCAAGGTGCGCTTCGACGAGTTCAAGGATCAGAAGAAGGAGCTTTCCAAGCAGTTGGCCGAGTCCACCCGAAGCCGGCTGATCATGGCCGTCGGCCATGTGATCGTCCTCTACCGCGAGCAGCCCGACGCGGCGAAACGTAAGATCAAGTTCTGAGCCCTTCCTGAATCCTGGGAGGACAAGTTGTTGGCTCTTCTTTGAGCCCAAAGCCCGAGGCCGCTTCCCCTCAGTTGCCTTTCATGGCCGTCCGAAGAATCATTGGTTGAAAGCCATGGTGCCACCTCCCTTTCTTGTCGGGGGAGCCATCCTCTTCTGGGGATGGGCGGCGGGCTTTATCTGGGTGGCCGGGCTCATGGCGGCGATCGTCGAGCTTCCCCGGCTTTTCCGCCTGCGCTGGGACTTTTCCGAGGATGATTTCGAGCGGCTCTGGACGTTGTGCTGCGTCATCTTCCTTGGCGTCCTCGCCGTGCGCAGTTTCATGGGCGATGCCCAGGGCCCGGGCTCGCGCGACGTGCTGGGCGGCGCCAATGCGTTATCAGAACCGTCCACCGTTTCCCTCGCATTGACGCGTTGGATCCCGCTCATTTTTTTTCCCGTGGCGGCGGCCCAGGCCTACAGCTCCCGGGAGAGCGTCCGTGTGACCGCGTTTTTCTGGATGTTCCGGAAGCGGATGGAGAAAAGCTGGTTCCAGCCATCGATCAACGTCGGCTTCCCCTACGTCGCCGGCTGCGTGCTGTCGGCGAGCGCGGCCAACGTCAGGTCCCTATGGTTTTTCGCGGGCCTCGCCGCGATCACGGCCGGCGCGATGTGGGTGCTCCGGCCCAAACGCTATTCGGTCCTCCTTTGGCTCCTTGTGATGGCGCTCGCGCTCAAGGCGAGCTTCTGGGCCCACGAAGGCATGCTGGCACTGCATTCGTATCTCGAAGGAAAGACAAACGAACTGCTCGCGCGCTTCTCCGACCGGAACACGAACCCCGTCGAAAGCCGGACCTCCATCGGCCGTATCGGCAAAGTGAAACTCTCCGGAGAAATCGTCATGCGCGTCGAGCCGATGGGAAAGGCCCCGGCCCTGCTGCGGGAGGCGGTCTACAACAAATACAATGGCAGCATCTGGTTCGCCACCCGGCTCGATTTCTTCGAGATCGCACCGGAGGCCGATCCTGAGTCCTGGAAGTTCCAACCGCCGCAGGTCGGCACCGAAGGCGCCTACATTTCGCAGTATCTCACCGGCGGCCGGGGTCTCTTGGCAGTGCCCACCGGAGTCTCGGAGCTCCTTTCGCTGCCCGTGGGAAGCGTCGCCACAAACCAGCTTGGGGCCATCCGGGTCAAGCAGGGCCCGGGCCTGGTCCGCTTTAGGGCCCACTACGCGGATCGTCGGACCTTCGAGGCCGGACCGGTGCCCATCGACCTGTCGGTCCCGGACGGTGCCGAAGAGGCCGCGCTGCAAAAAGTCCTTGATGACCTGGGGCTGAAGGTCGGGACCGATCCCGCGGAGGCCGTCCGTCGGCTGGAACGTTTCTTCTCGAGCAAATTTACCTACAGCACGTGGCTGAAGATCCCCGACTACAAGTCCAAGTTCGACGAGTCGCCCCTGTCGCGTTTCCTGCTGAAGGAGCGCGTTGGACATTGCGAATACTTCGCCACTGCCACTGCCCTGCTGCTACGCCAACTCGGCATCAACACGCGCTACGCGACCGGCTACGCCGTCGACGAGTTGGACAAGGACGCCAAGACCTACATCGTCCGCCAGCGCCATGCCCATGCCTGGGTGCTCGTGTGGATGGATGGCGCGTGGCACAATGTGGACACCACGCCGGGCGGCTGGTTCAGCGACGAGGACAAGCTCAAATCCTTCTGGGAACCTTTCAACGACTGGCTCGCTTCCCTGAAATACGCCTTCGCAAAATTCCGCTGGCTGAAGGAGGAACGCTCTTGGCAGAAGCTCCTGCCCTACATCCTCGTTCCCATGCTGCTCCTTGTCGGCTGGCGTGTAAGCCGCGGGCTGGGCCGCAGCCGCAAGCGCCAACTCGAGGCCGCCGCCGCTCGCCGCCATTGGCCGGGAGCGGACTCGGAATACTTCAAACTCGAAGCCGTCCTCTCGGAGCAGGGCCTCGACCGCGCGGAACACGAATCGATCGTCGAATGGCGCAACCGCCTTCGAACCTCGCTTGGCAACGACACCGAAGCCAACCTCGTCGAACTGCGCCGGCTTCATCTCAGGTTGCGTTTCGATCCTTCGGGACTCCAACCCGCCGAACGTTCCCGATTGAGGGACGAATCAACGCGCTTGGCCGAGGCGATCCGCTCGAAGTTCGCCAAGAAGGCGGCGCCTCTGGCCGCAAGGTAAACCGGGGTTTGCTTCCTCAACCGCGTCCCGTAGGCTCCCGCGCTCGCGGATATGAAGCCATCGAAGCCCCTGCCTCCAATACGCCCCCTCCGGGTCGGCCTGATCTCCCTCGGCTGCGCTAAGAACCTTGTCGACGCCGAGATCATGCTCGGCTCGCTGCTGAAGGGCGGCGTCGAGATCACCAACGACCCGGCGCAGGCCGATGCCGTCATCGTGAACACCTGTTCGTTCATCGACGCCGCGCAGGAGGAGAGTGTCGACACGATCCTCGAATCGAACGAGGTCCGCGAAGCCGGCAATCGCGGCCAGGCCCTCATCGTTTCGGGCTGTCTGCCACAGCGTTTCCGCGATGACCTGCCGGCGCTCATTCCCGAAGTCGACGCCTTCATGGGCATTGATCAGGTCGCGCAAGTCGGCCAGATCGTCGAGCGAGCCATCGCACTCCGCGCACAGAAGATTCTCAACCCGCCCGCGCCCCGGAAAAAGAAGGCTGGCGTGAAGGCCAAGCTCACCGCGCTCGAAGCGAAGTCCGGCCACAAACACGACCAACACGACCACGAGGAAACCCTTCGCGGCACCGACAAGTTCGGGCAGACGAAGAAGGTAATCGCGCTGGCGGTTGAAGCGCCTTCAGGCCCGTTGATGGACGTGCATCTCAGGCCGAACTACATCCCCAACTGGGAGACGCCGCGGTTCCGCCTCACGCCGAAACATTTCGCCTACCTCAAGATCGCCGAGGGCTGCAACCACACCTGCAGCTTCTGCATCATTCCCCGGATGCGCGGCACACATCGCAGCCGGCAGCAGAACGACGTCGTCGAAGAGGCTAGGCGCCTCATCGCCGACGGCGTGAAGGAGATCAACCTCATCTCCCAGGACTCGACCTACTACGGGCTCGACCTGCGCCCGAACCACAGCCGCGCCATCGCCTCGCCGGAGAAGTTTGCCGCCGCCACCAAGGCCCTCGCCGGCGACGCCACCACACTGTGCACTCTCCTGCGCGAGCTGAACGCGCTGAAGGGCGACTTCTGGATCCGCCTGCTCTACACGCACCCAGCTCATTGGACCGACGAACTCATCCGCACGATCGACGAATGCCACAAGGTCGCGCGCTACGTGGACATGCCGCTGCAGCACATCCACGACGACATGCTCGCCCGCATGCGCCGCGAGACCAGCGGTCAATACATCCGCGACCTCATCTCCCGTATCCGCGCGGGCATTCCCGGCATCGCCATCCGCACCACGTTCATCGTCGGGTTTCCAGGAGAGACGGAGACGCACTTCAAAACGCTGGAAGACTTCATCAACGTGACGAAGTTCGAGCGCCTCGGCGTCTTCGCCTACTCGCAGGAAGACGGCACCGTGGCCGGCCGGATGGAGAAGCAGCTTACACCCGCCAAGCGCCAGAAGCGTCGAGAACTTGCCATGGCCGCGCAGCACAAGGTCGCCGTAGCCGTGTCGGAATCGTTCGTCGGCAAGAAGCTCAAAGTCCTCGTCGAAGGCGAGGCCTCCACCAAAGAACTGGCCAAGGCCAACGTCAGCTCGTGGGAACACGGCCTGATCCGGGGCGAGGAAACCGGCTCATCCGCCCTTGGCACCAAGGGCAAGTATCTCATCGCCCGTGGCGAAGCCGATGCGCCCGACATCGACGGCCGCGTCTACATCCGCGGCAAGCTGCCCATCGGCGAATTCGCCCGCGTGAAGATCGTCGGCCACACCGACTACGACCTCATCGCCGAGCCAGCGTGAAGAGGAGGATTCCGCAGGCCGGGCGTCTGCGCATGATAAATCAGGGCTCATCCACGATACTCGGAAAGGAGGCGAACGACCCAGAGCGCCGGGCTTTCGCTTGAACCGAACTCAGATAGCAGACTGACGGCGGGCGTTCAGCCTCCAGTATTTAAGGGTCCAAACGAGGCACCAATCGCCGCAAATGCCGCAGGTGTTCCTTAGCATCCCGTCAAACACCCCCCGGCGCGCAACGGCACGCGCGGCCCAAAAAAGCTCGAGAATCACCTTGGTCTTTTAGGCCTTGGCCCCTGACCGGGTGATCTTTGACGGGGCTGCTGAGGACCCAGTCCGATCTGTCGGGGCACGGATTTGGCAACTGAACAAAAAAGGGCGGCGACCTTGGTCACCGCCCTTCAGCCCACAATTTGCCAGAGGTTAATTGTCTTCGTCGGACTCGGAGTTGAACGTCACGTTTTCGACCTGATAAAGCCCTGAGCTGCCCAACCAAGGAGTAGCCGAGCTGCCGGAACGATACTTTGTGGACCTGGTATAGCCGGTCGGAGGCCACTTGCGTGCGTTGCCCTTTTCGTCGACGACGCGGTTCTTGGTGCCGGGGGGCAACGCCTGAAGCGTCTTCAGGAATTCGATAACGCACGCTTGGTCCTCTGCGGAGAGAGCGAGGAAAGCAGCGCGGCTGGACTGTGCGGCACCGAGGTGAGCGAAGATCGATTCGCGCATGGTCGAGAACTGCCCGTGGTGGTGGTGGTTCGGCCGATTTCCGATGTCCCAGAGTTTGCGGGTCACGAACTTTCCGTTGCCCCCGAAGAAGCCGTCCGAGCCCGGAGCATGTTGCATATTGAGGACTTCGCGGTTGGGGTCGTTGATGCCGCCGGTGATGTCGTGGACGCGGAGATCGGTGAACGCGGGCACATGGACGACATCATTGACGTCCTTCAGCCGAGGACGCGGAAGACTTGCATCGTTCAGATCCACCTGAAGAGCGGGGGCATCTCCGGGTCGCAGATTGCCGACGGGGTTGAACGGATTGGGCTCTGAGAAAACCCATCCTTGGTTTCCAAGTGGCAACGCCGGGATGTGGCATGCCGCGCATCCGACCGCCTGGAACTTGGACTCGCCACGGATCACCGCCCTCTCAATGGCCGCGTCCTTGGAAATCACCCTGCCCGGCACCGCCATCGTGACTTGGAAGACAACCGCCGCAGTCACATCGGCCCGCGTGAGCTCGTTGATAACGCCGTCTCCGTCGGGGTCGGTCCCGACACCGAAACGTTCGGTGGACTGGATTCCGTGGTGATGGTTGAAAGCGTTGTTGGAGAATTCCCGAACTGAAATCACACGCCCGGCCTGATGGAACGGCTTTAGGATGAGGCTTGGCGCAGTCGAGCCGACAGTCGCAAGGCTGCTCTCAGGGATGCCTATAACGGAAATGGTATTCCAACTTCCATCGGCCCTACGCGATAGGGTGCCATAAGAGATTCCCTTGGAAGCCAGCGCGACGCTCTCTCCGGGTGCCAGGGTGTTCCGAAGAGCCTGCATATCGCCAGTTATCTGACGGGCGAGCATCTCTATGTAGCCGGAACCGAACATTCCAAGGGTTGTCCGCGTGTTGGCAATCGACTGGAGCGTCACTGGATTGCCACGCTCATCCAACGCTCCCTTAGTCGGACCAGTCTCATTTCGGTCGAACGTCGCGAAATCAAACCGCTGGCCCAGCACGAAGACATTGGCCACAAAATCACCACTACCGCCCGAGATTCCAAATGGTGCATTATGGCACCCTGCACAGGAGTTGGCGTCAGGACCGGAGATCCGGTTCATGTTCCTCGGAAAAACCAACGGGACCGAGGGGTCAACCAGGGGAGCGCCCGTTCCTTTGGTCAACGGTCGCCCTCCACCTTCTTGGTAGGTCCAGTTGGCCGAAAAGAGCAGTTGGCCATGCTCGATCAGTTGTTTGGTCGAAACCTGATACTCCTGGCCATCCGATAGATGGTTCGGAACCGAAACCTCCCAACCAATCGCGGCACCCGAAGATTGCAAAACCGACCCGCCAAAAACTACCAATGCCAAAATTCGAGGCAAATATGGCCAGTGTTTTGGAGAGCGGCTGTAAATGCGAACACGTGCGTTTTTTGAGCTATTTGATTTCATACGAGTAGCGAATTCCGGAAGACACACGGTCTAAGTCGACCAGTCGGAAATGAACTCAGGTTATTTTTATTCGATCACTACGTAGTCGTTTGGCTTTACTCAGTTCACCATGAACTGCTTGACGCACAAAAAATCCCGCAATGCCGAGAAGTTTCTTTTGGAATGCTTTGATTGAACATATATGGGTCACTTGTGTCCACTTTTTAATTCGTGGTTGAATCGCACCACCACGCCTTATCCGCGTATAGAATGATCGCCGGTCGAGTGGGTAATCGGACTTTTCCGAGATGCCGCCGGAATATTCGGATCCGAAACGGGAGATCTTGAGGGAGGCGTCCAGTCTTAGATCGGCTAAGCTTTTCCAGCGACAGATTTTGCCCCTCATTCGCCTTGAAACCGCAATTCCAGCGCAACCTCAGCCGAAGTGGACACTCTCCTCGATCTCGTTCCGCGCATTCGGCGACACCGTCCGGATCTGGATTCGTAATTCTCGTCTCAATCGGATTCAGAGAACGAGTAGGAGCACGACCAAGACAGAGCTTCCTCGGCGAACCTCTTGACCGCCCAAGCCATCGGCGTATGCGTGGTTGATCCCATTGCAGGAATCTTGGAAAGCGAACCGCCTATGAACACCACACCGCACACCCGTCGGGAATTTTTGGCCGATGTCGGCCGGGGAATGCTGGTCACGACTGTCGGCCTTGAGGTCGCCACCGGCCTTGGCCTGTCGACGGCCTTCGCCGGCGACGTCGCCGAAACACTTTCGTTCGGCCCATTGGAACCGCTCGTCTGCCTGATGCAGGAGACGCCCATCGAACGCCTCATGACCGTGCTCGCGGACAAACTGCGCACGGGCACGGACCTTCGCCAACTTGTGGCCGCCGCCGCGCTGGCCAACGCGCGCACCTTCGGGGGCGAAGACTACGTGGGCTTCCACACCGTGATGGCGCTCGGGCCCGCGTTCCACATGTCGCAGGAGCTGCCAACCGAATTGCGGCCTCTGCCGGTCTTCAAGGTTCTTTACCGGAACACGAATCGCATCCAGGAACACGGCGGCCGCAAGAGCGAAGTCCTCTACGCCGTTGCTCCCGGCAAACTCGCCGAAGACCAGGCAGGCGGTGAACTTTTGCGTGAAGCCGTCCGCAGCAAGGATGTGGACGCCGCCGAAAAGACCTTCGCGGCCCTCGCACACGGCTCGGCCGAAGACGCCTTCAACCATCTTCTCTTCGCCGTGCACGACGACACGGAAGTCCACCGTGTGGTCATGCCGTATCGCGCCTGGGATCTGCTCGGGCTCATCGGCAAGGAACAGGCGCACACGCTCCTCCGCCAATCCGTGCGCTACTGCGTAAAGGCCGAGTCGTGGCCCGCCTCCGCGAAGCACGAGGAACCTCGCTCGCTCCTGCCGAAGCTGCTCGATGAACACAAGCTGCTCGGCCGTTCGCTCGGCGACCGCCTACCCGACGACGCCTGGGTCGAGCAGCTCAGCCAAACCATATTCAAGTCCACGCCTGCTCAGGCCGCCGCCGCCGCCGCCGCGGCCCTGGCCGAAGGCATGTCGCCCGCCGCCATCGGCGAAGCCATCACGCTCGCGGCCAATCAGCTTATTCTCCGCGACGTTGGCCGGACTCCTCAAAGCGAGGTCGCCGGCAAACCGCTCGGCAGCGTGCATGGCGATTCCATCGGGGTTCATGCGAGCGATTCCGCCAACGCGTGGCGCAACATGGCGCGTGTGGGCAACACGCGGAACTGCTGCGCCAGCCTCATCCTCGGCGCATATCAGGTGGCGCTGGACCGCAGCGCACGCGGCGGCGACTTCCTAAACTGGCAGCCCCTGCCCTATGGCTGGCAGCTCGACCAGGCCAACAAGCTGACCGACGCCTCCGTGCTGCTGCGCGAACTCGACGAAGCCGTCCGTGGCAACCTGCAGGTCCGGGCCAGCGCGCTCGTCCATCGTTACGGCCAGCTTGGCCATGCGCCGCGTCCGGTGTTCGACCTGCTGCTGCGCTACGCCGTGAGCGAGGACGGCTCGCTGCACGCGGAGAAGTTCTACCGCACCGCGTCCGAGGAATTCGCCGCGACCCGCCCCACTTTCCGCTGGCGCCATCTCGTGGCCCTCGCCCGTGTGACCGCGAGCGAGTTCGGCCGCCCGGCCCCGGGCATGGCCGAAGCCAAGGCGGTCTTGAAGGTGGCGTGACGAAATCGCGCCCGGGTGAGGTAGGTCCCGCGCAACGAAGACCGCGACGGATGCTCTTGCTAAAATTGTTCCGCGCCTCCGGCACGGGGATATCGCAGCGTGATGTTTCCATGGTTCGTGTCGTTCACTCGTCACGCAAAAAATCCTACATCTCATCTTGCTCGCGGCGCTCTTCATTGCCGCCCCGCTTGGGAGTCGTGCGCAGTCAAACGCATACACCGTGCGTGCCATCGGCACTATTTGGGAGTTGCCGCCCGGAGAGCGTGCGCCGTTCATTGCTGACCATAGCGGTTCGTTCCAAGGCGTTGATTACATGCACAGCAAGGCGTTCGGATGGACAATCAAGGCCGGCAGGATGAGCTATACGCTCCCACGAAGTTCGCACATTCCGCCGAGCGTGCTGGTTGCAGTCTCTTACCTCGTCGTCACCGGCGCGATGTTCTTCTTTTGGCGGCAATCCACGAGACGACAGACATGACTACGCCACCAATCCCTGCACTGCAGTCGCCCCAGCCAGCCAGTCCGAGTGGCTACTGGACGCCCCTGTGGGCCGGGTCGCCGGCTTGGGTAGTTTGATACAAGAACATATCCATATCCTTGTCTCTGTCGGAAAAGTCAGTTGGCCGCGAAGAGCGGTTCTGGAGGCCGGCGTTCCCCTCGGCGCGGAAGCGGGCCAGCCACTTCCGGGCGGAACGGACGGAGATCCCGAACCCGGCGGCGACCTCGGCGGCGGGCCGGTGGAGTTGGACGACACGGCGGACCATCTCGGCTCGA
>JBBRDN010000169.1:0-10296 GCA_038203875.1 Verrucomicrobiota bacterium
GACCTACCTCGTCCGCCGTGGGGTGAAGGAGGCGATCCGTTCGGATGCCTCGATCCTTATCCTCGACATGGAGACCCCGGGAGGTCGTCTGGACCACACGGACGAGATCATCGAGATGCTGAACCGCTTTCCCGGCCGCAAGGTCACGCTGGTGAATCGTTCCGCGTATTCGGCCGGCTCGTTCATCGCCCTCGCGACGACAAACATCTACATGGTCCCGCAGTCGGTCATCGGAGCCGCAACACCGATCATGGTGAATCCCCTGGACGGAAGCGTTTCAGGCATGCCGGAGTCCGTGGAAGCCAAGATGACCTCGGCGGTGAAGGCCAAGGTCCGCGCCATCGCCCAGCGCAACGGGCACAATCCCGATGTGGCGGAAGCCATGATCGACCGGACCAAGAAGCTGGAACTCGACGGCCACTTGATCAATGCGTCCGGCAGCATTCTCACACTGACCGACCAGGAAGCCGCGGCAACCTATGGCAATCCCCCCAAGCCGCTGCTCTCCGCCGGAACCGTCGCCGACATGGACGCGCTGTTGACCCTGCTCGCCGTCCCGCGGGCAAGCGTGCTCCGGATCACGCCGACCGGGATGGAGAGTCTGGCGTTCTGGATCGGGAAGATCGGGCCGATCCTCCTCCTTGTGGGAATCCTTGGCGTTTACCTCGAATTCAAGACGCCCGGTTTCGGCGCACCTGGGATCGTCGGAGGGCTGTGCCTGGTGGTCTATTTCTTCGGGGCCTACGTCGCGGGTCTGTCCGGCTTCGAGTGGCTGGTCGTTTTCTTCATCGGGCTTGCCCTCGTCATCGTGGAATTTTTCCTGCTGCCGGGCACCATCGTGCCGGGAATTGTGGGAGGCCTTCTCATGCTCACGTCGCTGGTCATGGCGACGGTCGATCGTTTTCCTGGAATGCCGGTCATTCCATCGGCGGCCCAGTTGGAACGGCCGCTGACGGACGTGGCCCTCGCCCTCGTGGGTTCGATCGTGGGCGTCGTAGTGCTCGCCCGGTTTCTGCCGTCGATTCCGCTGTATCGCGGCATGGTGACGACGGGCGTGTCGGGTGAGGCGACCATCCGGAAAGAGGGTTCGGAACACGCGCAGTTGCTCGGGCTCGAGGGTGTCTCCGTCTCCGTGCTGCGCCCCGGCGGGAAGATCCGGGTTGGCGACCGGTTCCTCGATGCGGTTTCGCGTGGAGAACTCGTCCCACCCGGCAGGCCCGTGCGGATCGTTGGATTCAGTGGACGCGACTGTGTGGTCGAAACGATCGCCGACGGCGCCTGAGCCGGAAACCTGCAGTTGCAGGACGAGCCATGAAGCGGTCTCGGCAAGGTAGGGCAGTGCATCTTGCCTGCCCACGGCGCTGCCGGTCTGAAATCAACTAGGGAGTGTCTTCAATCTAGCTGCGGAGCAGCGGAAGACAGCAGCCCCGGGCGTGAGCCCGGGGTTGGGCGGATAAGTTACGCGAGCTCCGGAGGAGCGGCAGATTCTCGGTCTTTCGCTCCGCCGGAGCTTGGCGGGTATCTGGGACATCAAACCCACAGCTCACGCTGTGGGCTACTTTCTTCCGCACCTCCGGTGCTCGGAATCGGGTTTGAAGACACGCCCTAGTGCGGGCGGATCCGGATGCCGGGCAATCCGGGAATCCTTGTCAGCGCGGGGCAGGCTGGAAGCCCGCCCTACCTCCAACTGCATGAGTCCGGTTGGGAGAGTCCGCCCCGTTCCGGCCGCGACTTACAGGACGGACCGGATCAGGTTCTTGAGCTCTTCGACGCTGAAGGGCTTTTGGAGGAAACCAGACGCCTTGGGTTTGATCCGGCGGAATTCCGTATCGCTCTGGGCGTAGCCGCTCATGAGCACGACGGGCAGGGCCGGGTCCGTGGCGCGGATCCGCGGGAGGGTCTGCATGCCGTCGAGCTTGGGCATGGTGATGTCCAGCAGGACGAGGGAGAAGCGGTTGGACGCGCGGCCAATCTCCATCAGGGCGGCCTCGCCGTCCTCGGCTTCGACCACCTCGACGCCGAATGATCGGAGCATCTTCCCGACGATCTGCCGGACCGCCGGTTCATCGTCGACCACAAGCACGCTGCCGCTGATCAGCAGGTCGTCCTGGTCGATTGCCGGGTCGTTGGCGGAGGTCGTCCGATAGCTCGCCGGCGGAAGGAGCAGGCGGAATGTGGAGCCCTCGTCCTCGATGCTTTCCACCTGGAGGATCGCGTTGTGCCGCCGGGCGATTCCGAGGACCGCGGCGAGGCCGAGGCCGCGCCCGGTGAACTTGGTGGTGAAGAACGGATCGAAGATTCTCCGGCGCGTTTGTTCGCTCATGCCGCAGCCCGTGTCCGACACTTCGAGGCAGACGAACTCGCCGGACACCTTCTCCGGCGAATAAACGGCGCGGTTCACCAGATCCGGGTTGGCGCAGACGAGGCTGGTCGAGACCCGGATCCGTCCGTCGCGGTGCCCGAGGGCGTCCGACGCGTTGGTCACGAGGTTCATCACCACTTGGCGAATCTGGGTCGGATCAATGCTGACGGCGGGCAGGCTTTCGGCCATGTCGAACTCGAGGTTGACGCGCTTGCTGACGGAGACCTTGAGCAGGTCGACCGTTTCGCGGACCAGCCTGCTCATGTCCATCGGCATTTCCTGGAGGCTGCCGCGTCCCGCGTAGGCGAGCAGCTGGCGGCACAGGTCCGCCGCCCGGCGCGCCGCGGTTTCGATGGTGGTGAGGAACTCGTGGAGCTTCGGGTCGGGATTCAACGTCGCCCGCGCCATGCTGGCGTTGCCGAGGACGCCGGTGAGGAGGTTGTTGAAGTCATGCGCCACGCCGCCGGCGAGCACGCCAAGGCTTTCGAGCTTCTGCGCGTCCTGCATCTTGCGCTCGATCTTCCGGCTTTCGGCCATCGTATCCCGCTCTGACGTGACGTCGAGGAACACGCCGGTCCAGCTCAGGACTCCCGTGGTGGTATCCTGGGATGGGATGGAGTTCCCGCGGATCCACCGGACTTGTCCGTCGGGCAGCCGGACCCGGAACTCCTCGCGCCACGGGGAGAGTTCGACCGCGCTCCGCTGACGACTGGCGGCCAGCCGGGTCTTGTCCTCCGGATAGACCATGTCGTCGAACACGCTCGGGTTCTTCACGATGTCGGGCGGTGGGATCAGGAAAAGATCGACCGAGTGCTGGCTGACAAAGGTGAAGCCCTCCGTCCCATCCGGCCGGTTTTCGTAACGGTAGACCACACCCGGCACGGAGTTGATCACTCCGGCGAGTTCCCGCTGGCTGGACTGGACCTGGCGGTCCTGCTCGAGGGATTCCGTGACGTCCCGGATGACGCCGATGATCCGGTCCACGTGGCCGTCGGGGGCGCGGATTGACTGGGCCTGCTGTTCGACCCAACGCACTTCGCCGTCCTTCCGGATGATCCGGTGCCGGAATTCATGGGGGGCGCCGCCTTCCGCGATCCGCCGGCGTGCGAAGTCGATGATGCCCTGGTCGTCCGGATGGGTGTGCGCCAGGAACGTGGCCAGTCGCCCGTCGAAGTCCTCCGGGGTGTAGCCGAAGATCCGCAAGGTCTGTGTCGACCAGCGGAGCCGGCCCGTCTCCGGCTCGGAGATCCAGCTCCCGATGCCGGCGACTTCCTGTGCCTTGTCGAGGAACCACTGTCGTTCCTCGAGTTGGCCATTCGCCAGGCGAAGTTCTCCGGTCCGACGTTGGACGAGATCGTTGATCCGTCGCGCCTTCAATCCCGCCATCGCCAAGTATCCGCTGAGAAGGGTCGTCAGCGCGAGTCCGGCGGCCAGACCCGTGGCCGAGACCGGTCCGCGTAGTTGGGCGGTCAAACGTGGAGACGCCCTGAAAAGAAACGGGATCTGCAGGTCGCGGGCCATATGCACGATGTTCGTCGCGATGATCCTTCCGGCGGCGAATTCAGCGAGGTCCGGCAGATTGGTCTCCCAGTTCCGCCCGGCCGGCCGGTAGTGGGTAGCCATCATGACGCCCTTGGTGCTGATGTCTCCGACCAG
The DNA here is from genome assembly GCA_038203875.1 of Verrucomicrobiota bacterium. Taxonomy (GTDB): domain Bacteria; phylum Verrucomicrobiota; class Verrucomicrobiia; order Limisphaerales; family CANJSG01; genus CANJSG01. The sequence goes on from JBBRDN010000169.1 coordinate 4,019, forward strand.
CAGGTCGATCTCCTTGGTCAGGCCCGGATCGAGTGCCGCGTTGATCGTCTGCATCGGCGAAAGGGCGACGACGAGGACGCCATTGAACAGCGCCCAGCGGGAAGCTTCGTCGCCCGGCGTCTTCCCGCCGCGGTAGACTGGAATGACCGCGAAAGCCAACGGCCCCGTGTCTGATCCATGGATTCCGGTGTCGAGGGCGGAAAGGGGAATCTCCCCGAGACGGACTGCGTTCGTCACGATCATGTCGAACACAGGCATCATCAGGTCCAATCCCGGCGCCAGATCGATGCTGGACGCGAGTTCAACCTGGGAGATGGGCAGATGGAACGGCCTCGTCTCGGAGCGTTTCCAGACGCCTTCGGGAGAACGGTCGCAGATCACGATTTTCCGTCCCACGCGTTGGCTGGCCTGCTTCTGCCACTCGTCCCTTCCGTCGGCTTTCACCAACGGGGCCCAGGCCACCGCGACAAACCCCGTGTTCGGTGCAAGGATCGAATGGGCCGCCAGCGTGAACTGCTCGTCCGTCGGATTCGGGACCGTCGCGAGTAGCATTGCCAGGGACACATGGCCCTGTTCCAACGCCTGCGAGCGGTTGTAGAGCGCTGCAGAAAGCGCCCGGGCCTGTTCGCCGAAACGTGCGGCTGCGTTTTGGTCGGCCGCGGCGCTGGCCCACGACCAGATCACGAGGCTCAGGGCGACTCCGGCTATGGCCGCGATCAGCGCCGAGAGATACCAGGCATGGGCCCGGCTCCGGTCGTCATCCCCAGCGGTCGCGCTGTTCCATTGAGGCATGGGCGGACCGTGCCAGAGGAACCTGATGGAGTTCAACCAGGCAGAAGAAAGCTTTTCACACCTCAAGGAGGGTTTCGCCGCGTCCGATCTCACCGTTGAGAAACTGCCATGAAATCAAATCTCACCCAGGCCTCCAAACTGGTCCTCGCCCTTGCGGCATCGTGCTTCCTGCCGTGCCGCGATGCCCGTGCCCTGACCTACGACTTCAACTCCTATTCGCTTGGCGATCTCAACGGCCAGTCCGGCTGGGGCTCCGAAGGGTTCAATGGCGCCTCGGGAATCCAGATCTCCGGCGGGTCATTCGATTCAACCCGCTTTGCGCTCTTCAGCGACGCGGGCGCCGGGCGCGGTGCCTCTGCTTGGAACCAGGGCGCCTTTTCCGCCCTCAATGGCAGCGAGACGGTCACGCTGCAGTTTGATTTTCGCGCCGGCACCACCCAGTCGAACTATGTGGGCGTCGGTTGGGACAATGGCTCCGGCAAAGTCACCTTGAACTCCGCGGCCAACCAGCACGGCTTCGAGATCAAGACCGGCCTCGGTGGCGGCATCGCGACGTTCCTCAATGGATCCAGCCTCGGCACCGATGCCGGCGGATTCATCGACGGCGGTTGGTATACGATCCGTGTCACCATGAACCTTGGCGCCAACGGCGGTGCCGGACTGTTCAGCGTGGCGAGCAAGGTCGCCAACGCGTCGTCCTTCGACCCCGTCACCGGGCTCCAGAACGTCGGCTTGGGTCTTGATGCGCTGGGCGTGTCCGCCTCGGATCCCGATCTTTGGAACACCCTTTGGTTCCACAATGAAGGCGGCTTCGCCGGCGTCGACAACCTGTTGATCACCGCCGTGCCGGAACCTGCTCCGATCGCCTTGCTGACGGGTGGAATCGTCGCGATGGGCATGGTCATCTTCAAACGTCGCCGCTGATCAGGTTTCCGGGACCAGGCCTTCAGCATCGCCCAGCACCGCTTCGTTGTCTGGCCTGCGGCCTTCGTCATTGCTCGTCGGCTTTGGGCTTTTCCACCGTGGCCGGGCTCACTAGGTTCTGCCCCCTATGTTCGAAGTCGCGAAGAGCCAGATCGCCACCGCCTCAGACAAGCTGACCCATCTCAGGAGGTTTCTTTGACGTCCCCAAATTGAAACAACGGTTGACCGAGTTGGAGGCGCAGATGGCCACCGACACCTTCTGGAACAACCGCGAAACGGCCCAGAAGCTGATCGAGGAGGCCAAAGTCATCAAACGCAAGTTGGAGCCCCTCACCTCCTGCGAACGCAAACTGAGCGACTTCCAGACGATGCTCGAACTCGGCGATGCCGAACCCGAGGAATCCCAGAACGCCATCGAGAAGGAACTCGACCGCGACATCCCTGGATTCCTCGAGGAGATCGAGGTCAACGAACTCAAGGTCTTCCTCACCGGCCCGCACGATGCCCGCAACTGCTTCTTCAGCATCAATGCCGGCGCGGGCGGCACCGAGGCCCAGGACTGGGCCGAGATGCTTTCCCGCATGTATAACCGCTGGTTCGACCGGCGCGGTTGGAAGTGGGAGATCACCGACGCCTTGCCCGGCGACTCCGCCGGATTGAAGAGCGTCACCTTCCGCGTCGAAGGCGAGAACGCCTACGGCTTCTGCAAAGCCGAGCGCGGAGTCCACCGTCTCGTCCGCATTTCACCGTTCGACTCGAACAAACGCCGCCACACCAGCTTTTCCAGCGTGGACGTGATCGCGGAGATCGACGACATCGCCGAGTCCGACATCGTCATCCCCGACAGCGAGATCCAGCGCGATACCTTCCGCTCCGGCGGCAAGGGCGGGCAGAACGTGAACAAGGTCGAGACCGCCGTCCGCCTCACGCATATCCCCACCGGCCTCGTCGCCGCCTCGCAGGCCCAGCGCAGCCAGCTCCAGAACGGCGCCACGGCCATGAAGGCCCTCATCTCGAAGCTCTATGCCCTCAAGCTCGACGCCGCGAGGTCCGACATGGACAAGTTCTACGGCGAGAAAGGCAGCGTGAGCTGGGGCAACCAGATCCGCAGCTACGTCTTCCAGCCCTATCGCATGGTGAAGGACCTCCGCACCGGCGTCGAAACCAGCGACGTGCAGGGCGTGATGGACGGCAACCTCGATCCCTACGTCAACGGCTGGCTCCGCGCCGGCGGCCCGCTCAAACGGATGCAGGGCGTGAAGGACGAGGAGGATTAACCGTGCCCAACATCCTCGACACCATTGTCGCCCAGAAGCAGGTCGAAGTTGCGCTGCTGCCAGAGCGAATCATCGCCGCCGGTGATCTCCGTGATGCCATGTTGGAACATGGCGAGCGCCGCGACTTCTTCGCCGCCTTGGCCCGGCCGCGTGTCGGCGACATCGGCCTCATCGCCGAGGTGAAGAAGGCGTCGCCCAGCAAGGGCGTCATCTGTCCCGGCTTCGATCCCGTCCGCATCGCCAAGGAATACGAAGCCGCCGGAGCCAGCTGTTTGTCCGTCCTGACCGACGAGAAGTTCTTCCAGGGTTCACTCGATTACCTCCGCGCCATCCGCCAAGCGGTGAAGCTGCCGCTGCTGCGAAAGGATTTCATCATCGACGAACGCCAGATCCTCGAAGCCATCGAGTGGGGCGCCGACGCCATTCTCCTGATCGTCTCCATCCTCGACGACGCACGCCTGAAACGCTTCCACGACCTCGCCACGGAAGCCGGCCTGACCGTTCTCGTCGAAGTCCACGACGAGGAGGAACTGGACCGCGCTCTGACCATCGGCGCCGCGCTCATCGGGGTGAACAACCGCAACCTCAAGGATTTCAAAGTCGATCTCGCCGTGACCGAGCGGTTGGCCGCCAAGGTAGGGCAGGCATCTTGCCTGCCCTCGGGTGCAAAAGCAGGGGCAGGCAAGATGCCCGCCCTACCTTTTCTGCTCGTGGCCGAGAGCGGCATCTTCACCCGGGCCGACGTCGAGCGCCTCAAGGCCTGCGGCAGCCGCGCCATCCTCGTCGGTGAAAGCCTCATGCGGTCGGGTGACATCGGTGCCGCCGTGCGTCAGCTTGTAGGCGCATGATCAAGATCTGCGGCATCACTTCGCGGGACGACGCCCAAATGGCGGCGGAAGCCGGGGTCAGCGCCATCGGACTCATGTTCTATGAGAAGAGTTCGCGCGCGGTAGGGGTGGGGCAGGCGGCTGGAATCGTCGCAGGATTGTCGCCCTGGGTCGGACGCGTCGGCGTGTTCGTAAATCCGTCGGATGAGCTGGTCTGGCAGGCGATCCATGCCGCGCAACTGACCGTTCTCCAATTCCATGGCGAGGAACCGCCGACGTTCTGCGGGCAGTTCGGCCTAATGACGATGAAAGCTTTCCGCGTGAAGGACGAAGCGTCATTGGACCAACTAACCGACTACCCGACGGACGCATGGCTGCTCGACGCCTATTCTGCGGCTGGCCATGGCGGGACCGGGGAGAAGTTCAACTGGGACCTCGCCATCGCAGCCAAAAACCGAGGCCGGCCCATCGTTCTTGCCGGTGGTCTGACGCCGGAGAACATCGGAGCAGCCATTTCGCAGGTGCAACCGTTCGGTGTTGATGTGTCCAGTGGAGTTGAGATTTCTCCCGGCCGTAAGGATCCGGAGAAGGTCCGGAAGTTCGTGGCCGAGGCTAAGGCGGCGTATGCGAAGCTCGGCTGAGGCCGAGAAATGACGAAGTGCGAAGGTCAAAGGCCCAATTGGGATGGAACCAACGGTCGTAGGGTTTCTTTCGGTATTTGGCCTTCGAGCTTAGGGCGTTTCTTCAAACCCGATTCCGAGCACCGGAGGTGCGGAAGAAATTAGCCCACAGCGTGAGCTGTGGGTTTAATGTCCCAGATACCCGCCAAGCTCCGGAGGAGCGAAAGACCGAGAATCTGCCGCTCCTCCGGAGCTCATGTAACTTATCCGCCCAACCCCGGGGCTGCTGTCTTCCGCTGCTCCGCAGCTAGTTTGAAGACACTCCCTAGTCATTCCGCATCAGCGGCAGACTTTCGTCTGGTTTCCGGCGGAGGCGGTTCCTTATCGTCCCGGCACTTTGGAAAACGTCCTCAAAGCCATCCGCTTCCTCTTCACCGGTCAATTCCGCCGGGTTTGGAACGAGGTTCATGTCCGCGTCTACCGGGGTGCGTGGGAATTCTTCTGGCTCTTCATCGCGCCCGGCCGCCGCAAAGGGCGGCCGATCCCGAAGGTAAAGGTGGAGCGCGAAACCAACCATCCTGTCGCCTTCGAATCGCCGGACCATATCGCGCCCAAGGGCACGGCGGTGAACAACAGCACGAACAAGAAGTTCGTCCTGCACATGGACGCCAAGCTGTCGCGCGAGTTCTCCGGCCAGACCTTGAAGATGATGGATCTTGGCTGCGCGGGCGGGCAGTTGGTCATCGATTTCATGTCGCTCGGATGGGTGGGCGTCGGCATCGAAGGCTCGGATTTCTCCCTGAAACATCGCCGGGCCAACTGGGCGACGCATGCGAACACGAACCTCTTCACGGGCGACATCACCAAGCCGTTCCAGGTGAAGATGGACACGCAGCCGGCCCAGATGAACCTGATCACGGCGTGGGAAGTGATGGAGCACATCGCGCCGAAGGACCTCCCGGCAGTCTTCGACAACATCGTCAAACACATTGCCCCGGGCGGGTATTTCATCGCCTCGACCACGGAAACCTCTGACATCCACGAAGGCTTGGAGCTGCATCAGACCCAGTGGACGAATGCCGAATGGCGCGCGTGGGTTTCCAAGAATTATCCCGATCTGGAGTATGTCGACGTCGGGCTCGTGATCTACCAGTTCGTCCGCTACAATTTCATCCATCCGTCGTTCCTGATCTACCGGAAGAAGGGTGGTCCGGCGGTTCGCTGATCCCCCGGCGGGCCTTGCGCAGTCCGGCCATACATCAAATCCTCCGGATCCATGGCCACGTTCCCCCAAAAGCTGCGCTGGCTTCTTCCCGCATGCGCCGGGGTTGCCTGGGCTCTCGCGTTTCCGTCGTCCGGGATTGCGGGGTTCGGATGGGTGGCTCCGGCGTTGGTCTTGATCACGGCGGGGTGGGCGTTTCCTGGGAAACCATTCCTGGGAGGATATCTTGCCGGCTTGGCCTTCTCGCTGACCGCGCTGAGGTGGCTCTTGGCGGTTCCGTTTCCGGCCGGCGCCATCGGAGGTTGGCTGGCGTTGTCGGCATTTCTCGCGCTCTACACGGCGCTTTGGACCTGGCTGGGATGCCGCTGGATTCGCGGCGATGCCGCATCGTTGTTCGATGCGATGGCGGAAAGCTCGTGGGGCCGGCGGCAACAGTGGGGCCTCGGTCTCGCAGCGCTTTGGGTCACCTTCGAGATGACCCAGAGCCGGTTCCTCAGCGGCTTCCCGTGGAACCTCCTCGGGACTTCCCAGTTCCGTATGGCGCCGTTGATCCAGGTCGCCGAGTGGACCGGTGTATCCGGTGTTTCGTTCCTGATGGTCTGGTTCTCGTTTGGGT
>JBBRDN010000170.1:0-10263 GCA_038203875.1 Verrucomicrobiota bacterium
GGAAACAAGATCCACCTCTGCTCCATCGTCAACGCCAAGGCCGGCAATTGCTCGGAGAACTGCTCCTTCTGCGCCCAGTCCAGCTTCCACCAGACCGGCTCGCCCAAATACGGCTTCATCGATCCCGAACCCGTGCTTGAAGCCGCCGATGAAGCGAACAAGAACGGCGTCACCGCTGTCGGCCTCGTCGCAGCGTGGAAAGGCCTGAAGGAAGGCCCTCTGCTCGACGAAGTCTGCGACCGCATCCGCGACCTCAAGGCCACTGGCAAGACCCGGCCCGACGCGTCGCTCGGCATCATCAAGAGCCAGAAAATCGCCGACCGCCTCAAGGAAGCCGGCCTCGAATGCTATGGCCACAACCTGGAAAGCTCGCGCCGCTTTTTCCCAAACACCTGCTCCACCCACACCTTCGACGACCGGTTGGAGACGATCAGCTACTTGAAGAAGGCGGGCATCAAGATCTGCTCCGGCGGCATCATCGGCATGGGGGAGACCCGCGAAGACCGTTGCGACCTCGCCCTGTCGCTCCGCGAGATCGCGGCCAACGTCTGCCCGATCAACATCCTCAACCCGGTCAAGGGCACCCCGTTCGAAAACGTGGCCCCACTCCAGCCGATGGAAATCCTCAAGACCATCGCCTGCTTCCGCCTCCTGCTTCCGCGTCAGGAAATCATGATTGCCGGCGGCCGCACGATGAACCTCCGCGATCTCCAGAGCATGATCTTCACGGCGGGCGCCAGCGCGTTGATGGTCGGCAACTATCTGACGACCTTGAACCAGTCGGTCGAAAAGGATCTCCAGATGCTGAAGGACCTCGGGCTCGATCCGAACTGGGAACACAACTTCGACGATCAAGAACCGACCGCCGAGCAGCCCATCGCCTTCAAGCCCCGCACGGTCGAGTTGGCGGGAGTCTGATTCCAGTCAGTCGGTAGCCGCCGAAGAACTGAGGTGGGCTCCTCAAAGACTCTTTCCGCGCCTGCGGATGGCCGGGGGCCTGCTCATTGTCAGGCATGAGAACCTGGCCTTCGCTTTTGGTATTCCTCGCCCTAGCTGCCACCGGGTGGGGTTTCGCCGTCTCCAAACGCGCGCCAAAGGTCGATCTGAAGCTGGTCGCCTTCCGCGAGCAGGCCGATGGACTGATTGTCGGGCTTCAGCAATACAAGGAGTTCATCGGCTCCTTTCCCAAGGGCTCCAACATCGAAATCGCAAAGGCAATGAACGGCCAAGGCGACAAACGCATTCTCATCCTCGTGGGTCGCAAGGGCGACGTGAATTCCAAGGGCGAGTTCGTCGACCCGTGGGGCACGCCGATCCAGTTCTACTTCTCCTCCGACGGCGTGATGGTCCGTTCGGCCGGGCCCAACCAGGTATTCGAAGACTGCAAGACCCCGGGAACAGACGATCTGTTCCGGACGAACTGACCATGTGCGACCAAGGCCACTGCCAGCAGCGGTGCACCCAGAGGATCTGCGGTCCGGGGATCGACGAAGGTCTCAAGCCGTTTACGGCCCGATCCGATTGCCCGGATGACAACGCGGGGTTGAACAACCTCGCCGCCATCGTCCTCCACGTGGGGACGAAGGCGAAGCCCGCTTCATGGACGAAACGGGTCGGCGAAGACGGACCACGGCAACCGGACGGGCTGCGGTCCCCGGGCATTGACCTGCCGTGTATCTAGAATTTTACGGGCTCAAAGAGCCGCCCTTTACGATTACGCCGAACCCACGGTTCCTGTTCTTCAGCGACAAGCACCGCGAGGCGTTCAACCACCTGCTCTACGGCATCCGCGAGCGGAAGGGCTTCGTCCAGCTCACCGGCGAAGTCGGTGCGGGCAAGACCACGCTCTGCCGCGCCCTGCTCAACGAGCTGGGTCCCAACTACTCCACCGCGCTCATCCTCAATCCGGTCCTCGATTCCAACGGCCTGATGAAGTGCATCGCCATGGAGTTCGGCATCGACGTGAAGGGCCTCGACCGCCTGGAGACGCTGGCCAAGCTCAACGAATTTCTCCTCAACCAGGTCGAGCACGGCCGCGAATCCGTCCTCATCATCGACGAGGCCCAGGACCTGACGAACGAACTGCTCGAGGAAGTCCGCCTGCTTTCCAATCTCGAAACCGACGAGCGCAAGCTTCTCCAGATCGTCCTCATGGGACAGCCGGAGCTCCGTGAACGGCTCGACAACTATTCGCTCCGGCAACTTCGCCAGCGCATTACCGTCCGCTTCCACCTGCGCGCGCTGACGATGACCGAGGTCGCCAGCTATCTTTCGCACCGTCTCGCCATCGCGGGCGCCAAAGGCTTGCCGCAATTCAGCGCGCCGGCCGTCTGGCGCATCCATCAATACAGCGGCGGCATCCCGCGCCTCGTGAATGCCCTCGGCGACAAATGCCTGCTCGCCGGCTTCGTCGAAGAGGCGGGCAAAATAGACTTCCGCATGGTCGGCCGCGCCATCCGCGAACTCGAAGGAGAGATCCACGCATGAGCCTGATCAACGACGCGCTGAAGCGCGCCAGCACCAGTCCCAAACCGGCAGCGTCCATCGCGGCGGCCTCCGAGCCCACCATGGTGGCCGTGACCGCGGCCTCGCTCGCCGAGAAGCCACGACAGGCAACTCCCATCGCCATGATTGCCGGAATGATCGCGCTCACCGTGGTCGCCGGATGGTTCTTCTTGAAGTGGCGTGAAGCCTCATCCGGTCAACAGACCGTTCAGGTCGCCTCGTTAATGAAACCCGCTCCCGCACCGGCCGCGAGCGTCCAAACTCCTCCGCCCGCACCAGCGGTCGCTAAGGCCGCAACTCCAGCAGCACCCGCCGCCCCCAAACAGTCGGCACCACCGATCGCCGCGGTTATTCGCCCAGAACCGGCACTGCAAGCGACGCTTCCCGCCAAGACTTCCGCGCCGCCCGTAGCACCCGCACCACCGATTGCGGTGCCGCAATCGACGGCCGTTCCTGCACTGACTCAGGCGAAACCGGAGCCCCAGCCGATGCCCGAGCTAAAGCTCCAAGCCATCGTCTTCCGCATGAAAAACCCGAGCGCGTTGATCAACGGCCACCACGTCGAAGTGGGTGACGATGTTTCGGGTGCTCGCGTGACCGAGATCCAACGGACGACCGTCATCGTCGAGTGGCAGGGGCGGAAAACGCCGCTACAAATGAAGTAGGCGGAGTTGACCTCCAACGGCCCTTCGCCACCTTCTGCGCCGTGCCATGAGCCTGCTCCCTTCATCCGTCCGCCAGTCGCCGTTGCTGTTACGCACGGTGCCCTTCGTCGTCTTTGTCCTGCTGACCTCCCTCCAGGGATCGTTCGGGGAGGTCGGCCGCTACTGGATCTATTTCGCGAAGACCATCGTCGGAGCCTGGCTCGTCTGGGAAATGCGCGGACTGGTGACGGAGATGAAGTGGAAGTTCTCCTGGGAAGCCATCGTCGTCGGCATCGGTGTCTGCGTGCTGTGGGTGGGAATCGATCCCTACTACCCGATGCAGGACGCGCTCTTCCACAAGATCGGGATAGGCAGTGAACCCAAGGCGTCGCCCGCTTGGAATCCATTCGCCCAGTTCGGCGACGGAACCACCCTTGCGTGGCTCTTCGTCATCGTGCGGACGCTGGGTTCGACCATTGTCGTGCCTCCGCTGGAAGAGGTTTTCTACCGCTCGGCGGTCTACCGCTACGTGGTCAATCCGGACTTCGAGAAGGTCGACCACCGCAGGTTCCACTGGCCCGCATTCGTCATCACCGCGCTGATCTTCGGCTTCACCCATCACCAATGGCTCGCGGGTATCCTCTGCGCTTTCGCCTACCAGGGGCTCGTGCTCTGGAAGGGCCGCATTAGCGACGCCATCGCCGCCCACGCCATCACCAACTTCCTCCTCGCCATCTGGGTCGTGTGGAAGAGTGCATGGCAGTTCTGGTGAGTGCCTCAACCTTCCTTGGTGCTCTTCGTATCCTTCGTGGATGAAATACCACCTGGCCGGGCGAGGACACCCGGCCTACCTCAAGCAAAACGGGCGGACTTGCGTCCGCCCGTCTGCTGAAACTGTTCTGTTCGCTCCGGCTTACTGGAGCTTCGCGAGCACTTCTTTCACGGCGGTGAAGTTCGGGAGATCCTTCGGCGTCGGGGTCTGCTCGGCGTATTGGATGACTCCGGCCTTGTCGACGACGAACGCGGCGCGGGCCGAGCTGTCGCCCACTCCGGCGAGCATCGGAAAGCGGACCTGGTAGGCGTCGGTCACGCTCTTGTTCAGGTCGCCGACGAGCTTGACGGTGATCTTCTCCTTCGTGGCCCAGGCCTCCTGCGCGAACGGGCTGTCCACGCTGATGCCGATGACGTCGGCGTTGAGGGCCGAGTAGGCGCTGAGGCCGTTGGAGATGTCGCACATCTCGGCGGTGCAGACGCCGGTGAAAGCGAGCGGGAAGAAGAGGATGACGGTGTTCTTCTTGCCGAAGTTCTCGCTCAGCCTGACGTCCACGAGGCCGGAGGCGGTCTTGGACTTGAGGGTGAAATCAGGGGCTTTGGTTCCGACGGTCAGTGCCATAAAGAGTCAGGTTAGTTTGGTGAACTGCGTTTAACGCCGGGATAGATAGGGGTCGGCTCGCGGCACGTCAAATGAAGCGTGGCGGCGGATACCGGATGCCAGATACCGGATTCCGGATGTCAGGTTCCCGTGACCGGCCTTTTTGATCTGGCATCTGGCAGCTGGCATCCGGTATCGGCCCCGCTTCTGTCACAGGGCCGCCAGCACCTCGGCGACGTGCTCCTCAGGCTTCACCTTGGGCCATATCTTTTTGATCTTCCCGTCTGGGCCGATGAGAAATGTCACGCGATGGGTGCCGAGGTAGTGGCGGCCCATGAAGAACTTCTCGCCCCACACGCCGTAGGCTTCGACGATCTTCTTGTCCTCATCGGACACGAGGGTGAAGGGCAGCTTGAACTTCTCCACGAACTTGTCGTGCGCCTTCACCGGATCGACGGACACGCCGAGGACGACGGCACCCTTCTTCTTCAACGCGGCGAAGTTGTCGCGGAACGAACACGCCTCCTTCGTGCAGCCCGGTGTGTCGTCCTTGGGATAGAAGAAGAGGACGACGTGCTGCCCCTTGAAATCGGCGAGCGAGAGCTTGCCTCCGCCATTGGTCGGAGCCGTGAAGGCGGGGGCTTTGTCGCCTTCCTTGAGCGTCAGAATTGGTTCTTTGGACATACGATTGCGCGAAGCTAGCGGACCCAAGCGGCTCTGCAACTCGGGTGGTTCACGGCATCACAGGTGGGGCGAGTCGCGCTGCGACTCGCCGGCCAGCCGCAGCGCGGCTGGCCCTACCTCTGGAACCTCTCCGCCGATTCCCGTTCACTCGCGGCCCTTCCCCGTCACCCAGCTCTTCACGCCAAAGCCGAGGACAACTCCGGCACCCAACACCAGCCACCAGTGAAGCCCGTTCTTGTCGTCGAGCGGATGGACGAAGTTCATGCCGAAGATGCTGGCGAGCGCGGTGACGGGCAGGAACAGGGCGGCGAGCACGTTCAAGCGGTGGCTGGCACGGAGCGCTTCCTGGCCGGCCTTGGCCTGCTTCTCCTCTTCGCGGGCGGTTCGGTATTGGATGCCCAACCGCACGTCCTCGAGCAGCAGGTCGATGTTGCGTTCGGCGTCGTAGGCGAGGTCGCGCATCTCGATGATGAACGGATCTCCCTTGATGACTTCGCGCGCGTCCTGCACGGCGGTCTGCATGTTCCGCGCGGAACGGGCCAGCGGCGTGAGCGCTTCGACGAGGTCAAAGATGACCTTGATGTCGCCGGCATTCTCGAACTCCGCGGCGAGTTTGGTCTCAAGTTCCGCGAACGACTGGATGTGGCGCTTCAGTGCTCCGGGACCGGAGCCGCCACGGCTGGCCTGCCATTCGCCTGCCGGATTCCGCCAGAAGAGCACGCCCTCGCGTTTCGAATCGTCGGCTCCGGGCGGCTGATGGAGCACCAGCAACACATGACCGTCTTCGGTAATGGCGCGTTGCCGGCCATAGGTGTTTTGACCAAGACGGTTCTTGATCGCTTCGGGAAGGGTCCAATTTGGAGGTATGATCATAAACGTTTTCTCCTGCGCGAACGTTTCACCTGAAGGGTCACCGCCGGCTCGCAACAGCACAATGTCGAAAATTAGACGATCGGTGACAAACGCGTGACGATAACGCTGGCGCGTCTGCACAAGGCACGGAATCAAGCTTGGGAAGGTCCGCAGTCCAAGGATAGCCTCACCCCCAATGCCGGACATCGTCCTCAGCACGCTCAACGCGAAGTTCATCCACGCCGCCTTCGGCCTGCGCTACCTGCTGGCCAATCTCGGCGAGCTGCGGCCGCGCGCCGCGTTGCTGGAGTTCGACATCAACCAGCGCCCGCTCGACATCGTGGAAGTCCTCCTCGCGCAGAATCCGCGCATCGTCGGCCTCGGCGTCTACATCTGGAACGTGGTCGAGACGACCGAAGTCGTCGCCGCGCTCAAGCGCATCCGGCCCGATCTCATCGTCATCCTTGGTGGTCCTGAGGTGAGCTACGAAGTGGACCAGCAGGAGATCGTCCGCCTGGCCGACCACGTGATCACCGGCGAGGCCGATCTGAAATTCGCCGAAGTATGTCGCACGTTGTTGGCTCCCTCTGATCCGGCATCCGGCATCCGGCATCCGGCATCGCCGCTCCCCAGGATCATCCCCGCCGAACTCCCGACCTTCGACCAGCTCGTCCTGCCCTACGATCTCTACACCGACGAGGATCTTAGGAATCGCGTCGTCTATGTGGAGGCTTCGCGCGGTTGTCCGTTCACCTGCGAGTTCTGCCTGTCGTCGCTGGACATCCCCGTGCGCGCCGCCGCGTTGGAGCCGTTTCTGGAAGCGATGCAGCGCCTGCTCGATCGCGGGTTGAAGCAGTTCAAATTTGTCGACCGCACCTTCAACCTGAACCTCGCCGTCAGCCGTCGCATCCTCGAGTTTTTCCTCGAACGCATGACGCCGGGGCTCTTCGTCCACTTCGAGATGATCCCCGACCGTTTGCCCGAGCAGCTCCGCGAGATCATCGCCAAGTTTCCGGCCGGTTCGCTTCAGTTCGAGGTTGGCATTCAAACATTCCATCCCGAGGTCGCCAAGAACATCAGCCGCCGGAACGACTTCGCCAAACTGGCCGACAACTTCGCCTACCTGCGCGGCCACACCGGCGTGCACATCCACGCCGACCTCATCGCGGGGTTGCCGGGCGAAACGCTGGAAAGCTTCGCCGCCGGGTTCGACCGCCTGATCGCGCTGCGGCCGCAGGAGATCCAGGTCGGCATCCTCAAGCGCCTTCGCGGCACGCCCATCATCCGGCACGACGCGGCCTTCCAGATGCGCTACGGCGCCGTGCCGCCCTACGAGATCCTCTGCAACCGCGACCTCGACTTTCCCACGATGCAAGCGCTGCGGCGCTTCGCGAAGTTCTGGGACCTCGTGGGCAATAGCGGGAACTTCGTGGAAAGCACGCCGCTCCTGTGGGCTCCCGTAGCCGCCGAGGTGACTAGGCGGAGCCAGGAAGAGGGAAACATCGAACAACCAACATCGAACAACCAACACCCAACGGGCCCAAGTCCCTTCTGGAGCCTCTGGAAACTCTCCGACTACCTCCACCGCACCATCGGCCGGCAACACGGCATCGCCCTGCCGCGGCTGGCCGAGTGCGTCTTCAAGTTCCTCACAGAAGAACGCGGCCTAGACCGCGACCTCGTCGGCCGCACCGTCTGGCGCGACTGGCAACGCGCCGGCCGCTCCGAACGTCCGCCGTTCTTGGCACCCTACGTTCCGGATGAGGAAGCGCGTTCCGTTCGCAAGGTGGCCTTGGGACCAAAGCGTCAGGCGCGGTTCGGCATAAACGCGTAGTCTCCTGACAATAGGATGCGGAGCGCCTGCCTACCTCACCCGCTCCAGCACTTCGCGGATCAAACCCTCCGGCACCTTGCAGCCCCAGCGCACTTTGCCGATCTGCTCGGCGAGGACGAACTTGATCTCCCCGGCGCTGACCTTCTTGTCCAGCTTCATGGCCTCGAACATCCGCCGTGTCTGCACCGTGTTGAGCCGAATGGTCACCGGCAATCCGGCGGCGACGAACAGTCGGCGGATGCGCTCGACCGCGTCGCTGGGCAGTTGCAGCAGCTCCTTCGACAGATGCGCGGCGGCGACCTGGCCGATGGAGATGGCTTCGCCGTGGAGATACTTGCCGTAGCCGGCCGTGTTCTCGATGGCGTGGCCGATGGTGTGGCCGAAGTTCAGGATCGCCCGCAGGCCCGTCTCCGTCTCGTCCTGCCCCACCACGTCCGCCTTGATCTCGCAGCAACGCGCGACCACCTCGGCCAACGTCTTCGCGTCGAGCTTCAGCAGCTTCGGCAACTGCGCTTCCAACCGGCGGAAGAGCGGTTCGTCGTAAATGATCCCGTATTTGATGATCTCCGCCAGGCCGGCGCGGAACTCGCGCTCGGGCAATGTGCGGAGCGTGTCGAGATCGCAGAGCACGAGGCGCGGCTGATGGAACGCGCCGACGAGATTCTTCCCCGCCTTCAGGTTCACGCCCACCTTGCCGCCGACCGAACTGTCGACCTGCGCGAGCAACGTCGTGGGCACCTGGACGAAGGGAATCCCCCGCAGATAACTCGCCGCCACGAAGCCCGCCAGATCGCCCACCACGCCGCCACCGAGCGCGACCACGAAGGACTTCCGCTCCAGCCGATGCGCGGCGAACTGGTCGTAGAGCGCACTGACAACCTTGAGGCTCTTGGACGTTTCACCGGCCTTGACCGTGCAGACGATGGGCTCGAAGCCCGCCGCCTTGAGCGAGGCCACGGCGGCCTTGGCGTAGCGCGGACCGACGTTGGCATCCGTGACCACGGCGCAACGCGCGCCCAAGCCGAGCTTCCGGCATTCCGCCCCGAGCTTCTTCAGCAACCCGCCACCGACGAGGATGTCATAACTGCGTCCGCCAAGCGGGACATTCACTGTGCGCATGCACGGAGGCTAAAGCCCGCTGCCACCCCGCTGCAACCCGGCGAACAAAGCGGGTCCGTCCGCTGGGCTGCAGCTACGGAACGCTGGCAGGAGTGACAGGCTGCACAAAGTTGCTGGCCAAATGACCTAAACCCTTTATTCGAGAGGGAAGGAAACAACAATGGCTTGTCGTCCTGTGTGATCGGCTGCACACGGGGTGCAACCAAATAGCGTGTTCGTCATAGCACCATGAGCAAGTCATCAGCTATCGGGCTTTGCTGTGGGTTATTGGTCGCCGGCTGTGTTAATTACGGCGTTGATACGACCATCACCCCTTTGGACCGAGTTCCGGACAAGATTCTTGCAGCGTTTGTCCGGTCTAAGCAGAACGCATCCATCCAGAAAGTCGAAGTTCATACGCACCACACCACCGTGGTCGGATACCGAGTGGCGTTTCTCCATCACGATGGCGCGTTGCAGGTCGCTGACTTTGACCGGAAGGGCCAGCGCGTCCACTACCAGCAGCCTCAGTCGGTCATGCCAAAATGACAGTGCCGAACTTGTCGCTCCACACGAACCACCGCCGCGCACCGCAGTTTAAGACTCGTTCGGATTGTGGAGGCTGGATTCGCTGCCAAAGCCCGGATCCAGCGGCGGTCGATGATCCGGGACGTTACGCCACATGAGCACCGTGTTACTTTTTGGAGCGTTGCCGACTGTCGCTGCAGTCGTAGTCGTAGTAATCTCATGGCTCGTGTCGCGACGCGCACGGACTACGGCTCATTGGTGTGCGAGCGCAGTTGTGTTCGTTGCCTCCGCGTGGTCACTCATCTTTCTGTATCGCATGTTCGTTCTGGGCTATTGGCCGACGTATCTACCGCACGTCATCATCGGAGTGGCTTCAGTGGTTGTTACTGTTCAGGCATTGTTGTTGCGGAGGAGTCGCTCATGACATGGCATTAACAATGCGCTGCATCAACCCACCTCGTGGTAACCGACGCTGAGCTCGGGCGATCAGAGCTTCCCACCAAACGGCGGACCGTTTTTCACGAGACGAAACCCCACGTCGGAGCGGCTGCGCCATGGTTCCAGATGATCGCGCGCGGATGTGCGGAAGGCGGAGTCGTCGCCTTCCGGCGAAAGCCACGACCCGCCGCGGATGACACGGCCGGGGGCGTCCTTCGGTCGGCCGCCGTCCGCGCCGATCGGGCCGGAAGGATTGGTCTCGGTCTCCCTGGTGTAGGCGTTGGCACCGAACCAGTCGTAGCACCACT